>DIVK01000079.1:6078-34600 GCA_002422455.1 Rhodoferax sp. UBA6134
CGGCTGCCCGCGTCCCAGGCCCGCGCCATGGCGGGTGCCTCGGTGCCGCCCGGTGGTGCGTTGAACAAAACCTGCCGCAAGCCATGGGCCCGCAGGCGCGCGGCCAGTTCTTGCGCTGGCCAGGCATAGGGAAACAGGTACTCCACCGCCTGGAAGCCATCGCCGGCGGCCGCCGCGAACCGCTCCAGGAAGGGCAGCTCGGGGTACATCAAGCTCAGGTTGGCGGCGAAACGGGGCATGGTGGTTCGGGTTTGGGGCGCAGGCGCAAAGTGTCGCATGGGTGCCGCCTGCGCCGTTTGTCAGGGCCGGTATTCGATCTGGCTGGGGAAGTTCTTTTCCGGGTTTTGGCAGGTACTGTTTTGTTTTTTGCCAGCCCTTTTACCTCTATTCTTTGGGGCTTCGGGCTGATGAATGCCCTGCATGGTTCGCATGGTCGAAGCCCGCTGGACGTTATCCTGGCATATATGGCATGGGTTGCCATTCCTTGCGGGCTTGCTCAGGCATGGTCAAACAAAAATTGACTTGCCCAACCCGGCAGTCAATACGGGCGCTGCGCGAGGAGGCCGCGCAGCGCTGGTTACTTCGTCAGGCTTGGATGGGACGTCACCAGCACCGAATTCCGCTTCGTCTTTCTTGCATCACCCCAGCGCCGTTTACCCTAAGGCAATGCTGAATAAGTCCGTTCGCGTTGAGCTTGTCGAAACGCAGTCCTTGCAAATCAACAACTTGAAGAAGCCTTCGACAGGCTCAGGCCGAACGGAGAGACTTGTTCAGCAAAGCCCTAAGTTTGGCCGGGTTCAGGTGAGCCTGCGACAATCCCCAGCTTTATCACCTTGGCACGGGGCCCGTCCGCCCCTCAAGCACCATGCCCCTCATCGTCTCCGGCGCCCCTCGCGCCTATTTTTTAAGTGATTTCGATTTCACGCTGCCGCAAGCCCTCATCGCCCAACACCCTGCCCCCGAACGCAGCGGCTCACGCCTGCTGGACGGCATCGCCGCCCCGACAGACCGCGTTTTCCGCGACCTGCCCTCGCTCTTGCGGGCGGGCGACCTGCTCGTTTTCAACGACACCAAGGTCATCAACGCCCGCCTGTTTGGCGAAAAAGCCACCGGCGGCAAGCTCGAACTGCTGATCGAGCGGGTGCTTACCGGCAACCAGGTGGCGGCCCACATGCGCGTGAGCAAAAAACCCGAAGTGGGCGCCACCGTGGCCCTGGTCGGCGCACCCGGTGCGCACGACAATCTGCGCGCCACGCTGCTGGGCCGCTGGCCCGATGCCAACGGCCCGCTGTTTCGCTTCGTGCTGTCCAACGACGCGGGCGATGACCCCTACACGTTGATGGAACGTCACGGCCACGTGCCGCTGCCGCCCTACATCACGCACACCGACTCGGCTGAAGATGCGCAGCGTTACCAGACCGTCTTCGCCAAAAACCCCGGCGCCGTGGCCGCTCCCACCGCCGCGCTGCACTTTGACAACGCGTTACTGGCGCAAATAGACGCCATGGGCGTGCAACGGGCCCACGTCACCCTGCACGTGGGCGCGGGCACCTTCCAGCCGGTCAAGACCGAAAACCTGGCCGAGCACCGGATGCACAGCGAGTGGTATGACGTGCCTGCGCCCACCCAGCAGGCGATTGCCGATTGCCGCGCGCGTGGCGGACGCATCGTTGCCGTCGGCACCACCTCGGTGCGCACGCTGGAGAGCTGGGCGCAAACGGGCCAGACCACGGGCGACACCAGCATCTTCATCACTCCCGGCTTTGATTTCAAGGTGGTGGACGCGCTGGTGACCAACTTTCATCTGCCCAAGTCGAGCCTGATGATGCTGGTCAGCGCCTTTGCCGGTCATGAACACGTCATGGCGCTGTACCGGCACGCCATTTCAGAAAATTACCGTTTTTTCAGCTATGGCGACGCCATGCTGCTTCACAAGGAAAAGCCCGCCCATGCTGCAGTTTGACCTTCTCAAAACCGACGAGGCGCAAGGCGCCTACCCCGGTTCTCACGCCCGCCGCGGCCGCCTCACGCTGAATCACGGTGTGGTCGAAACCCCCATCTTCATGCCGGTCGGCACCTACGGCACCGTCAAAGGCGTGCTGCCGCGCAGCCTGGAGGAAATGGGCGCGCAAATCATCCTGGGCAACACCTTTCACCTGTGGATGCGCCCCGGGCTGGACGTGCTGGCCCAGTTTGGCGGCCTGCACAGGTTCGAGAAGTGGGACAAGCCGATCCTGACCGATTCCGGCGGCTTTCAGGTCTGGAGCCTGGGCGAGATGCGCAAGATCACTGAAGAAGGCGTCAGGTTCTCTTCTCCCGTGAACGGCGACAAGCTGTTCCTGACGCCCGAAATCTCGATGCAGATACAGACCGTGCTGGGCAGCGACATCGTTATGCAGTTCGACGAATGCACGCCCTACATCTCGATCGAGCCCAAAACCAAGGGCCAGCTCACCACCGAGGCCGAGGCGCGTTACTCCATGGAGCTCAGCCTGCGCTGGGCCAAGCGTTGCAAGGCTGAATTTGCCCGGCTGGAGAACCCCAACGCGCTGTTCGGCATCGTGCAGGGCGGCATGTTCGAGCACCTGCGCCAGGAGTCGCTGGAGCAGCTGATCGATCTGGATTTTCCCGGCTACGCCGTGGGCGGTGTGAGCGTGGGCGAGCCCAAGGATGAGATGCTGCGCATCATGGCGCACACGCCGCATCGCCTGCCAGCGCATAAACCACGCTACCTGATGGGCGTTGGCACGCCGGAAGACATGGTGGAAGGCGTGGCGCAGGGCGTGGACATGTTCGACTGTGTCATGCCCACGCGCAACGCCCGCAACGGCACGCTGTTCACCCGCTTTGGCGACCTCAAAATCCGCAACGCCCGCCACAAGCTGGACGAGCAGCCGCTGGACGTGACCTGCACCTGCCACGCCTGCGCCGGCAGTTCCGGTGTGTCCTGGGCCGACGGTGGCCGCGACGGCTTCAGCCGCGCCTACCAGCATCACCTGGACCGCTGCGGTGAAATGCTCGGGCCGATGCTGGCCAGCATCCACAACCTGCACTATTACCTGAACCTGATGTCTGAGGTGCGCGCAGCGCTGGATGCGGGCACCTTTGGGCAGTTTCGGGCGCAGTTCAAGGCGCAGCGGGCGCGCGGGGTGTGAAGCAAGTTTCTTGATGGCAGCTCTGTAAATTCGTCATTGCGAGCCTTTCGACGGGATCGGGACAAGCCAAAGCATGGCAACCCGGCCATGGATTGCCACGGCCCGCGGCCTCGCGATGACGGCAGCGTGGATTCATCGAAGTTCCCTCAACCGCCCGCAGTGAACACTGTCAGCACCCCGGTGTAACCATAGAGGTGGTTGCGGGCAATTTCGCCGCTGGCAAAAAACCCCACCAGCGGCACGTCGCCGAGGGCCCGGCGCACGATTTGCAGTTCGGCACCGGGTCCGCCGAAATGCGCTCCGCCGCGCCCGGCGCAGCTGACATAGATGGCGCCCGCAATGCCTCTTGCCGGATGCGGCGCTGCCTCTGCCTCGGACACTGCCAGCGCCGTGGCGGCTTCTACCGGCAACTCTTGCGGCTCCAGTTCTTCGCGGATCTCGGCGCAGACGCGGATCAAATCGGCACGGGCCGCCTGCACATTGCGCTGGCAAAAGGCCAGCTGCATGCCCGCTTCCAACTGGTCGGACACGGCGACGCCGCGCCGGGCCGGGTCCAGCCCGACGATGTGGCGCACCAGCACGTCGCTGCCAAAGTTGCCGGTCTGGCCGACGGCCACCGTGTTGGCCGCCGGGCTGTCGCCGTTCGCCGGGTGCAGCAACCCGACCAGGGTGGCGCGCACCGCCGCGAGCGCGGTTTCAGGCTGCGCCAGCGACACCTTGAGTTCACGCAACATCACGTCCAGCGCCGGTTCGCCATCGAGCCGGGTCACCACGTTGAGTTCGGCGGCCGTCACCTGATGGGCACGGGTCAGTGGCAAACAGCCTTGCGTGACGCGTGACACCAGACTCACCCCCGCGCCGAATGCCACGCCGCTCAAGCCGCCGCTGAACACGCCGCCGGCGGCTCCCTGGCCGCGGATATTGCCATTGCCGCCCACGGCAAACTGCACCGATCTTGCGCGGCTCGACGACAGGCCGCCAAACAGATAGCCCGACGTCGTGCGCGCCGCCATCTCGGCGATGAGTTCGTCCAGATCGGACGTATGGGCGTCCGCGTGGATCAGTGCCGTGTGGGCTTCAAAACCCAGCCCCAGCGGCGCCACCCCGGAGAACACGCGGTATTGGTCGGTCGGCAGTTCGCACAACATCACGGCCAGCGCCGGTTCATCAAAATACTCCACGTTGTTGGCCGCGATGCCCACCCCCACGGTGCCCGACCAGTCGGTGATCTCCGGCAACTCGGCACTCAGGTGATCCAGAAGGTCCTGCGCCGCATTGACGTAATGGTCGGTGATGTACAGCAAGGCCAGTGTCGGCGCGCTTGCGTACCCGTGCAGCGCCATCTGGGCGCGCAACTGCGCCAGCACCAGAGCGGCAGCCATGCGCCACTGCGGATGCGTGGCATGACCATAGGGAAACAGTTTCATCGGCAGATTCGCGTGCAGGGTGTCAGCTGCCGCGGGCGGTTGTTTTTCCGGTCGTTTTGCTGGCGGTTTTCTTGCCAGCCGCTCCGGCCTTGCCCGTAGCCGCGGCTGTCTTACCCGTGGTCCTGGCCTTGGCGGCCGCCCCGGTTTGCGTGAGGTCTGCGGCGATGTTTTTGCCGACATCCTTCAGGGCACTGGCGGCGATGTGCTGAAACTGTTGCGTCAGCGCGCCCCACAGTTGCATCGGGTCCACCATGCCGGCCGCCGTCGCGCTGGCGGGCTTGGCCGTGGTGGCTGCGGGTTCCGCTGCCTGAGGCTCGGGTGCATCGGCCAGGGAAGGCATGTTGAAATTCATGCCCTTGAGTGTGGCCAGCGTCATTTTTTGCACCTCCAGCGCCTGCACCGTGGCCCCCAGGGCTCTGGAATTTTGCTCCAGCCAGAACTGCACGGCCTTGAGTTCCGCGATGCGTTTTTCCAACTCCTCCACGTTGAGCGTGGGGACAACCCAGTGGGCCAGATGGGGCATTTGCGGAACCGTCCCGGACGCGCCCTTCGCCAGATTCTGTAGAAAGTCAAAACCGGGGACGAATTTGCCGAAACCGGTGTTTTGTGAATCACTCATGCTGGCTCCAAAAGAAAAGGGGTAAGCGTCTGCACGCAAGTGCAGACAGCTTACCCCAATGCGATGCCGCCTGCGCGACCGGTTTAGCCCGGGACGGCGGTTAAAACTTCAGCGTGACGCCGGCATACAGCGAGCGCCCCATGCCCGGCACGGCGGTACCCCACTGCGGGTAGTTGGGCAAGGCCGGGTTGCTCATGGTGGTGCCCTGGCCGGTGTAGGCGCCGCCGGTGGGCAGGTAGTAGAACTTGTCCAGCAGGTTCTCCACGCCGAAGTCAACCCGCACCGTTTTCCATGCGTGGCTGCCACGCAGGTTGAGCAGCGCATAGCCCGGTGTCCTGATTTCGTTGCGAACCGTCGAGACGCTGTCCTTGGCCTGCACCATCACCAGTTCGGCACTGTTGTTCCAGCCGTCCATTTTTTGCGTCAGCACGAGTTTGGCGTTGAGCGGCATGATGTTGTACAGCGCGGCATCCGTGTCCTGGTTGCTGCCTTTGCTGTAGTTCAGCAGACCCTTGAGTCCGAAGGCGCCCCAGCCGGTCTTGGCCAGCGGCATGTGGCCTGAGAGGTCGATGCCGTACAGGCGCGCCGACTGGTTGGCGAATTTGAGGACGCCGAACTTGTTCGTCACCGGCGTGGAGGCAGGCTGGTTGGTGGCGGCATTCCACTGCACGGCGTCAATGTAGTCGCTCACCTGCGTGTAGTAAGGCGTGGCCTTCAGGCCCCAACTGCTGTCGGCGGCGTGCCAGTCGAAGGTGGCGGAGACGGTGTTGGCTTTCTCCGGTTTCAGGTTGACATCGCCCAGATAACCGTTGCCGTCGCCAACAAAGTTGTTCATCAGCGCGGCCATCGACCAGGTGGACCAGGTGTAGCGTTCATACACGTTGGGCGAGCGCACCTTGTGGGCAAAGCCAAACTCGATGTCGTAGTTGGCGTTGGCGGTGTAGCGCGCCAGGGCGGTCAGGTCCAGGTTGTGGTCGGTCTTCTGGTGGTCAAGGGCATTGAAGGTATTGGCATCACGGGCCTGGTTGCCCATGCCGGCCGGGTTGTAGCCCGCAGCGTTGCCCGCGTTCATTTTGACCTGTTCAAAGCGCAGGCCGGCCAATGTCATCCACTGCGGACTCCTGCGCGCTTCCCACTCGCCAAAAATGGCGTTGCGGTCACGTTCGCCGTCCCTGATGTTCCAGAAGGTTCCGGGCCACATGCCGGCGCCTGAAGGCGTCCACCAGTCGTTGATGCGGTAGTGCTGCACTTCACCGCCCACGCGCAGCAGGTCCTGGGGCGTCAGCGTCACGTCAGCCTTGACGCTGACGCCGGTGGTTTTGCCTTCGGTGTACATCGGCATGCCAGCCGCACAGGTGGCGCCGATCGGGCTGCAGGGTGTGCCAACCACGGCCGCAGAGCCCCCCGTCGCCCCGCCATACCAGTAGCGCTTGTCGGCACCAAAGTCCATGTAGTGATCGACATTTTCGTGGTAGGCGCGGGCCTCCAGCGCGCCCCAGTTGAACTGGCCCAGGTAGCGCAGGTTCACGCTTTTCTGGGTGTTGCCCAGCAGGTCCATGCGCTGGTTCGGGTACAACTGCAGCGGCATGTCCTGGTAGCCCAGTTTGGCCTCGAACAGGTGGTTGTCGTTCTTGAAGGCAAGCCCCAGGCTGTGGTTGCGCGTTTCATACGCGGTGGAGCCGACCTCGTTGCGCGGCAGGTTGTGCCCGGCGCGGCCAGTGAAGTCATAGCTTTTGAAGTCCGCGCCGGCGGTGTAATTGTCGGCCTGGCTGGTGGAGCCGCTGTAGCTGATGCTGACCTGCTCGCTGGCGTAGGTGGCCGACAGGTTGACGCCGCGGGCGTTGTTGTTGCTCCGGTAAAAGCTTCCCACCTCGCCCTGGGTGATCGCTTTTTGTCCGGGGGCTGCGAATTCGGGCGTGCGTGATTCGGCGATGATGGTGCCGCCGATGCTGTCGCCGCCCACACTCACCGGGGTGATGCCGGCATAGACCTTGAGTGTTTCAACCTGGCTCGGGTCAAGGTAAGACAGCGGCGAGTTCATGTGGTTGGGGCAGGAGGAAATCAGGTCCATGCCGTCGACCTTGATGCGCAGCCGGTCATCGGCCAGGCCGTGAATGGCCGGCAGGCTGGAGACGCCACCGGCACCATAGAGGCTGACGCCGGGCACGTCCTCCAGCAGGCGGGCTGAATCGCTGGTGGCTGGCAGCTTGTCTGCGAGACTTGTCTTGTCAAGCGTAGTGGCAGCGGCAGGTGTGTTGATGTTGACCGGGGTGGCCGTGACGGTGACTTCCGTCAGCGTGCCGGTTTTTTCATCGGCCGCCAGTGCCTGAGCGCAAAGCAGGGAGATGGCAGGCAGCGCCAGGACCATCGAACGGGGAAGGGTGCGAAGTTTCAAGTAAAACATGAGATTACCTTTTGATTTTTCGCCGGTCAGGCGACATGAAGGGTAAAAAAACGGGGGCCACCCAATCGGG
Organism: Rhodoferax sp. UBA6134; assembly: GCA_002422455.1. Lineage (GTDB taxonomy): Bacteria > Pseudomonadota > Gammaproteobacteria > Burkholderiales > Burkholderiaceae_C > Rhodoferax. The sequence goes on from DIVK01000079.1 coordinate 13,754, forward strand.
ATGGTTTGCGGGCGGGATATCTCCCGCCATCGACGGGCAGTGTCTTGCAGCGCGCAAGACCGCGCCGGGCCGCAACCCTGCCGTCAACGCGCTACTGTGTTCGCCAGTTCAGGCGATGAAAACCGGCGTCTGGCAACGGGGCGGCCCGCGCGGCTGAGCCGCAAGTGTGAAGCTGGACAGGTAGAAAAATGTCGGCCGGGCTGCGGGTACTTCATGCTTGCCGGAGACGACAAAGCGGTGAATCCAAGGGTGCGGCAACGGCAGCGCGCGGTCGGTGACCAGCAGACAAAACGGACAGGCGTTGAGCGTGGAAAGCGTCCCCTGCCCGTCCCGGGAATCCGCCGGCCCGGAGCTTGCCGCCTGGTGGTGTGACCCGGGGCCGTCGCACACTTCCATGGCCGGTGCTGTCTGGTTTCGTGCCAGCGCGTGCGACAGCGTGGGGGCCAGCGCACCCAACACTGACATCAGCACGGCCAGCCACACCGCCCAAGGGCGGCGTAGCGAGGCGAAATGCGGTTTCAGTGACAGCATGAAAATCAGGAGGGGCAATTCACCTGGTGGCAGCGGGGGTGCCGGGCGCGGCCGTGGCCACCGGCACCTTCAGCTCCACTTTTCCCTCCACGCCCCGCGCATCCTTGAATACCAGCGTCAGTGGCACCGTGCTGCCCTTGGGCAAGGCGGTTTTCAGGTCCAGCATCATCATGTGATAGTTCCCGGGCTTGAGTTCCACAGTTTTGCCGGCGGGCAACTCCAGTCCGTCCGGCACGGCGCGCATGCGCATCACGTCGCCGTCCAGTTTCATTTCATGGACCTCGACCACGCCAGCCACGGGCGACGAGCCGCCCATCAGCCTGACGCTTTCCCGGGCGGTGATTTTCATGAAGGCGCCGGTGGCCTTCTGACCCGGCACCGAGGTGCGGACCCAGGCATCCCTGACGTCGACGGTTTGGGCGTACGTGCTGCCGCAAGCCAGTGCGGCGACGAGGGCAAGTGTTTTCAGTTTCATGGGGACTCCTCAAAAACAGGGGCTTCAACCCGGGCGCCGGGCACCATCAGTTGCAGCAGGACAGCGTGGCACGTTGAATCTAACATGGCAACAAAAGTCAGGTATTCAATGGTTTGGACCGGAAACAGGCGGCCCGCGCGGCGGCGGCGTGGGCGCAAAGTGGGTGACGCATAAAAACGCCTGCCGGATCGTGGGCTCTTCGTGTTCGCCAACCGCAACCGCATGGTGAAACAGCGCGGGTGGCGGAAGGGCCGCACGATCCGTGGATGGCAGGCAAAACGGGCAATGCACGGGAAACAAGGCGGATTCCTGCCCGTTGGAGGAATCCGTCGAAGAAGTATTTGGATTTGGCGCGGCCTGCGTCACGCCCTGGCTGGTGCAGACCACCATCACGGGTGGCACGCCGCCGCGCGCCAGCAGCACCGCATGCGACAGCGCCGGCGCGAGCGCGCCGAACAGCGTCAGCAGCACGGCCAGCCACACCACCCGGGGGCGGCGCAGTGGCGTGGAGAAAAGTTGAGCGGATCGCAAGATCACCTCGACTACACGGCGACACGGGCGCGCCAAGCCGCTGCCGCCCACTCGCTCTTTTTGCGCTGCAGCCGCCGCCATCCGAGCACGGCGCCGGTCACGCTGAGGATGAAGCCGCCAACGTTCAGGACAAGCATCCAGATATCCCACAGGGGCCGGCGTTCCAGCAAGGGCAGCCAGTCCCAACTGTGCAAAAAGGCAAACAGCCAGCGCCGGGCGCGGCCGTGCGAGTCCAGCTGGTTGATGACCGTGCCGGTGTCCGGCTCCAGGTGAAGCCAGCTTGCTTGTGCGTCATCGAACTTGAGCCGCAGCACTGGCAGGCGCTTGCTCCCACCTCCCATGGTGTGCGGTTCACGGCCGTAGTAATAGGTGTCGTAGGCAGTGAGCACCGTGGCTTCGGTGACCTTGTTCTGCGCAAACAGGGCGCTGCCCCAGGTCTGCATTTGCGCCATGCTAAACGCCGCGAACGGCGTTGCCTCGTCTGCCGCCGCTCCGGCGGCCAGCAGGCGGCTGCGGCCCTGGTCGTCCAGCGCCAGAAAATAGCCCGCGCCATCGACCACGCGCCACTCCAGCTCCCGCGCGGCAAAGCCGCTGGCCGAGAAGCGTTGCAAGGCCTGCGATGCGGACAGCGTGAACTGCTGGGCCTGCCAGCGGTCGTGCGCGGCCAGCCGCTGCTCCAGCTTGGGCGCTCCGGAATCGAGCACCTTGAACGGGTTCATGGACATGAGACCACTGAAAATAAAAGCCACCGTCATGACGCCGAACACCAGCCCCAGCAGGTGATGCCAGCGCATCCACGGCTCGCGGTAAGGCGAGCGCGAGCCACTGCTGAAACGCCCCGAAAAGCGCCAGCGCCACACTCCCACCGTCATGCCCATCAGGGCCAGCACCGTGGCCCCGATGGCGGTGTAAATCACGATGTCGGCCCAGTGCCGTTCCACCATTCCGCCCCGAAAGGGGTAGAGCCAGTGAATCCAGGCGCCCACCCAGCCCCAGCCCCGCTCGATGCCGGTGGCGTCGCGCACCACCTCGCCGGTGCGCCCCGACACGTACAGCACGGTGGATTGTGCGTCGGCCATCCGGACGCGGTGCATGGGGCGGTGCGCATCCAGCGCCCTGGAGTGGGTCCACGCATCTTCCGTGACCAGCCCCCTGTAAGTGGCCCGGACATCCGGCATGAAAGCCCGGGCCGCCGCGAGCGCGTGCGCCGCGCCCACGGCATCAACCCGCCGTGCACTGGCGCCGTCCACAGCCACCACCTCCGAGCGGCCGTAGGACAGCAGAATGCGCGGCACGCCCGCGATTGAGGTGAGGCGGACGTTGTCAGGACTTGCCGCGTGATTGGCCGCGGCGATGATCTCCGGCAATGCTGCGCAGCAGCGTGTGGCATCGAGTACGGGCAAGCTGGCGAGCCGCTCGGCGGACGTGAGCTTGGGATGGCCGACGTACATCATCACGACACCGGAGAAAAACCACATGGCCATGAACAGGCACAGGGCGATTCCCAGCCAGCGATGTATCAAATACAGCATTCGTTTCACGATGACCCTCCGCTCAGAATGACGTGTGCAATGCCACGTCCAGCGAGCGCGGCGCGCCCAGGTAGAAGCTGTCGGCGCCGACCGAGGCGGCGTACACCGTGTCGCCCAGGTTTTTCGCCCGCACGGTGAGCTGGGTTTTCCGGTTGATCTGGTAGCTCAGGCTGGCGCCGAACAAGGTGTAGGCGGGGTCCCAGATCGTGTTGGCGGTATTGCCATAGCGCTGTGACACATGGCGCACGTCCACCCCCAACTGCGTGTTGGCGTCGAGTTTCCAGGTGAGCCAGAGGTTGGCCACCCAGGCCGGCACATTGCCGGGCACGTTGCCCGCGCGCGAGACCGGCGTGCCACCCACGTTTTCCATGAACACGTCATATTGCGCGGCGGTATAAGCCAGGTTGCCCTGCACCAGAAAACCGGGCGTCACCTTCAATGACGTTGCCACCTCCACCCCGCTGGCCGATTGCTGTCCCACCGGCACCGTGGTGCCGGGCTGGTTCTGATCGGCAATCGCCAGATTTTTGCGCGTGATCTTGTAGGCGGCCAGCGTCGCCGACCCGCGCCCGTCGAGGTAGTCGAATTTGCTGCCAACCTCCAACTGGCGGCCCGTCGTCAGGTCGAAGTCGCGCACCTGGGAGTAAGCGGCCGTGGTCAGGATGCCCGCCGGCGGGTCGGCCGCCGTGCTGTACTGGACATAAACGTTGGCATGCGGCGTCAGGTCATACACCAGGCCCAGCCGCCCGGTGGTGGGCTGGTAGGTGTTCTTGAAGTAGGCCGGATTCGTCGCGGTGGCAGTCCGGTGGTTGATGCCCTCCAGCTCAATGCGATCGTGACGCAAGCCTGTGACCAGCGCCAGGGGGGCCGTGAGCCGGGTACGATTCTCCAGGAACAACGCCAGCGTGTTGACCTTGTTGGTGCGGTCCGGATTGAAGCCGGGCACCATGCCGGGCACGTCGAAGAACGCCTCCGTGGTGAACTGCGTCGGGTGCACGGTACTCACCGTGGCCGACAGGGAGCGCGGAAAACGTGTCTGCGTATTTCTGCTGTAGTCCAGGCCGGCCGACCAGTCGGACTGCCGGCCCGCCAAGGTGCCCTTGTGCATCCACTCCACGCGGTCGCCGGTAAGCTGTTGATCGTGCCGTTGCAGCAAGGCGTTGGAGCGAATCACCGCCGTATTCGCCGTGTTGAATTTGTAGGTCTCGACATTGCGGTAGTCACGCAGTGCGTCGTAGCGGTACAGCGTGTTTTTGATCGTGGTTTGCGGAGAAAGGCGATATTCCAGCAGCGAGCGCTGCCATTGCACGGTCTGCTCGTAGATGCCGTCGGCCGAGTTGTAGTTCTTGAACCGGGTGGCCGGGTCGATGCGGCCCTCGCCGGTGGCGGGATTGAGCAGCGGTGTGCCCCAGTAGGGGCGGTCCACCTTTTCGTGCTGGTACTCCAGCGCCAGCGTGTGCGACAGCCGGGGGGAGAAGTCGGTGAGCAAGGAGGCGGCCACATTCAGCGCGTTGCGCTCCTGTCCGTCCACGTAGCCATTGGTATGGCTGTTGTTGACGTCCAGGCGCACGAAGTTCTGCACGCCCTGGCCCGACCCCAAACGGCGGTTCAGGCCCAGCGCCAGGTCGGTGGTGGCAAAGGAGCCGTAGCGTGCGCGCGCCTCCAGCGTATCGCCCTCGCGATGGGCCAGCTTGGTGACGTAGTTGATCGAGCCCCCCACGGCGCCGGCGCCGAACAGGTAGGTCGAGGGGCCGCCGATCACTTCCACGCGCTCGTAGATCCAGCTATCGACCGGGCGCGCCGAGATGGCATCGTATTGCGGCGTGATGCCGTTGAAAAGCTGGGTCAGGCTCGCCGCGCCGAAGCCGCGGTAAAACACCGAACCGGCCGATCCAGGGGGCGACGCGGCCGTGATGCCGGGCACGCTGGAGAGAATTTCCTGGGTGTTTTCGGCGCCGCGTTTTTCAATAGTTTCCCGGTTCACGATGGACACCGATGCCGGTGTTTCACGGACGCTCAGGCCCAGGCGCGAGCCGGTGCCATGGGTTCCATCCAGTGGCAATTTCTCGCTGGCATCCGTTTGACTGGCGCTGACGGTCACGGGCTGGAGGGTGTTCTCGGCTGACGACTGTGGCCAGACCAAGGGCGTGAACAAGCTGCCTGCCAGCGCGGCTGCCATGGATTTCTGGATTTTTTTCATCTGTGGTTCTTGCCTGGAAAACGGAGATTCACTGCAATGCAGTCGCTGCCGCTGACACAACAACATGGGTCACGGCAAACCGGGAGCTCACAGCAACTGGCAATACCCTTCAAGGGGCCTTCGGCAGCCGCTGTGAATTCAATCGTTCAGCAAAGAACAGGCGGCCCGCGCGGCGGCGGCGTGAGCGCAAAGTGGGTGATGCATAAAAACGCCTGCCGGATCGTGGGCTCCTCATGTTCGCCCGAGACGGTGAAGATGAAAAACAGCGCATTTGGCGGAGGGGCCGCGCGATCTGTGGATAGCAGGCAAAACGGGCAATGCACGGGAGACAAGGCGGATTCCTGCCCGTTGGAGGAATCCGTCGAAGAAATCGTTGCGGCCTGCGCCACGCCCTGGCTGGTGCAGACCGCCATCATGGGCGGCACGCCGCCGCGCGCCAGCAGCACCGCATGCGACAGCGCCGGCGCGAGCGCGCCGAACAGCGTCAGCAGCACGGCCAGCCACACCGCCCAGGGGCGGCGGCACAAGAGGGAGCGTGGCGTGATGGACATTGGCTGAAGGCGCAAGGGCTGATGGGGGCTGATGGGCCGGACTCAGGCCAGCCAGCGTTGGAGCACCGCCGCCTCGGGCAGACCGATGCTGCGCTGGACCGACCCGTTGCGGCCCAGCAGCACGATGTAGGGCGTGACCTTGGGCCACTTGGGGTCCACGCTTTGCCGGATGGCGGGCTCGAACCCGTCAAAGGCGTAGAGCCTGCTGGCGCCCACATAGTGGCGCGCATGGGCCAGCGCCTGGGCACCCTGCACGTCCATCACGACGACGGCCAGTTCAACCTTTTGGCGTGCGGCCGCGATGAAAGCCTGCAACCTGGCGAAGGCATCCGGACAACTGGGGCAGTAGCTGGTGGTGAACACATAAGCGGCCGGGCGCGGGCTGTTCTTGAGCAGCTTCGCCCAGGTGCTCTGGTCGAAGTCCTCGACGGCGGATGGTGCAGTCGGGGCGGCCAGCGCATGTCTGGCGGCGCCGGGCGCCAGCTCTGCCCATGAAACCAGGGGCGCGGCCAGCGCGGCCAGCACCATGCCGCGCCGCGTCACGGTCACCGGCGGGCAGGGCCCGGTGTTCGGCTGCGACTCAGAAACTGATTTCATGCACCTGTACTCCGTTTGCGTTGCGCCACACCACCGCCATGCGCGGGCCGTGTTGCAGCAGGCGGGGAAAGTCGTTGTCGCCGTCCACCTGGCCCAAGGTTTGCAGCCGAAATGTTTGCCCCCCATCGGTGGACAGCCAGGCCTTGAGCGTGCTGGTCATGCCGTCGATGCTGCGCCAGACCACGGCCACGTGCGGGCCGCGGGCCATCACGTCGGCGTGTTCAGCGCGCTCGTCGGGCAGGCGGCGCACAGTCTCGGGCCGCGGACTGCCGTCGCGGTTGAGCCGGGCGTAGCGTATGCCGGCCGCGGCTTCGCCATCCTGCTGGCGGATGCCAAACCAGACGGCATGAAAACCGTCACCCACCGGGGCCAGGGCAGGGCCGTGGTGCGGACAGGCGTCCACGCGCCAGTCGTCGAACGTGGCGCGCACGAGGGGCGTGTCTGATTCAGGGCCCAGGGCTGCAACCGCATGGTCGCGCACATTGGGCTCGAACACGTGGCGCCACATGGCGCGCAACACGCCGTCGGCACCCAGGCCCAGGGCAATGCGACAGCATTCGCAGGAGTGGTTGGCTACCCGGATGTCCGGGCCGAAAGTGGCGCCGCCGTCGGTGGACATGTTGCGGTAGATGGCCGCGCCCCGGTAGCTGGACTTCGTGCCCACCCGGGGCGCGGCTTCCAGGTCGCGCTTGTCGATCCAGACGGTGTGCAAGACGCCCTGGCCGTCAAACCCCGATGTTGCAAAGCGGTGGGTGATGTCCTGCCGGTCGGCATGCAGCGTGACCGGGGCCGAAAAGGTCTGGCCCGCGTCCACCGAGCGCAGCAGACGCACGTGGCCGGCGTAGGGTTTGGCCAGCGACTTCGTGTACGTGATCAGCACCGTGGCCCGGGGGCCGAACAGCAGCTTGGGACGATCTTCGCCATCGGCGGCAATCGCATCACCCGCCGTGTCCAGTACGCGCGGCGCGCTCCACTGGAGCGGGGTTTGCCCCGCCGCCGCGCTTTGAACGAACAGGTGCCCCTCGGCATCGAGACCGGCCAGCCACAGCGAGCCGTCCGGCGCGAATGCGGCGCCCACGCCCAACTGCGGCCGGGGCTTGCGCGCTGGCGGCTGGTCATGCTGCGCCCAACTGGCGCTGCACGCCAATACCGTGGCGGTCAGCAGGGCAGCCAGTCTGCGCATGAACAACTCAAGTGTTTGATATGGCATGGGAGTCCTCGGTAAGGGTTCAGCGCGCCGGCTCGGTGATGAAGCCGATCTTGCGCAGGCCAGCCTGCTGCGCCGCCGCCATGGCCTGCGCCACGTGCTCATAGCGCACCGCCTTGTCGCCGCGGATGTGCAACTCGGGTTGCGGTTGCCGGGCGGCGGCGGCCTGGAGTTGCGGCGCCAGATCGGCGGCGGCCAGCGGCGCTTCATTCCAGTAGTACTGGCCCGCCGCATCCACGCTCAGGCGAATGGTCTCGGGCCTGCTTTCCTGCGGCTGGCTGCTGGCGCGCGGCAGGTCGATGTTGACCGAATGCTTCATCACCGGCACGGTAATGATGAAGATGATGAGCAGCACCAGCATGACGTCCACCAGCGGCGTCATGTTGATCTCGTTCATCACCTCGTCGGTGTCGTCTTGGGTTCCGAAGGCCATGGCCGTTCAAACCTTGCGCAATGGCAGCACCTTGCTGCCATTGGACGCGTGGGTGGAGCCGACGCGCGCGCCGGTCACAAAGAGGGCGTGCAGGTCGTAGGCGAAGCGATTGAGTTTGCCCAGCACGCTCTTGTTGCCGCGCACCAGCGCGTTGTAGCCGAGCACGGCGGGTATGGCCACTGCCAGGCCGAGCGCGGTCATGATGAGGGCCTCGCCAATCGGTCCGGCCACCTTGTCGATGGTGGATTGCCCTGCCGCCCCGATGGCCAGCAAGGCATGGTAGATGCCCCAGACCGTGCCGAACAAGCCGACAAAGGGCGCGGTGGAGCCGACCGAGGCCAGCACCGCCAGGCCCGACTGCAGCCGGGCCGTGGTCTCGTCCATGGCGCTGCGCAGGCAGCGCGTCACCCAGTCATTGCGGTCCAGCGAAGCGTCCGCTGGCCGCTGGCCATCCTGCCGCCGCAGATGTGCATCCGCCTCCCAGCCCTGAAGGGCAAGTTGGCGAAACGGGTTGCTGGCGTCACCGCCCAGCTGCTTGAGGCCGTCGGCAAAATCGGGGGCCTGCCAGAAACTTTCCGTGGCCCGGGCCTCCCTGGCCAGTTGGCGCAAGCCCAGGGCCTTGATGAGGATCACCATCCAGGATGCGAGCGACATGCCCAGCAGCAGCAGGGCCACGGCGCGGGTCACCAGGTCGCCCTGGGTCCAGAGGGTCAAAAGACCGGATTGAGAATTCATTGCTATTTACTCCAGAACGAAATGGATGGGTACGTTGAACCACATGGCCTCGGGCACGCCGCCGCGCCTGCCGGGTACGTAGCGCCAGCGCTGCACCGTGGCCAGTGCGGCGTGATCAAGACGATCGTAGCCGCTGGAGCGCCGGATTTCCGCCTTTTGCGCCACGCCGTCCGCGCCAATGAGCACCCGCAGTACGACCTGCCCCTGTTCACCGAAACGCTTGCTCATGGCGGGGTAGACGGGCTTGGGATTTTGCAGGTAGTCGGCGTCGCTGGAGGGCAACTCGACCCGGGGTGGGGCGGTGGGCGCAGCCATGGGCGGCAGTGCCGTGGGCGGAGCCAGCACACCCGTCGGCGCGTTGGGCGCGGGGGTGGGATCGGCAACGGCAAGTGGCATCGGCGGCGGGGACTCCATTTTTCTGGGCGCGGCCGGAGCCATCGGCCTGGGTACCGGTGGCGGCGGCTCGACCCGGGGCCGGGGCGGCTCGATGAATTCGCTGAGCACTTGCACCGGCACCACGGCTTCGACCACGCGCCGGATCAGGCCGGTTTGCATAGCCCACAGTGCCGCCAGATGCAACAGCACGACACCGCCGGCAATGACGGCGTGGCGGGACGGGACCCTGCGGGGGCCTGCCTGATGCGGCAAGGGCAAGGGGTATTCCATGACGATGTCCCCTACTTCAGGCTGTAGCGCAGCTCGGTTTGAACCGAGCGCTGCGGTAAGCTGTGCCACTGCCAGGAGGACTGGTTGCTCACGTTGTTGATGCCAGCACCCCACTCCCACCCTTTGGCAAACTTCCAGGCAGCCTTCAGGTCAAGCTGGTTCACGTTGGAGATGCCGCCATAGGTGTCGGGGTTGTCGTCCACATTCAGCTCGGTATTGAACTGCCGGCCGGCAAAACGCCACGTCGCCCCGAACAGCCATTCGGCGTTGGGCCGGTAGCCGGCCTGCACGGCATAGCGCTGCCTGGGGATGCGCAGCCAGGTCTTGCCCACTTGCGCGGGGTTGGCGGCATTGGCCGTAACCGTGGCATCCGTGAAGGTGGCGCTGCCCCCGATGTCCAGCCCCTTGACGGCCACGTCGCGCGACTGCCAGACCAGCTCGATACCCTGGGTCAGCACCCGGTCCACGTTGCTCACGCGAGTCACACTGGGCACGACGGTGCTGTCGGTCTGGCGCAGGATGGTGTCCGTCACGTCATCCCGGAAGTAACTGGCCCGCAGCGTGTGGCTGTCCAAGTACTTCTCGGCGGCCAGTTCCAGTGAATCGGAGCGTTCGGGCCGCAAGTTGGGGTCGCTGGTGGTGATGTTGCTGCCCGTTTTGGTGCCGTTGAACAGTTCATCCACATTGGGGAAACGTACGCCCCGCCCCAGGCTGGCGCGCAGCAGCAAGTCATCACGAGCGGTCCAGGCCAGTGACAGTTTGGGACTGGCCGCGTTGATGGTGCGTGTGGCATAGGCCGTCTGCGCCACGGGCGGTCCAGCAAAGAATTGCGAGCCGTCATGCGATTCAAAGCGCTCCAGACGCACGCCACCGGTCAGCAGCAGGTTCGGAGTCAGGCGCCAGGCATCCTGGGCGTAAAGCGCGGTGATGGTGGTCTTGCCATAATAGTTTTGATCAAGCGCGGTTTCAGCGCTGCGCCAGTCGCTGGCTTTGTTCACCACGTTTTGCAATTGGTACTGATTGCGGTGCAGTCCGAACGTCAGCGCGTGCTTGCCGTCGCCAAAGTCGCCCTTGACCGGGGTGTACGTGCTTTGCACTTCAAAGGTGTTCCAGCCTGTGCCGTCGCGACGGGTCACGGTGCCTGGGCCGCCCTGGGCCGCCAGCGGCTGCGCCGTGCTGGCCTGGCGGTTGGCGTCACTCACGATCTCGTAGTCAGTCACCACAACGGAGGCATTCCAGCCGGTGGCGTGGCGGGTCTTCCAGGTCAGTCCCAACTGGCGGTGCGACTCGTCGCGCTGGCTCGGCGCAAAGGCGTCGGCGGGCAGCGTGAAACGGTTGACACCGTCGTTGACCACTCCGCTCCAGACCGGGTTGCCTGCGGCATCGCGCAAATCCGTCTGATTGCGCACGGTGCTGTCGCTGCGCCATGTCGAGACCCGGCCTTCAATCGACTGGGTGGGTGAAATGTCATAGCCCAGGCGGATATTGAACGTGTCCTGTACCGAGTGGTCCACGCCGGTGGCGCCAAATACGGCGCGGTCGCGGCTCTGCGCATCTTTGTCGTAGCGAATGCCGGTCACCGCGGTGCCCGAGGTGGGCGCCAGAAAAGAATTGGCCGTCACCCCGCGCACGGCGTTGGCATAGCCCATCGGGTGACCCTCGCTGTCCTGGTGCTGGACACCCAGCGAAAACCACAGGCCGGAGGCCAGCCGCGAGGCCAGGCGCGCCGACAACATTTTTCCGGCATAACCCTCCGAGGTGCCGTACTCGTTGAACGATTGATGGTTGTACTTGATGCTGGCAGACGCCTCCAGCCCAGTGGGTTTGCGCTCGGAGATGGCCAGCGTGGTGCCAATCGAGTTGCCCGGGTAAATGGCGGAGTACGGTCCGTAGAGGGCATCTATCCGTTCGATGGATTCGATGTTGACCATGTTCCAGCGCGGCGCATCGAACCGCCCAAGAAAGTTCGAAATCAGGTACCCGTCCAGATACACCAGGGCCCGGCCCGGCTGCAGCACGCCAAAGCTGCGTCCGCCGATATTGGCGTTGCGGTCGCCAAAGTAGCGCTTGCGCACGGTGGTGCTGGGCAGGGTGGCGGCCGCGTCTTCGGCATTGAAGATGTTTTGCTCACGCAACTGCTCCGCAGTTTTGCTGGCGGTGCTGTTGGGCAGGTTGGGGTCGAGCTGGGCGCGGGTCTCGGTCACGCTGATGGTCTTGAGTTGCGCTTCAGAGGCCACGCCCTGGGCGAGGCTGAAGACAGGGATCAGCGCCAGAGCGGCGACGAGAGGGAGCAGGCGAAAATTCATCGGGTTGCCTTGCGGGAATGAAGTGGGGGTCGTGGCGGGCTCAGAGGTCGAACTTCAGTTCAGCCACATAAGTGCGCTGGGTGTAGGGATGGAAAGCCCAGTAGGTGGCGTTGTTCAGGTTGTCGATGCCGAAACTGGCCGACCATTGTTTGGCGAACTGGTAGCGCGCCCGCACGTCGGCCACCAGATAACTGCTGACGCCCTGGTAGGTCGAGCCATTGGTATCGCTGTTGTCGAGCTGACCGAACTGTTCGCCGCTGTAACGAACGCCCAGGGTGGTGCTCCACTGCGCGCCGGGTTTGTAGGTCGCCACAAAACTGGCACGCCAGTCGGGCACGCGCGGTGCCCGTTTGCCCACGCTGGCCGGATTGTTGGCATTGGCTGTGATTTTTGCGTCGGCGTAGGTCAGGCTGGCGCTCAGGTCCAGGCCCCGGATGCCGACGTCGCTGGCCGAATACGCCATCTCCAGTCCCACCGTGCGGATGCTGTCCACATTCTGGATGTTGGTGATGTTGGGCATCACGTTGAAATTGGTTTGCGAATAAAGCGCGTCCTGCGTGTCTTCATGGAACACGGTGGTGCGCCAAAGGCCGTTGCCCAGATCGCGCTCGGCCGTGAACTCGGTTGACCACGAGCGCTCGGGTTTGAGATTCGGGTCGTTGTTGACAATCACATTGGATGCAATGCTGCCCTGGTACAACTCGGCCACCGTGGGCATGCGCACGGCACGTCCGCTGGCGGCCTTGAGCGCCCAAACCGGCGTCAACTGGTAGGCAATGGCGAGTTTGGGGGAGAACGCGGTTTCGGTGCGCTCGCCCAGCCCCAGCACCTGGGTTGCGTTGCCGATCTCACCGCCATAGGCGCGCCATCGCTCCAAACGCCCCCCCAGGGTGACATTCCAGTCGGGGGCGAACTTCCAGTGATCCTGGGCGTACAGACTTTGCAGGGTGGTGTTGCCGTTGAAGGCCGAGACGCGGGCTGCGGCGGCGCCACTGATCCAGTGGCTGGTGTTGGACACCAGGGTGCGCAGGTGATAGGCCTCCTGCTGCAAGCCAAAATCCACCACATGGGCGCGGGTGCTGTCATGGTCGGGCCGCCAGGTGCCCTTCAGGGCCAGGGTGTTCCAGCCGGAACCGCCCAGATCGGTGATGCGACCGGCGCCGCCACCGAGCGCCGCCGGCAAGGCCACCGTGGGCGAGCGCGCTTCGTCCTTGACGTAGTCATACAGGCTGGCGGCGACCTCCCAGTCGAACAATTTTTTGGTGTGACTCTTGACGCTCAATCCGTGAATGACGTGCTCAAGCCGGCTGCGGTTGGTCGAGATGTCGGTAGGGGCCAGCGTGTACTTGCGGCCATTGATATTGATGTCTCCGCTGTAGACCGCATTGCCTGCGTTGTCGCTCAGGTAACTCACGCCGGTGCTGTCCGCCGTGTTGCCCCACCAGCCCAAGGTGTAGCTGGCCCGAACCGTGGGCGAGAAGTCGTAGGCCACTTTGACTTTCGCGTGCTCCTGCACGGTGTCGTACTGGGTGGTCGCCCCCAGCGTCAGCCAATCGGCATTTTGCGGATTCTTGTTCAGAATGGCCCCGCTCACCGGCGTGCCCGCCGTGCTGACCGCGCCACTGCTGACGAGCTTGGCCGGAAAGACCAGGGGCTGCCCCTGGCTGTCGAGCCGGTTGACATTGACGAACCAGGACCAATTGCCGTTTTTGTTACCCAGCGAGGCGCTGGCCTGGTTGCCGCTGAACGTGCCATCCGTGCCGTATTGCTGGTAATTGGACGTGGCGAAGCCGATCTTGGCATGCGCCTCGAACCGGGTCGGCATGCGCGTTTGGTAATCCACCACGGCGCCGACCGAGTTGCCCGAGTAGGCGGCGGAGTACGGACCATAGAGAACGTCCACGCGCTCGATTTCTTCCGGCGTCACCAGACCCCAGCGCGGGGTGTAGAAGGCCCCGTTGCCCAGCAGGTTGCTGAGTGGAATACCGTCGGCGAACACCAGCGAGCGCGCACTGCGGTCGGTGCCGCTGGCGCGCGAGGCCAGCACGGCGTGGTTGTAGTCGCCGATGTAGCGCTTGCGCACGTTCAGGCTGGGCAGGTATTTGAGCGCGTCTTCAGCATCGAAGGCGTTGACAGTCTGTTCGATCTGCTCGCGCACGACACCTTCGATGGTGGTGGGAATCTGGGTCGGTAGCGAGGTGGGGCGGTCGCTGTTGACCGTGACGGTGCCCAGCGACTTGACCGGCGCATCACTCGCGGCGGGCGTGGCAGGTGTGGCGGTTTGCGGCCCGGTTTGGGCAGCAACGGGGAAAACCGCAGAAAAAGAAACAGGAAAGGCCACGGCCAGCGCCAGGGCGATGTGATTTTTCCGCATGGGAAATCTCCAGAAATATCAATCAAACCAGCCCCCAGCCCTCATGCAGTGGGCGGAAGACGCTATGGATTCAATAATTCAGGAGAAAGCGGGAGGGCCGCGCGCCGGCAGGGGCGCGGCGGTGAGCGATGCAATGCGGGCCGCCGGGATGCTTTGCAGCACATGGGCCAAAGGTTGCACCGGCTCGGCATGCAGACGCGCCACGGGAGGCGGCGCACTGCTGGTGGCGCACAGGGGGCAATCCAGCGTGTGGAGGGAGACTTCCTTGCTGCCGCCATCGTCTGTCTTGACCAGCATCTTGACCATACCCGCGCCCGAGCAGATCAGCTCCATGGCCTGCGGCTTGACGATGGGCGAGGCAATCGCCACTCCGATGGACAACGCAAACCACACCAGCACGAAGCGGGCGATGCGGTGAGCGTTGCGCAAGGATTGCATGGTGGCGATTATGACAGTTTGGTGATGCGGCTGGATTTTCTACCGGTAAGGTGCCAGGTCTCAACCCAATGCCGGCCACTTCACCCACTGTGGCATCACGTGATCCGGTGAAGTCATTTTCTGAAAATTCGGGCTCGCCGGATTGTTGCAAGTCCCTAACGACGAAGCCAGCACGCTGCCCTTCTCCGCCTTGCGCGAACCGCCCCAGAACACACAGGTGGCGCAGGCTTTCTCGCTGCCCGTGAAGCGGACACCTCCGGCTTCGGGGCTGCCGGGCATGCCATGCCCCGCGTGTCCGGTTGCCAGAGCCGGCCCCGAGACCGCCGCCGTCATTACAGCCGCTACCGCCGCCGCGCCGCTTCCGACGAAACGGCGGCGGGGTGAGTCGATGGGTGATGTCTGGATTTTGTCGTTCATGTCGCTACTCCTTGAGCATTGCTGGAAAGGTGACCCGAATTGGCCTCGAGAATCCGCAGTCTGCGAACCCGCCGCAGGCCACCGACCATTTTCAGTCTAGCAAGCAATACCCATGACCTCAAGAGAGCCGACCCTTCCTTTCATTGATTTATGTCAACTGACCCCTTGTTTTTTTACACCTGCTTGCCGTCCGGCATACCTTCGCCACGGCAGGGCCGGTCAGGATCCTGTCGCCGCAGGCAGCGTTCGGTGACCAGGCATTCCGGACAATTGACCTCCGTCAAAGACTTGTCCTTTTTGATGGCGCATGATGCACGCATTGACTTTGAATGGAGACGCTTTTCATGACCACCCAACTTACAGCCCCTTTCAAAGCACAGTTGCTCGCCCGGCGCGCCGGTCTGCTGGAGCAGCTCGCCACCCTGCGCGGGGGGGCGGTCGGGCGTGCCGAAGCCTCGGCCGAGCATTTCGGGCGGCCCGAGGACTCCACCGCACAGGTGAGCAGTGCGCGCGATCTCGAATTCGCACTGGATGAACATGAAACCGCCGAGCTCAGAGAGATAGACGCAGCGCTCAACCGCATGGAAGCCGGCACCTATGGCCGGTGCATCGACTGCGGCGTGGAGATCTCCGCCGCCCGGCTTCACGCCGCACCGGAGGCGCCGCGCTGCATCACCTGTCAGGAAAAGGTCGAGTAGTCCCCCGTTGAGATTCAGCGCGGCGCGGTGGCGCTGCCGGGGGACACGATAGTTTGCTCGATCGCGCCGAACAGGCTTTGGCCGTCGCGACCCTTCATGTCGATCCGGATGGTGTCGCCGTACTTCATGAACGCGGTGACGGGCTTGCCGTCCTGCAGGGTCTCCATCGCACGTTTTTCTGCGATGCAGCTGAAGCCCTGGCTGCTGTCCTGGTTGCTGACGGCGCCCGCGCCGATGATGGCGCCGGCACGCACGTGGCGCGTTGTGCAGAGGTGGGCGATCAACTGCCCGAAGTGAAAAGTCATCTCGGGGCCGGTCTCGCACATGCCCACCTTGCGGCCATTCCAGGTGCTTTGCAAGGTCAGATGCACGCGTCCCTTGTCCCAGGCACTCTCACCATTGAACGTCAACTCATCCAGGGTTAGCGCCACCGGACTGAAGGCGGTGGCCGGCCGGCCCTGAACAAACCCGTGGCCGGTGGTTCGCTCCGTCGCCATGCGCTGGCGCAAACCCACCGCATTGGCCAGCATCATCAGGCGAATGCCGTCCAGCGCCTGCGCCGGGGTGCTGCCGCGGCACACGTCGCCGGCAATGACTGCCATCCCGGCTTCGAAGTCGATGCCGTCCGCCTCGCTGCCGCACACCACGTCATCGCAAGGCCCCAGAAAATCGTCGCTGCCGCCCTGGTACATCAGTGGGGCAGTCTCGCAGCCCATGGGCATTTCCAAACCGTCGGCCTGGCGCACCCGTGCTTCGTGGTTGAGGTAGGCTGTGCCGTGTGCCCACTGGTAGGCGCGCGGCAAGGGTGCCATGCATTGGCGGGGGTCGAACGGGAAGGCATGGCGGGCCTTGCCGCTGTTGAGCAGGTCCGACAGGTCCTGCAACTGGGGCGCCATGAAGTTCCAGTCGTCCAACACCTGCTGCAACTGGTTGGCGATGCCGGTCGCATAATGCGCAGTGCCCAGGTCGCGGGCAACAATGACCAGCTGACCGTCGCGCGAGCCGTCTTTGTAAGTGGCAAGTTTCATATCGGATCGGGGGAAAGGGACAAGCGGAACTGACCGCTTGCTAAACTGATTCAATTCATCAGAACGTTCGAAATTCTAGTGGCCATGAAAAAGACTCGCGTTGACACCCCCAGCCAGCACGCCGGGTTCTGTCCGGCGTCGGACGGCAGTGTCATTGTCGCGGCAGCGCGGGGAAACCCGCTGTCCCCTGGCCCGACCCGTATTTTTCCGCTCAGGTGGCTGCTGCTCCTGACGGTCGTCGTGCTGCTGGCGCACGTTGCACTGTTGCGCACAACGCCCATGAGTCTTGGCGTGAGTGACCCCCCGCTCCAGCGTGTGTTCACCACGCGCTTGATCGAGCCGGCCTGGCCGGAGGCTGCGCCCGCCGTACGCCAGCCGGTGCCGTCGGCTGCCACGCCCCGGCGGCGCGGCGCGGCGCCTGCCCCGGTCAGGACGGCGGTGCCCGTGCCAGCCAGCCAGGGCAGCGACAACCAGCCGCCGCCGTTGATGGCCCAGCAAGGGGCCGGCAGTCCGGCTGACGCAGCACCGTCTCCTGATGAGCCGCTGTCAGAGGTGGATCAACTGAGCTCCGCGCCACCGCCGCCACGCGAAGCTGCGGTGGCGGCGAGCGTCTACACGCCACCCGGCCCGGTCACGCTCAAATACAAGGTGGAGTCCAGCAAATTCCCGTTCAGTGCCGGCGCCGAACTGCGCTGGCAGCCAGAGGGCGAAAGTTACGATGCCCGGCTGGCCGTCAGCGTTTTTGGACAAACGCGCGTGCAAACCAGCCGTGGGCAAATCACGGCGCAGGGGCTGGCCCCCGTGCGCTTTTCCGACAAGTACCGCAGCGAGGTCGCAGCCCATTTTGACCGCGAAAAAGGCCGGGTCACGTTCAGCGCCAACACCCCGGACGTGCCGCTGCTGGCCGGTGCGCAGGACCGGCTGAGCATCCTGGTGCAACTGGCCGCCATGATCGCCGGTGATCCTGAGCACTACCCTGAAGCCACCACCATCACGGTTCAGACCATCGGCCCGCGCGATGCCGACACCTGGCTTTTTACTGTGGGCAAGGAAGAAACGCTGATTCTCCCAGGCGGTCAGCAGGCCACCTTGAAACTGATACGCAACCCGCGCCAGGAGTTCGATCAGACGGTGGAGCTGTGGCTGGCGCCGGCGCTCGGCTACCTGCCCGCCCGCCTCCGGATCACCGAACCAAACGGCGACTTTGTCGACCAGAAGTGGCTGGCGACCGGCCCTTGAAATTGCCCGCTGCGCTGTCACCTGCACAAAATAGACGACTGGGGGATAATCAGCCATGCACACGCTTTACGACTCTGACACCTACTCTGTGACGCATATGCTGGCCAACGCTGCGGCGTCCGAGGCGGTCGGCGCGGGGGGTGCGCTGGTTCTGGTGGTGCCGGCGCTGGCGCGCCATGGTTTTGAGATCGTGGACAAGCGCGCCAACAAGGAGGTGTATCTGGACGGTTCGTGGGCCGAGCTGTTTCAGCAGCATATTTCCGCCTGGCAGCAAAATACCCCGACCCAGGAAGAGGTGGAAGACACGCTGGAGCGGTACGCCGAACTGGCGCAAAACCCGGTGCTGATTCACTGAGGCGGTCTTCCCGGGCGACCCTGGGCGGCCGCAGAGTTATCCGCCGCAGTGGTCTGCGGTAAGCCACATGCTGCGACAATTCCGCTTCATGAACCCTACCTACATACTGACCTTGTCATGCCCGGACCGTTTGGGGCTGGTCCATGCGGTGTCCGGTTTCCTGCTGGAGCGCGGCGGCAACATCGAGGAAGCCGCCCAGTACAACGACCACGATACCGGACTGTTTTTCATGCGGGTGCAGTTTGCCTGCGCCCGGTTGACGCACGAGGTATTGAAGACGCAACTGGCCGAATTTGCGCAACCGTATCTCATGCGGTGGCGCCTGCACGCGCAGGCACAAGCCATGCGCACCGTCCTCATGGTCAGCAAGGAAGGCCATTGCCTCAACGACCTGCTGTTTCGCTGGAAAAGCGGCTTGTTGGGGCTGGACATTCGCGCCATCATTTCCAATCACCGCGAGTTCTACCAGCTCGCCGCCAGCTACAACGTGCCCTTTCATCACTTGCCCGTCACGGCCGCCAGCAAGGCGCAGGCAGAAGCCCGACAATACGAAATCATTCAGGCCGAAGCGGCGGAACTGGTGGTGCTGGCCCGCTACATGCAGGTGTTGAGCAACGACCTGTGCCACAAACTGTCGGGGCGTGCCATCAACATCCATCACTCGTTCCTGCCCAGTTTCAAAGGCGCCAAACCCTATTACCAGGCACATGACCGCGGCGTGAAACTGATTGGTGCGACCGCCCACTACGTCACGGCCGATCTGGACGAAGGCCCCATCATTGAGCAGGACGTGGCACGGGTGGACCACAGCAAGACGGTGGAAGACCTGACAGCGCTGGGCCGCGACACCGAAAGCCAGGTGCTGGCCCGTGCCGTAAAGTGGCACAGTGAGCACCGCGTGCTGATCAATGGTCACAAAACGGTGATTTTCAGGTAAGCGCCGGAAAAAAGCGGCACGCCAGGAGGCGTGGCCTGACTTCGGGCTCACTGCCTTGTGTTTGGAGGTGCCCGTCATGCGAATAGATATCCGGCAAATGGTCCTCGCCATTTCGAATGCCGTGGATTTGGTCGGTGTTGCCGACGTCTTTCATGGCCGGCGCGTGGGCATGATGGCCGCTGAATGTGCCAGGATGCTTGGCTGGGATACGACAACCCAGCGGCTGCTGTTCGATGCTGGTCTTTTGCACGATTGTGGCGTCTCATCCACCCGGGAACACCGCACGATCATCAATGAACTGGAGTGGACGGGCGCAAATCTGCACTGCGAAAAGGGCTATGGGCTGCTCCGTGACTTTGCGCCGCTGGCTCACCTGGCACCCATCGTCCGCTACCACCATACGCGCTGGGAAGATTTGGCCGGACTGTCCGTTGACCCGTCTGTCGCCCGCCACGCCAACCTCATCCACCTGGTCGACCGGGTGGATGCGCTGGCAAGCCCCTACTACCAAAACGAAACATTGCTGCTGCATGTTGACGACATCCGGGACTTGATCAGTCACCATCGCAAGCAGCTTTTTGCACCTGATCTGCTTGACGCCTTTCTCGCCGCGGCCACGCCGGAAGCGTTCTGGCTGCAGCTGGACCCCGCTTACATTCCCCAGTATGTCGAGGACATGGAAAGGTTTCGCGAAGTTCGTGTCGGCTCAATGCAGGAGCTGAAACAGTTTGCCTTGCTGATTGCCCGCATCGTTGATGCAAAGTCCCACTTCACGGCCGAGCATTCACTGGGCGTCGCGCGGCTGACGCGCTTCCTCGGGCAACAGGCCGGGTTTGGCGGCGATCACCTGGAAAAACTGGAGATTGCGGCCCTCATGCACGACATCGGCAAGCTCCAGGTGCCGGACGAGCTGCTGGAGAGTCCCGCCGCGTACTCGCCCGCCGAGCGAGCGGTCATGAAAAAACACAGCTTTGCAAGCTACCAGATCCTGCGCCGGATTGATGGCTTTGAAGAACTTGCATTGTGGGCGGCGCAGCACCATGAATCCCTGAACGGCAAGGGTTATCCCTTCCACAACGAGGCGGAGAAGATTTCCCTGGAGGCGCGCATCATCAAAGTGGCCGACGTGTTCCAGGCCCTGGCGCAGCGGCGGCCCTACCGGGCGCCCATGCCGGTGCCTCAGATTCTGGACTTGCTGCGCAAGATGCAAGCGGAAAACGAAGTGGACGGCACCATTGTCGACACGGTGGCACGGCATCTCGACGAATGCCGCAAAGCCGCGCTAGGAGACGCCGCGTGAGACCAGAATGCGCGGGCCGGCCATGGCCTCTCCCAGCCGGACGGCGCCTGCCGGTGCCCAGGCCGGGTTGAACTGCAGCGGACCTTGGGGAAATAGCAGCACCACGGTGGAGCCCAGCAAAAACCGGCCCATTTCCTGGCCCTGCTGCAGCAGGATCGGCGTGTCATCATAACGCCATTCGCGCACCTCGCCCCCGCGCGGCGGATTTACCACCCCGTGCCACACCGTGGCCATGCTGCCCACGATGGTGGCGCCCACCAGCACCAGCACAAACGGGCCGCGCGCGGAGTCAAACAC
>DIVK01000079.1:34662-35118 GCA_002422455.1 Rhodoferax sp. UBA6134
AATTGTGCCGCCAGCGTGGCATCTCCCCCCACCAGGGCGGTGGTGGCGTAACGGTGCCCTTTGGCCTGAAAGACCTGGTCCCGCTCAATCACGCCAAACTGGCTGATGGCGCCATCGACCGGACAAATCAGGTCGGCGTCAGCCAGCGGCCGGGCACCCTCTTTCAGGGCGCGCGTGAAAAATTCATTGAACGTGGAGTAGCTGGCCAGCTCCGGGTCGGCCGCTTCGCTCATGTTGACGTTGTAGCGCCTCACAAACCAGGCGATCAGGCGCGTGGTCAGGCGCCCGCCCCGGGCTGATGCGATGCGCCCCGCCAGGGCCGTCAAGGCCTGCTTGGGAAGAAAATATTGCGGCAGCACGGCAAGACGGTCTGACATGGATGGCTACCGGTGGTGAGAGTGGCCGGGATTGTAGTGTGGGAATGTTCCCGCGAATGTGGCCGTTTCGCCCGGACGG
>DIVK01000025.1 GCA_002422455.1 Rhodoferax sp. UBA6134
GCATGTCACACGCCAAAGCCAGTTCCGCGCCCCCACCGATCGCATCACCGTTGAGATAGGCCAACACCGGTACAGCGCAGTTGCGCACGGTATCGAGCGCCACGCGAGCCGCGTCGGTCATCGCGATCACGGCTGCTTCGTCGCGCACACCTGCGAGTTCGACGAGATCGCCGCCGGCCGCAAAGAAACGGTCACCAGCGCCAGTGAGGACGATCAGGCGCGTCTCGCGCCTGTTGCCCTCAACCGTTATCGCATCAGCAATGCCCGAAAGCACGTTGCGGGCAAGCGCGTTGTGCTTTTGCGCCCGATCGATAGTGATCCAGATGACGCCAGGTGCGCGTTCCTCGATCACGATGTCTTTGTTTTTTTGCACGTTTTCATATCTCCTTGATTGACTTGAGTTGTGATCGTAGGCATCATCAATTCCTGTTGCAAGAACCTAAGTTCCATATTTCGAACAGCAGCGGGTTAAAGCGGGTCATATCTGCGGAACAAAGCCAATTTGTTCAATGGGCTGAAATATGCTGATCCACAACTTCAATCAAAGGAAAAAAACATGTCAGGCGTCACGGTCACCGCGATAGAACGCATCCTCGATATCTTTGAAGCGTTTCAGGCCTGCCAACGCCCGCTATCGCTTACGGACCTGGCCGAAGCTGCCAACATTCCGAAAAGCAGTTGCCACGCCATAGTCACCACGCTGACGGCGCGCGGCTACCTGTATTCGCTAACGCGCCCGCGCTCGCTTTATCCGACCAAGCGGATGCACGACGTTGCGCACGATATTTTGGAGCACGACCCCTTCATCGAGCGCGCAACGCCTCTGCTTGAGCGGCTGCGCGACACGTCGCGCGAAACGGTGATACTGGGCAAGCGCCAAGGCGACTCGGTCATCTACCTGCTGGTAATCGAAGGCCAGCATCCGATCAGGTATTCCGCCAAACCTGGCGAGTTCAAGCCTTTGTATTCAAGCGCCACCGGCAAGGCGCTGCTGGGCAGCCTCAAGGAACCAGAGCTGCGCAAATGGCTCGAGAAGCGCGAATTGCCTGCCGTCACCTCCTCCACCATGACCGATCATGAAGCGCTTGTCGATGACATTTTGCAAAGCCGGCGGATGGGTTATTTCCTGACGCGAGGCGAGAACGTCAGTGACGTCTGGGCCGTGTCGGCATTTCTCACCGTCAACCGGGAGACGCTTGCAGTGGCGATCGCCGGACCACGCCACCGCATGGAAGGCAACCTGGCGGAGTGTGCGCAATTGCTGGTGGCAACCTGCAGCGTCCTGTCGCGTCAGCAAGCGCGGGGATAGTCACGGGTCAATGCCGGCTCGCTCATGCTGACACCTCGGCATCGGCGGCCACCGACACCGCTGCGCCGCTGGCCAGCAAGGACGCCAGCGGGCCCATGCCGGGATGGCGTCCGGGGCCGATCCAGCGGGTCGAGTCGCCCTCGGGGGATTCGATCTTGATCACGTCGGCGCCATGGTCGCCAAAAATCTGGGTCGCGTAAGGGCCCATCAGCACGGCGCTGAGGTCGATCACCCGCACGCCAGCGAGTGGTCCGGCGGCCGGGGTGGATTCGCTTGTGTTTGTCATTGTTGACTCCTTTGGTTTTTTCTGGTTTTTTGACTGCCGGCAAGCCTCGGCTTCATAGGCTGAAGAAAAACCGGTTGACGGTTGCGCATCCTAACGCTATTCTTATATTCAAACAAATAGTCTGATATCAGAACAGAAGGTTATTCACTTCATGCACACAGCCATCGTCGCCCGGCGTGAACGCGCCAGTGCCGCGCCGCGCCCCGCCGGGTCGCCGATGGCGCTGACCCGCGTGCTGCAGCTGCTGCGGCTGCTGGCCGACGCGCCCGCCGGTCTGGCCCTGGCACCGCTGTGCGTGGCCATGAACGCGCCCAAAACCAGCGTGCTCTCGCTGCTGCGCGGCCTCACGGCACAGGGCTACCTGCAGCGCAGCGACACGGTGTACCGGCTGGGCCCGGAGTCCTTTGCACTCGGGTCCGCGCTGGTGGCGGCCTGCCCGCTGGACGTCGTGGCCCTGCCTTATCTGCACGAGGCGGTGGCGCGCTGTGGCGAGACCGCCCTGATTGCCCGCATCGACCGCGCCGCGGGCGAGCTCGTCTACGGCCTGATCGTCGAAAGCGCACGCCCGATCCGCTATGCCGTGACGGCGGGCACCACACGCCCGCTGTTCATCTCGGCCGCCGGGCGCGCGCTGCTGGCGTTCCAGGACGAGGCCTGGCGGCGCGGCTACCTGCGCCACGCCAGCCTGCGGGCCATGACCGAGCACTCCATCACCGACCGGACGCAACTGACGCGCCTCATCGATGAAATCCGGGCCAAGGGCGTGGCTGTCACCTTCGGCGAAGTGACGCCCGACGTGGCCGGCTTTGCAGCCCCGATCTTCGAGCCCGACGGTTCCGTCAACGCGGCGCTGCTCATCGCCACCCCGCTGGAGCGCGGCCGCGCCACCGCCGATGCGCTGCAAGGCCTGGTGCTGGAGCTGGCACAAAACATTTCGCACGCGCTCGGTCACCCCACGGGAGGGCCGCCCACGGCGCGCCCCGCATCCATCACCCACCCCGCCGCTCGCGGCATCCAGCCCAAACTGACAAGGAGACAAATTCATGAGCAATGAACTGCTTTACGAAGTGAACGATGGCATCGCCGTCATCACCATCAACCGCCCCGAGCGCCGCAACGCCCTGAACACCGCCGTGCGCACCGGCATGTTCGAGATCTGGCGCCGCTTCGAAGCCGATGCCTCGGCCCAGGTCGCCATCCTCACCGGCGCCGGCGACAACTTCTGCGCCGGCATGGACCTGGTGGAAGCCGCCGACACGCAACTGCGCATCCCGCCCCCCGGCTTCATTGCGGTGCTGGGCGACAACGTCGAGGTCACCAAGCCCGTCATCGCCGCCGTGCAGGGCTATGCCTACGCGGGCGGCTGGCTGCTGTCGCAGATGTGCGACCTGTGCGTGGCCGACGAGACCGCCAAATTCGCCATCACCGAGGCCAAGGTGGGCCGCGGCATGCCGTGGGCCGCGCCGGTCATCCACATGCTGCCGCAACGCATCCTGATGGAAGTGGCCATGACCGGCGACCCGCTGACCGCGCAGAGCGCCTACGAACTCGGCTACATCAACCGCCTGATGCCCAA
>DIVK01000044.1 GCA_002422455.1 Rhodoferax sp. UBA6134
TCACCCTCCTCGTGATTGGGTTCTTCGCTTTCCTGGCGGTCGCACCGCAGGAGACGATCCAGATCACGCTTGTCCTGGTTTGGGGTCTGATGCTACTCTCTGCAGTCATCAGCCCCTTCCTGGGTTACTGAGCCATCGCCGCATTCAGGCGTTTCATGGTCTCGGTGATTTGCGCCTCCTTGGCCTTGATCGCCGAGCGCTCAGCACCCTTCTTCAATAACTCCCTCTTCTCCCTGCGCAGGCGCTGCACCTGGCGCTCAGCCACGTTGGCCTTGGCAATCAGGTAGGCGTCCGGCCGGCTTCGGATCAGTTCCGCCGCTTCGGCCATCTTGCCGTCCTTGCGCATTCCCTTGACCTCGGTCTCGAGCTCGTTGAGCTTGTTCACGTTGTCGTAGAACGCACTGGCCTGGCTGGCCTGGCTGTCGGCGTTGCCAAAGAATCGTCCGGCCAGTGGAATCTTGAAGGTCGGCAGCTCCTCACCGGTCACCACCGCCTTCACTGTCTGCTCCACCTTGGACAACTCACGTCCCACACCGCCGGTCACCTGGCCAAACAGGTAATCGATCTGGTCCGGCGTCGGGCTCAGCACGCCGGCCACATACTCATTACCGCCGGTCACCCAGTTGATGGCCTCAGCAAGCCACTTGGCCGGGGCTGTGGCCGTGTCTTTGAACTGGGTGTGCCCAGGGATAGCCTGGTTGCTCGATGTGCGCGCGATGGGCTTACCGGTCCAGTCCTTGTTCTCGCGCAGGGCCACGAACGGATCAAGCGCGGTCGGTGCAATCGTCTGCATGCTCAGGCCTGCATTGCCAATCGGGTTGAAGGCATCCATGAACATGCCGATCATCGACACGATGCGCTTTTGCGGCTTCTCAAATCCACTCAGCGCAAACTCGGCGGCGTGCCGGCCGATGCCCGGGATCACATGGAAACCCAGCGGCATCGGGATGCTGACGTAGCTCTTGCCGCCCACCGGGATGATCAAGCTGCGCTCGCGCAGAAACTCCGGCGGGTCATCGTCGCCAAACCCCGCGGCCGCCAATAGCAGGGCCTGGGTCGCACCCAACAGGATGCCGCCGTACACCACCTTCTTGCCGGTCGAGCTCAGGCGAATCGTCTTGGGTTTGCCGGGCTGCATGGTGAACAGCGTCTGGCCCATGCGTGCGGTGCCTTGCATGGCGGCGTTGAAGAAGGCGTACAAGGCGCCCGCCTGCTGCCCGGCCTGGCCCTTGCGGTTGAAGTTGACGGTCAGGTTTTTGGCCAAGGAGGCCGCCTGTTGCTTGCTCATGCCCTGGTCCAAGCCTGTCTTGTAGGCCGACAGGCGGACCGCGTTCTCCATGGCGCCGTTGTAGTCGCTAAGCCAGTCAAAAATCCAGCCGGCGCCTTTGCGCGCTTCGCTCATCGGCACCTTCAGCTTGCCGTTGATGGTGAAGATTTTGCCCAGCTTGGAGTTCATCCAGGCGTCCGGCGTCAGAATCTTCTGCAAGGCCTCGGCCCGGTCGGCGCTGGTCTTGAACAGGTCGCGGAAGCCGGTCTGGCCGCCCTCCAACTCAAACTCCTCAAACAGCTGCGCCCATCGGGACGCTCCCACGCCACCGCTGCGCTCAGCGCGCATGTCGGCATAAATCCCCGCCAAGGCGGACAGTGTGTTCTTGGCAATCTCCAGGCGCTTGCCAGCCAGAGGTGTCTCCCCCAGGTTGATCATGGCACCCTGCACGTCGCGCACCAGGTTGACCACGCCGAACACTGGGTTGTACTGGGTGTTGACAGCCGAGAAGTAGCGCGTGATCTTTGCGCTCACCGCCAGCACACCCTCAAGGTTGTTGGCATCCAGGTTTTTCAGCGCCGTCACCATGCGCAAAGCCCTGGGGTCGGTCTCGTTGAAGACCACCGCCACTTCCCTGATAACTCCATTGGCATCAGGCACCTTGGCCACCAGCACCTCGTCGCGGCTCTTGTACATCGGGTCGATCCGGTCCACCACGGTGTTGGTCTTGGGGTCATAGACCCGGGTGCTCGGAGGGGGTCCAACATTCCACAGGTCGGGGTCGGGGTTCGCTGTGGCCAGGCCTACCAAAGCGGTAGCCACGCGGTTCTTCTCGCCGCGCACGATCAGCTTCTCCCGCTGCAGGGCGATGTTGGCCAGCACGTCCACCACCTTGCGGGTCGAACCGGTCCGGCCTTTGGTCTCTTTCCCTTTGACGCTGAAGCCCTGGCCAATGCCCATGCGGCCCTCTTTGTCTTCTCGTTGCAGGGGGATGTAGTGCTGGAACATCTGCTCCCAGGCGTCCACCGTGTCTTGGCTTTCCAGGTTGTAGCTCACGTACAGCTGGCGGGTTTGCCTGATGATGGCGTCGACCTGGGCGGCAATGCCGGCAAGCTTCTGCGCGTCTGCTGCCGACAGGCTGGCCATATAGGCGGCCGCGGCTGCGTTGGTCATCCCTGAGCCGCCGTCCTGCAGGCCTGGGTCGTTAGGGTTGCGCTGGGCAATCACCTGGTTGGCCTCGTGGGCGTGGCGGGCTTGCAGGTATTCCTCAACGTCGGCAATGGTGTAGCCTTCGCGCCCAATCTGCTCCATCAGGGGCTTGAGCTCTTCCTTGCCAAAGTCGGCCACCCGCTTGGCGGCCCGGCCGTGGAACAGCTCCTCCTGCAGATAGACGTTCAAGTCGTCGGCAATCTGACCCGCGGTGGCCGTGATGGAGTCGACCACCCTTTTTGTATCTATCATTTTGTTTTGAACTTTGTACACAAAGTCATCAAAACGACTGGCCTCGGGGCGGTAGCTCTTGCGGATGTCCGGGTTGGACGGATCGAACGCACCCGAATTCCCGGTGGCGCTCTTGATCTGAGTGGCGCTGAACGGCACCATGTGCAAGGTGCTGGTCTTGACGCCCTTCATGCCCTTGATGGCCGCGCCGCCAAAACCCTTGCGCGGGCCAAAGTGCAGGCCGGCGTCCATGATGACGCCGTCGTAACCCGCCTCTTCAGTGATCTCGGCAAAGATGGCGCCAGGCGACAATAGTTCACCTTGGTCGTCGTAGGCCTCGTTCAGGCGCTTGCGCACCGAGTCGAACACGTCCTTCATGTTGACTTCGCCACCGTCCCCCAGCACGTCGTCGATGTGCTCTTCCATGCTGCGGCCAATGCCATATCGCTCGCCCACCTCGCGCGCCGCCAGCACCCAATCCACCGCGGTGCCGGTCTCGTCGATGGTGTCGCCGTCCTCGTTCTCGACCCGCTCATACGTCAGGTCAGGGCTGTTGCCCGTGGTGTCAGCCGGGTTGCTCAGGCGCACATAGGCCTTCATCATCAGGCCGTCGGTGTCACCCTTGACAGCCTGGGTGGCGGCCCGCTCGGCGGCCGGCTCGGCAAAGCGCTGCCACAGTAAGTCGATGGCGTCGACGTCGTTGTCCCAGCTCTCGATGTCAAAGTCGGGCTGATTTGCCTTGATATAAAACGCCAGCTCGCCGGGCTCGGCCTCAAAGTAGTCGCGCAGCAGATCGGCCTGCGACTGCGGGTCGTCGTTGTCGGTCAGGGTTTCCTTCTCGCGCTCGATGCGGTTGGTCAGGTCAGGCCCGATGCC
>DIVK01000101.1:0-4159 GCA_002422455.1 Rhodoferax sp. UBA6134
GACTCGGCCTGGCGGTTCAGGCGCTGCAGTGGCCCGGAAATGCGCCGCGCCAGCCACCAGATTAGCGGGACGCTCAACAAGATGATGAGCGCGGTGATGCTCAGCGAGCTGCTGCGCAGCTTGAACGCGGTGGCCAGCAACTCGCGCTCGGGAATAGCCGCCACCAGGTAAAGCGGCGCCGTGCCTTGCAGTTGCACCGCCGAGACATTAACCTGCCAGTCGTCACCGGCCAGGCCGAGCTTGCGGCTCGCGTCGCCGTCACGCAGGCTCTGCTGCAACAGGGGCGCAGCGGCGGCCAGGGCCGGGCGGCCGAAGTCTTGCAGCAGCGTCAGGCTGGGTTTGGCGTCAGTCCCCGGCGCGGCTGGCGCCAGGCTGACCAGTTTGGCCACATCTTCGTGCGCCAGCACATAGCCCTGTGCGTTGACCAGTGCGATGTCGGTGCCCGGTGTCAATTTTTTTCGCTTCAGGTTGCTGGCCAGGGTTTCCAGCAGAATGTCGGCGCCAATCACGCTGTCGCCCTGCACGCCCCGGGCGGCGAGGGTCATGCCGACCTTGCGGTTGGAGAAGAACAGATAGGGCGGGGTTTTGATGGCCGACGCCGAGCTGATGGCATCGTCGTACCAGCCGCGCTTGCGCGGGTCGTAATTGGCCGCGTAGTCGGGGCGGTCATCGGTGCGCAAGGGCTGCAGCGCCCGGTTCATGAAAACAAAGCGCCCTACCGGCTGGCCCGCGCCGCGTTCAATGGTCTGCAGGATGTACTGGGTGCCTTCAGGCGCCTGGAATGCCAGGCGTTCGGGCTCGTCGTGCACGCGGCGCAGAAAGAAGAAGTCGCCGCTGGCGTAACCGGCGTAGATCGATGACAGTGCCGATGCACCCAGCAGCGCTTCCTTGAGGTAATCCAATCGCTCGGCCCGGGTGGCCAAGCTGTCCGCGCCGCTGAGCGTGTCGTACCGCACCAGGTTCATGGCCAGCTCGGCGGGTTCGATCAGGGCGGCGAGTTCCATGCCGGTTTCGCGGCCGATGCGGTCAATGAGCTCGGTGGCGGTGGCTTCGAGCATGTCGCGCGACAGCTTGAAGCCGACCCCGGCAATGATGCCGCCCACCAGCAGGATCAGCACCAGAAACAGGGTGGTGATGTGGATGTGCAGCGGGAAACGTCGCATCTGCTTGACGGGTTTAGTGCGGGTCATGATTGATTTTCCAGGCGTTTGAGCGCCATGCGGATCCGCGCAATGGTGTCTTCCTGACGCGCACGGGCTGATACTTCCAGCCCCAATTTACGGGCAATGTCGTTGACCACCGCCGCGTTCAGCGGCAGACCGCCAGCGTCGATGGCCACAATCAGGTTGTGGGCGCGCTGCTCAGGCGTCAGGGCCTGGCGGCGGGGCAGGAGCTTTTTAAGCCAGTTCACGGGTGGATCATGCTTGAACGGATATGCAACAGCATGAAATATAGTCGCCGGCACGACCCGCAAGACCCTGACATCGTAATTTTGTTTGCACCCCCTGGCCCCGCCACAACGGGAGTGAAAGTTTTCGCCATGCGCGCGTGACACGTGCGCTGGGGCTGCCGGTGTACCGCCTGCCCTCGACCAGCCCGGCCAACGCCAGTTGGTCCTTTGAGCGCAAACTGACCGCCTGGCGCGAGGTGGTGGCGGCAGCGGGTCTGGTTTGACGGGCTTGACTACTTGTCTTCGGGCACCGGTCGGGCCTGCTGCATCGCGGCGTCCAGCGACTGTCTGACCTGCTGCTGAATTTGCTGGCTTTGTTGTTGCGCATTGCCTTGGGGTGCGCTTGCCGGCGCCGCCACCTGCCCGGCTTCCTGCGGCGTGATGCTGATCGGGGTGACGCCGGTGCGTTGTGTCTTGACCAGCGTGCCCACCACCGCCACCACAATGAGAAGACTCAGGACACCAAAAATTGCTTTCATAATTTCTTTCTTGCAAATGGATGCGACACGTCGTGCCCCGCGTCCGGTGCCCGGGCTGGGCGAAACACGCTGGCATCCCGGTAAAAGGCAGGGTCTTCATTGGCGGCCCACCAACCTGGCACGCCGAGCACCGGCAAATGGGCAAAGGGCTTGGCGGCCAGTTTGTCGGCGCTCAGGTCCTGCGCCAGCCAGGCGTCCATGCTGTCCAGTGACGAGTCGTCGGCCAGCACCCGGTAGACGTGGGCGGTCATCGACTTCCGGGGCGCCACCAGCTTTTCCATCAGAGCGTGGCCAAACAGCAGCAGATGGGCCTCGCGCCAGAGCGGGCGCAAGTCGCCAAACAGGCGCAGCCAGTCCTTCGCCACCAGGGCTTGCCACAACGCGTCGGGGGCTTTCAGCAGGGCGGCGTTCTCGTCAAAGACTGTCAAGGCATCCCGCGCCGGGCCGCGCACGGGCTGGATGCCGGTACGTTCAATCTGCGCGGCCTGCAAGGCGTTCAGGCGCTGCTTGGTCAGTGGGAATTCGTGCCACACCAGGCCGTTAAAAAAGTCGTGCAAGCCGTCCCGGGTAGGCACGCGCCGGGTGTCGAAAATGTACTGCTCGTAGGCTACGCCAACCGGCAACTCGCTTTGCGGCACAAAGCACACCGGTGCCAGGCCCGCCTGGTTGAGTGCCTCGGGTTGTGCCATGCCGCTGCGCACGCTGTGTGCCACCGCCTCGCCCCGCGCGCGCCACGGCGCCAGCCAGGGGGCAGACCAGTCAATGGTTTCCAGCATGGGGCGCCTGTCCGAAATAGCAGTCACCTTTGAGGAATATGCGCACTACAGGCCCGCAAATGGATTAATGATGCGCACGCCAGCCATGCTTTCGCCGGTGTTCAGGTCTTCGCTGAAGAGCACACTGCAGCCCGCGACGTGTGCGCTTGACACGATGAGCGCGTCATAAAACCCGACACTGCGGGTTTGGTGCAAGTCCAGCCCGGCGCGAATGATGGCGGGCGTGACCTGAATGATTTCAAACTGTTCGTAAAGATCGAGTTGGGCGCGAATATGCTGCGCCGGGAGCTTGAGCTTCTTTAACGCGACATTGCAGTATTCCTGAAGCACCTGCGTTGACAGCACACCCCAGGCACCGTCATAAAGCTGTTTGAGCAAGGCCAAAGCTGCACGCTGTTTTACGGGTTCATCGCAGGCCTCGGCATAGACCAGGACATTGGTGTCGATAAAACTTCTTGTGGTGATCAGATCAGCGCTCATTGGCTTCATCCCGATTGAAGCGCCAGTCCTGAAGCTTGCCACCGGCGTGCAGGCAGCGCTCTTCAAACTGTGCCCACTGCTGGCCACGCTGTGCCCCGCCAGCCAACTGGTCCAAGTAGTCGCGCACTGCCTGGTTCAGGCTTTTCCCCATTTTTTTTGCAGCTTCGCGCGCACGCGCCGCGACTTGTTCGTCGACTGAGAGCGTGATGTTCATGGTGGGCTCCAAGTGTTGTGAGCACATATTATGTGCGCACATGCATTGGTTGTCAAAAACCCTCCAGACCCCGCTGCAGTCGCCACTGCTTGACCATCGCATACAACGCCGGAATCACCACCAGCGTCAGCACGGTGCTGGACACCATGCCGCCCACCATGGGGGCGGCAATGCGGCGCATTACCTCGGAGCCGGTGCCACTGACCCACATGATGGGCAGCAGGCCGGCCATGGTCGACACCACAGTCATCATCTTGGGCCGCACCCGTTCCACCGCGCCCTCCATCACCGCGGCATAGAGGTCGGCCGCCCCGGGCTCACGGCCTGCGCTGCGGCATTTGAGTTTGATCTCTTCCCAGGCCTGGTCGAGGTAGATCAGCATCACCACACCGGTCTCGGCGGCCACCCCCGCCAGCGCGATGAAGCCGATCGCCACCGCCACCGACATGTTGTAGTCCAGCGCCCACATCAGCCAGACCCCGCCCACCAGTGCAAACGGCACCGACAGCATCACGATCAGGGTTTCGGTGATGCGTTTGAAGTTGAGGTAGAGCAGCAAAAAGATCAGCAGCAGCGTGACCGGAACCACCACCTTCATCTTCTCAATCGCGCGCTCCATGTACTCGAACTGGCCGCTCCAGGTGATGTAGTAGCCCGGCGGGAAAGCGACTTGTTCGGCGACGGCCTTTTTGGCGTCGGCCACGTAGCTGCCAATATCACGCTCACGCAGGTCCACATAAATGTAGGCTGACAGCAGCGC
>DIVK01000101.1:4244-6069 GCA_002422455.1 Rhodoferax sp. UBA6134
AGCGCGCTGCCCACCACATCGAGCAGGTCGCCCACCGCCAGGCCGTAGCGGGCGAGTTGCTCGCGGTCGGGGTCGATGTTGAGGTAAAAACCGCCGGTGAGGCGTTCGGCAAAGGCGCTGGAGGTACCCGGCACGGTCTTGACCACGGCCTCGATCTGCTTGGCCAGGCGCTCCATTTCCACCAGGTCCTTGCCAAACACCTTGATGCCGATGGGGGTGCGGATGCCGGTGGACAACATGTCGATGCGGGCTTTGATCGGCATGGTCCAGGAGTTGGCGACACCGGGGAACTGCATGGCACGGTCGAGCTCGGCAATCAGCTTGTCCATGGTCATGCCGGCGCGCCACTCGGACTCGGGCTTGAGGTTGATCACGGTCTCGAACATCTCGATCGGCGCCGGGTCGGTGGCGGTGTTGGCTCTTCCCGCCTTGCCGAAGACGGACGCCACTTCGGGGAAGCTCTTGATGATCTTGTCCTGCGTTTGCATCAGCTCGGCGGCCTTGGTCACCGACATGCCCGGCAGCGAGGCCGGCATGTACAGAAGCGAACCCTCGTTGAGCGTGGGCATGAACTCGGAACCGAGTTGCGAGGCCGGAATGTACGAGACCCCGAGAAAGCCGAGCGCCAGCAGGATAGTGAGTTTTTTCCAGCGCATCACGCCCGCGATGATGGGCCGGTAGAGCCAGATCAGCGCCCGGTTCACCGGGTTTTTGGCTTCCGGCATGATCTTGCCGCGCACAAACAGCAGCATCAGCACTGGCACCAGCGTGACCGATAAAAAGGCGGCCGACGCCATCGACAGCGTCTTGGTCCAGGCCAGCGGCGCAAACAACCGGCCCTCCTGGCCCTCCAGGGCAAACACCGGCACAAACGACACGGTGATGATCAGCAGCGAGAAAAACAGCGAGGGGCCCACCTCCTTGCAAGCGTCGATCAGGGCGGCGGCGCGTTCGCGCTCGCTGTGCTCCTTGGGCAGGCGCTCCAGGTGTTTGTGCGCGTTTTCGATCATGACAATCGAGGCATCGACC
The DNA here is from genome assembly GCA_002422455.1 of Rhodoferax sp. UBA6134. Lineage (GTDB taxonomy): Bacteria > Pseudomonadota > Gammaproteobacteria > Burkholderiales > Burkholderiaceae_C > Rhodoferax. Next base: position 5,274 of record DIVK01000101.1, read on the forward strand.
ATGGCGCCAATGGCAATGGCAATGCCGCCCAGGCTCATCAGGTTCGAGCTCATGCCCAAGGCGCGCATGGCAATAAACGCCATCAGGATCGCGATCGGCAACATCACCGTGGCCACCAGCGCGCTGCGCAGGTGCAGCAGGAACACAAAACACACCACGGCGACAATGATGAGTTCCTCGATCAGCGTGTTCTTGAGTGTGTCGATGGCGCGGTAAATCAGCTCGGAGCGGTCGTATACCGGCGCGATGGTCACGCCCTCGGGCAGGCCGGGGCCGATCTCGGCAATCTTCTCCTTGACGTTGGCGATCACCTCCAGCGCGTTTTCACCGTAACGCGCCATGGCGATGCCGGACACCACTTCGCCCTCGCCATTGAGCTCGGTCAGGCCGCGGCGCTCGTCGGGCACCAGTTCGACGCGGGCAATGTCGCGGATCAGCACCGGTGTGCCCTGTTCGGCCTTGACCACCAGCATCTCGATGTCACTGATGCCGCGCAGGTAACCCTTGCCGCGCACCATGTACTCGGTTTCGGCCATCTCGATGGCGCGCCCGCCCACATCGCGGTTCGAGTCGCGGATCACCTGGCCGACCTTCATCAGCGGGATGCCGTAGGCGCGCAGCTTGACCGGGTCCACCGTGACCTGGTAGGTCTGGACAAAGCCGCCAATCGACGCCACTTCGGCCACACCGTGCGCCTTGGTCAGCTGGTAGCGCACATACCAGTCCTGGATGCTGCGCAGCTCGGCCAAGGTTTTGTCTTTGGCCAGCAGAGCGTACTGGTAGACCCAGCCCACGC
>DIVK01000053.1 GCA_002422455.1 Rhodoferax sp. UBA6134
CCTTGACCTGGTTTTTGCACCGCTCGAACCCTTCCTGCGCCCGGTGCCGGACACAGCACTCTTCGTCATTTTTTCGCTCATTGAGACAGAAAAAAACATGCCGCTCGTAGTAGGAGGCTTGCGCCCGGGCATCAGGGTGCGAGCCTGCGTTGCCACTGCATTTGGTTTCAGTCATGGGTGAGATTCTAGTTTTTCGGCTCCCGGCCCCAGACCCGGACCACCACATACACCAGCGCGGCATAGGGCCACAGCCAGCCGAGCCACTGCGCCAATCCGTTAAACCGGATAAAGCGACCCTGCTCCCAGGTGGCCAGCGTTTGCGCGAAATAGGGGTTGGTGGGCGCCTGGTTGAGCAAACTAAGGTGAATACCCAGTGCCAGCAACACCAGGGCAGCACTCGCGCGTTGCGGCACCCGCAGCAGCAGCGACGCCAGCACCAGCGCCGCGACCAGGCCCGCCTTGACCGGCATGCTGAACCAGGCCCAGGCATGCGCCGGGCCGTAGCTCAGGGCTGCTGACAGCGCAGTCACGCCAATGCCGACGGCAAACACCAGCAACATGAACACGGTCCGCCGCGCAGCGGACCTGATGATGCAAAAGCCAAGCAGGCACGGAATCAGCACACCCAGCATGACGCAAAACAGTTCGGCGCCAGGCACCAGCGGCTGCGGCTCAACGTCCCGCACCGGCAACCAGTCCAGCCACTGCGTGCCCTGCAAGCCGTCGGCCAGGGTCAGTTCCAGCCGCTCCAGCACCTGGCCGAGTCCCAACGGCACCGCCGCCGGGAACAACAGGGCCAACGGCCACAAGGCCAGCAACACGAGACCGCCCCTGGCGTCCGGCACGAACCAGCGCGCCCGAAAGCGGCTCCAGCGATCGATGACGCCCAATTGCTCCATCGCCCAGGCCAACAGGGCACCCAGCCACGCCCCCAGCAGATTGAGCCCCAGGTCCACATTGGACGGCACGCGCACGGGCAAATAGCTTTGCAGCGACTCCATTGCCAGCGACAAAACGCCCGCCACCAACGTCGCCAAGCCTATGGTGTACCGGCCCCGTCCGGTGCGCAGCGCACTGAGCACCAGCAAAAACCCGAGTGGCAGATAACCCAGCACATTGATCGCCACGTCAAAGCCGCTCCAGTATCTCGGCCAGGGGCTGTCCAAAAAAGCCCACGGCACGATGCCCTGGTAGCGCCAGTCGGCAAAAGGGTACAGACTGGCGTACACGATGAGCCCGACATAGAGCAAGGCCAGGGGCCGCGCCGAGGTCTTGTGCACCGGCGTCCTCCGTCAGAACGGTTTGACCACCACCAGAACCACCGCCGCCAGCAGCAGCAGCACCGGAATCTCGTTGAACCAGCGGTACCAGACGTGGCTGCGCCGGTTCTCGCCGTGCAGCCACTTTTTCAACATGACGCCACAGGCGTGGTGGTAACCCAGTACCAAAACAATCACGAGCAACTTGGCATGCAGCCACCCGTTGCCCGGACCCTGCCCAACACCGTAGCCCAGCCACAACCCGAGCCCCGTGGCAAGCGCCGGCAGCGCCAGAATCGTGGTGAAACGCATCAGTTTGCGCGCCATCAACAGCAGCCGTTCGCGCTCCGCCAGCGACTGCACCGGCACCATGGCCAGGTTGACAAAAATGCGCGGCAGGTAGAACAGGCCGGCAAACCAGCTGGCAACAAACACGATGTGCAGCGATTTAATCCAGAGCATGGCGGCAAACTTGAACTTTGCGGAACAGACCGCAACCCCACGCGGCGGGCCGGCACTGTCCTCAATTGATCAGGATAAAAAAACCCCAGCACGAAGGCTGGGGTGGTCAAGCCTATTTGCTGTCACACATCAAGGCCCCGCTCAGGGAGGAAAAGCGGGAGGCAGCGAACTGCCCGGGGTAAATTTAACAAATTCCGGCCATTATTTCAAGCGGCCGGATGAAATAAATCGTTGGCAGCCTGACAAAAACCATTCCGCCATTACACTTTTCGCCATGACAACGTATGCTTCCTACCCCCTGGGCCGCCCGCGCCGCCTGCGGCGCGACGCCTTTACCCGCAACCTGGTCCGCGAAAACGCGCTCACGCCACACGATCTGATCTACCCGGTTTTTATCGTTGACGGAAAACAACGGCGCGAAACCGTTGCGTCCATGCCGGGGGTGGAGCGTCTGAGCCTGGACCTGCTGCTGCCGGTTGCCGAAGAGTGCGTCCGGCTCGGCATCCCGGTCATGGCCCTGTTCCCGGTCATCGCCCCGGCGCTGAAAACACCGGGCGGGCTGGAAGCCCTGAACCCGGACGGTCTGGTGCCGCGCGTCGTGCGGGTCCTGAAGAAGGAGTTTCCCGACCTGGGCCTCATGACCGACGTGGCGCTGGACCCCTTTACCAGCCATGGACAGGATGGTCTGCCCGACCCCGACCCGGCGGAACACGGCTACATCATGAACGACGCCACCGTTGCCGTGCTGGTGCAGCAGGCCTTGGTGCAAGCCGCGGCCGGCGTGGACATCGTGGCCCCAAGCGACATGATGGACGGCCGCATCGGAGCCATCCGCCAGGCCCTGGAGGCCAAGCACTTCGTGCATACCCGCATCATGGCCTACAGCGCCAAGCACGCCAGCGCTTTTTATGGCCCGTTT
>DIVK01000021.1 GCA_002422455.1 Rhodoferax sp. UBA6134
TGAGCCACCTGTCTGCGCTGGCGCCCTTGCATCAGTCCCACAACATCGAAGGAATACGGGCGTTTGGACAGGCCTTTCCCGACGTGCCCCAGATTGCCTGTTTCGATACCGCGTTTCACGCCGCTATACCCGAAGTGGAACACCGCTTTGCGTTGCCGCAGGCTTTGCGGCAACAGGGCATACGCCGCTACGGCTTTCATGGTTTGTCCTATCACTATGTCATGGATGCTCTGAACCAGGCGTCGGGGCGCGCCCGGGGGCGGGTGATCATGGCGCACCTGGGCAGCGGCGCCAGCATTTGCGCCGCAAATCAGGGCAAAAGTTGCGCCACCAGCATGGGCTTTTCCGCACTGGATGGACTCATGATGGGAACGCGCAGCGGTGCGCTCGACGCCGGGGTGGTCTTGTACCTGATGTCCCAAGGTTGGGACCACGACCGGTTGCAGAACCTGTTGTACCGGCAAAGCGGCCTGCTCGGCGTGTCCGGCATCTCGGCCGACATGCGCCGTTTGCGTGAAAGCAGGGACCCGATGGCCAGGTTGGCTATTGACATGTTCACGCACCGGGTGATCCGTGAAGCAGGCGCGATGACCGCCTGTCTGGGAGGACTCGACGTTCTGGCCTTCACCGGTGGCATCGGTGAACACGACGCCGTCCTGCGCGCCGCGGTTTGTCATCAGCTGGCGTTTCTGGGCATTGCGCTGGATCACGAGAAAAACAGGGCGGCCAGCCCTGAAGCACCGGCCGCCCTGCACAAACCTGGCAGCAGCGTGGAGGTCTGGATGATTCCGACCGATGAGGGCCGCGTGGCCTGCCGGGAGGCAGCCCTCTTGCTCAATACTTCCGGGTGAGAAAAAGCCGGGCGCGGCGTCAGGGCTGCCCTTGCCTGCCGGCGGCAACACCACGCAGAAACTCGATCAGCCCACGGTCTGCATCCAGCCCGGCAATCAGTGCGCAGGCCTGCACGACGTCGCGTGTCGCCCCAATGCTGGTCTGCAGGTTGGTGGCCTGCTTGTACCAGCGCTGCGATTGATGTTTGGTCAACAGCGGCTGCAGGGCCTCAATGCCATAGCGAATGCGCTTGGCAAGAATCCGGACGCGGTGCTGATTCTCGGGCGTGCCGTCGTTGGTGCATGCCTCCTTCAAGCGGGCATGCAGTTGGTCAATTCGGCGTCTGGCCCATTGCCGCAGGGCGGCCTTGGGCTTCGCCCTGACGGCAACCGGGTCAGTTGCCGCCGGCAAGCCTTCCAGCCATTCGGTCATGGTCAGCAGCGTGAGTCCCACCGCAGGATCTTGCAGCGCATAGCGCACTGATTTGCGCTGCTGGCTGGCAGCCTGCGTCAAGGCCTGGGTCATCGCGTCCCACGTCTGTGCGCGCCGGGAATCTCCGGCGGTATAGGCCTCGGCCCATGGTGCCAGCGTCTGCGTTCGCGCCACGTCAAGGTCGCGCAGTTCACCCAGGAAGGTGAGGAGCGGTCGCAGCGCCTGCCAGGATGGCGTCGCTTCGGCGGCAAGAACAGGCCGGCAAAGCCTCAGTGCGCTCCTGAAACGCCGCCACCCGACCCGGGCCTGGTGCACGATTTCAGGGTCGTCGGAGCTTCGCAACAGCGCCAGATTGGCCGTGAAGTGATTGAACATCTCCCGCAGGACACGCTGCGCCACCTGAATAGCCGGCATGTCAAGCCCCAGAAACGGGGGCTGGGCGGATAGCGGTGCGCCCAGGGTATCCTGCGCCAGCGCATAACCGCGCTGCGCCTTGCTCATGCTGGACGGCAGAACGGCAACGGTGCCGGCAATCTGTCGGGCCAGGTCGAACAGCGCTGCGGGCGATCCGGCCCGCAATTCCAGTTCCAGTTCGCAAAGGGGCGCGCGCTTGTCACCGGCCACGACCTCCCCGACGTCCAGCGCCACTTCAATGACGCTGCCATCGCGTCTGCGCACCCGCCATAGGGTCCGGTCGAAGCGGGTTGCAAAGCAGGGGCTCAGCGCCTTGAATACCGTACCGTCGGGATCAATGCCGGACCACGGCGTCATCTTCAGGGCCTTCCTGGACAAGGTGGCTTCGGGCAGCGGGACTTCCCACTCGCCGCGCTGGCTCAAGGCCGAGTCGCCACTGTTGCCCATCTTGAGCGTTTGCAACCACTGTGGCTTGGCCGGCGTACCCGTGCGCCGCACGCGCAAGGCTACCCCTTGCCGACGCAAGACCTGATCGGGCGTGTCGTAGTACACATTGTGCAACTGTTCGCGAGTCGCTTTCCGGCGCGCCAGCGCAGGCACGCGAGCCAGTTGTTTTGCCAGATCCTGCGGGTCGGAAGCTGGCAGGGCCAGCTTGAGTTCAATTTCTGCCGAAGGGGCGATGAGGGGAGCCGGTTTCATGAGGTGCCATCCTTTTGCGCGGTCGGTCATTTTCGCACTGGCGCACGCTACCGTGCCGGGTCAACGCTCCGCAGCGTCCGGCCTGGAGCAGATGATCTTGCCGGTGTTTGATGCTTGTCAAGCGGATATGTTTTATGGCGCGTAGTCTCACCGGATCGAACCTGACCTGGATATGGAGGAATGTGATGACGCGCAAGACCCCAGTGGGCCGAAACGGCAGAAAAGCAGCAGTGGCAGAAGAGGAGTCGGCCGTGTTCAGCCGTGCCGAGCAGATCATGCTGCGTCCGGATGGGTATTACTGGCTGGCGCCTGACGGTCGGCAACAGTTCGGTCCGTTCGAGAGCCGGGAGCTGCTCCTGGCCGAGATGGGCGCGACAGACGAGCTGACGCCAGAGCCCGGTGAGACGCTTCAGGAGGCCGAAGACGAGATTGGCATCGCCGACTGGATTGACCCCGAAACCGGAGAGCCCGCGCAGGGGCAATCGCCGCCACGGCTGGACGGGGAGTGAGCTTGCGGCTATGCGGGCTGCCGAGGTGGGTCAGGGTTCGTGGTTGTGTCGGAAGTGCCGGTATCTGGCGGCTTGGCGAGCGAGTCCAGCGCAGACAGGGCGCGTGCGATATAGCGGCTGGCCAGCGGCGGCCACCTTTCCGGCGTGCGCGGTTGCGGATCCAGCAGGTGGGCCATGGCAAGGCGGGCGCGCAGCATGGCGCGATGTGCGGTGTACAGGCACATCAGGGCCGGGTGGGGCAGGTCGTTCAAAATGGCGGTGCAGCCGAGGGTGAGCCGCCGGCCAATCCATGGCGCACCTGCCATGTCGCACTCCAGGCTCAGGTAGGCGAGTTCGTCCAGGGGGTCAACCTGGCGCAGTTGCGGGTTGAATTCCAGGCAATCAATCACCACCGGGTGCTGCAGCAGACAGACGTGTTCAGGGCGTAGATCACCATGTCCCTCAAGCACGTGCTGGCGGGACGCACGATCGTGCAGGCGTTCGGCACCTTGCGACAGCGCAACGTTTAGCCGCTCGATGGCCAGCGCCGCATCCTGCAACTGGAACTGTGGCCGCAGCAGCACCTCACGGTTTGATGCCTGTTCGTACTGGAAGCGGGCCAGATAGTCGTTTGGGTTCACGGACACCACGGGTGCCGTGCGGTAAAACGTGCCCAGCACTTCAACCAGCGCATCAATGTCGCGTGGTGCAACACGATCTTCGGCGATCAGGTGATCGAGCATGCGTTGCGACGGCAGGCGCCGCATCCAGACCAGCCAGTCGACGGTTTCGCCGGGGGCACTGGCGTCGGCACTCAGTTGCGCTTCAGACAGCAGTGCGAAGCGGCCATCACACCAGCGCAGTGCGATCAAGCCAAGGTAGACGCCCGGAGCCAGGCGCCGGTTGAGTCTGATTTCCTCTCGGCAATAAAACTCGCGTGAGCGCAAGGTCGTAAAGTCGAGAAATGGAAAACGCACAGGTTTTTTGAGCTTGAGAACCTGCTTGCTCACCAAGAAAACCCATGACATATGGGTTTCGATGAATTCCGGGCGCGGGCCGACTGCACCGTAAGTTTCCGGCGCGCGCAGGAATTCCAGCTTGGCCTCAATGTCGGGCATATGCAATCACTTAAAAACAGCCAACAACCCCGCACCTTGCCGACGCGTCCAAGCGACCCCGACAAAGTGCAAGTTCACTGTAGTTTTTGTCGCATTGACTTCATTGATGAATCTCAATTGAAGCAGAGCTTCTGGTGTAATTCACGGCGCCAGGGGTGCGGCTGTTCTGGGTGTTGTCCGTGGGTGGGCGCTCAACGACCGCGTAGAAACAGGGCATCGAGTTCATGCAACTTGATCTGCCGCCAGGTGGGGCGGCCGTGGTTGCACTGGTCGGCACGGTCGGTGGTTTCCATCTGGCGCAGCAGGGCGTTCATTTCTTCCAGTGTCAGACGGCGGTTGGCGCGTACCGCGCCGTGGCAGGCCATGGTGGCCAGCAATTCGTTTTGCGCGCGCTGGATGACGGTGCTGGCATCGTGGGCGCCGAGTTCGGCCAGCACACTGCGGGCGAGTTCGGTGACGTCGCCCTGCGCCAGCGCCGTGGGCACGGCGCGCACCGCCAGCGTTTGGGGTGAGAAGGCGGTGATCTCCAGCCCCAGCGTCGCCAGCACCTCGATGCTGGCCTCGGCGGTGCTCACTTCCAGCGGCGTGGCGGCGAAGGTGACCGGGATGAGCAGCGGCTGGCTGGTCAGG
>DIVK01000098.1 GCA_002422455.1 Rhodoferax sp. UBA6134
GCGCTCGGTCCGGTCCATGGATTCCTCCCCACCTTTCCCGGGAATTATGAGCGAGTCCGTGCCCGGCAGGGCCAAACCGATTTCGCCCGGCGGCAACCGCCCCGACTAAAATCGGGGCAGTCTCCAGAAAGTTCACCCTCCATGCCACGCAAACTCTTCGTCACCACTGCNNATCGGCCACATCATGGAGTACATCCAGGCCGACATCTGGGTGCGTTTTCAGCGCATGCAGGGTCATGCAGTGAACTTCGTGGGCGCGGACGACACGCATGGCGCGCCGATCATGATTGCCGCCGGGAAAGCCGGCAAGACGCCACAGCAGTTCGTGGCCGACATTGCGGCCGGGCGCAAACAGTACCTGGACGGTTTTCACATCAGTTTTGACAACTGGCACAGCACCGACGCGCCGGAGAACCACGAGTTGGCACGCCAGATCTACCGTGACCTGCGTGACCGCGCCGATGGTTCGCTGATAGAGACCAGGACCATCGAGCAGTTCTTCGACCCCGAAAAGAACATGTTTTTGCCGGACCGCTTTATCAAGGGCGAGTGCCCCAAGTGCCACGCCAAGGACCAGTACGGCGACAACTGCGAAGCCTGCGGCGCCGTGTATGCGCCAACCGACCTGATCAATCCGTTTTCGGCCCTGTCCGGCGCCAGACCCGAGCTGAAAAGCTCGGAGCACTTCTTCTTCAAGCTGTCAGACCCGCGCTGCGTGCAGTTCCTGGAGCAGTGGACGCAGGGACAGGATGAGAGCGGAAAGCCGAGGCTGCAACCCGAAGTGGCGAACAAGATCAAGGAGTGGTTCACTGTCCGCACCAACCCGGACGGCACCCAGAGCGAAGGCCTGGGCGACTGGGACATCAGCCGCGACGCACCCTATTTCGGCATCGAAATTCCGGATGCGCCGGGCAAATACTTCTACGTCTGGCTGGACGCGCCCGTGGGCTATCTGGCTTCACTTAAAAACCTGCTGGACCGGCGCGGCGAAAGCTATGATGACTACATGGCCGACCCGGCGCTGGAGCAGTACCATTTCATCGGCAAGGACATCGTCACCTTCCACACCCTGTTCTGGCCGGCCATGCTGCATTTCAGCGGCCGCAAGACGCCCGACAACGTGTTTGTGCATGGTTTCCTGACCGTGAACAACGGCGAGAAGATGAGCAAGAGCCGCGGCACCGGCCTGGACCCGCTCAAGTACCTGAACCTGGGCATGAACCCGGAATGGCTGCGCTACTACCTGGCCGCCAAGCTCAATGCGCGCAATGAGGACATCGACTTCAACGCGGATGACTTCATGGCGCGGGTCAACAGCGACCTGATTGGCAAATATGTGAACATCGCCAGCCGTGCGGCAGGCTTTTTGACCAAGCGCTTCGGGGGCAAGCTGACCAGCGACTTTGGTACCGCCGGCTCCGCGCTGCTGACCGACATCCGCAGCGCAGGCGATGCGATGGCGCAGATGTACGAGACCCGCGAATTTGGCAAAGCCACGCGCGAGATCATGCTGCTGGCTGACAAGGTCAACGCTTATGTGGACCAGAACAAGCCCTGGGAGCTGGCCAAGGACGTGGCCAACAACCAGGCGCTGCACCAGGTCTGTTCGGTGCTGGTCAACGCCTTTGCAGTATTAACCCGCTACCTGGCACCCGTGCTGCCGGAACTGGCCCGGGCCGTGCAAGCCTTTGTCGGCAGCGACATGCAGCACTGGCACGTGACCGGCGACGTGCAGGCTATCGCCCCCTACCAGCATCTGATGCAGCGCGTCACCCCCGAGCAGCTTGATGCATTGTTTGAGCCGCCAGCCCCCGCGGTCCCTGCGCAGGCAATCATGGAGTCTGCTGCACACGAATTACCCGGCGGCGAGGAGATTGCATCCACCATCACCATCGACGACTTCGCCAGGATCGACCTGCGCATCGCCAAAATCGTCAACTGCGAGGCCGTCGAAGGCTCGACCAAGCTGCTGCGCCTGACGCTGGACGTGGGTGAAGGCAGGCACCGCAACGTGTTCAGCGGCATCGCCAGCGCCTGCCAGCCCGAGCAGTTGATCGGCCAGTTGACCGTGATGGTGGCCAACCTGGCGCCGCGCAAGATGAAGTTTGGCATCAGCGAAGGCATGGTGCTGGCGGCCAGCCATGCCGACGAAAAAGCCCATCCGGGCATTCACGTGCTCACCCCCTGGCCCGGCGCCACTCCCGGCATGCGCGTGCATTGACCCCCTCGCCGCTCCAACGGTACGGTCATGATTCCCCTGATACACGGCCTGACGGATCCACTGCGCACCACGCAAAGGAACACCCGGCTGGGCGTGACGCTGGCCTTTGTCGCCGGGGCCATCAATGCCGGGGGCTTTCTGGCGGTGGGGCAGTACACCTCGCACATGACGGGTGTGTTGTCTTCCGTCGCGGACTCCCTGGTGCTGGGCAACGTCAGCGTCGCGCTGTTTGGTCTGGTCATGCTCAGCGCCTTCATTGCCGGCGCCATGTGTACGGCCGTGCTGGTCAATTGGGGGCTGCGGCGCGCGCTGCACAGCGCCTACGGACTGCCTTTGCTGCTGGAGTCGCTGCTGCTGCTGATCTTCGGGCCGTTTGGCAGCGCCATCAACACCGCCGCCAACCTGTTCGTGCCACTGACGGTAATTTTGCTGTGTTTCATCATGGGGCTGCAAAACGCCGTCATCACCAAGATATCCCGGGCCGAAATCCGCACCACCCACGTCACGGGACTGGTCACCGACATGGGGATTGAGCTCGGCAAGATGCTCTATATCAACGCCGGGTCCAACGCCAGCCCGGTGCGGGCCAACCGCGACAAATTGCGGCTGCAGGGCAAGCTGATCGCCGGTTTCATGGGGGGCGGCCTGCTGGGGGCGATCGGCTTCAAGCACCTGGGCTACATCACCACCGTGCCGCTGGCCATGGTGTTGCTGCTGCTGGTGATGCGACCGCTCTGGACCGACATCCGCCAGCGCCTGGGCAGTCGCTGAAACGCCCCCGCGGCAGATTCTGGTCTTTTCCCGGTCACGGACAAGGTCGCAGCGCCGACCCCGGTAAAATACCATCAAAGAGGTTAGTTCATGAATATTTTTTACCGCCCCAAATACCAGTCCGACGCCACCCTGTTCATCGAGCAGCTCAAGGCCAAGGACCCGACGCTGGAGACAAAGCAGCGCCAGGGCCGCGAACGGCTATGGGACAAAACGGTCGACCGTGACGCCTGGCGCGAGTTCCGGATGGCCGAGGTGGAGCAAAAACCCTACGTCTACCAGACCAACGCCAGCTAGGCAGAAAATACGCCGCCGATTTTTACAGGCAATGCGTTAGCGGCCATCTACTTAACAGCAATCAAATGTCCGACCTGCTCGACAGCGCCGTGCTGATCGCTCCCGGCGCGCCCGGTGCAGCCTGCATGCCAGGCGTGGTGGATCACGTCGCGGTGGCGCGGCTCTACGGCGAACCCCTGTTTGCCATGCCGCGCGACCTGTACATCCCGCCGGATGCGCTGGAAGTCTTTCTGGAGGCATTTGAGGGGCCGCTGGACCTGCTGCTGTACCTGATTCGCAAGCAGAACTTCAACATTCTGGACATTCCCATGGCAGGCCTGACACGCCAGTACCTGACCTATGTCGAAGAAGTTCGCGGTCGCAATCTGGAACTGGCCGCCGAATACCTGCTGATGGCCGCCATGCTGATTGAAATCAAGTCGCGCATGCTGCTGCCGCCCAAAAAAGTGGCACAGGGGGAAGAGGCCGAAGACCCGCGCGCCGAACTGGTACGCCGTCTGCTCGAATACGAGCGAATGAAGCTGGCGGGCGCCAAGCTCGATACCCTGCCCCAGTTTGGCCGGGATTTTCTCAAAGCGCAGGTTTTTATCGAACAGTCGCTGCAACCGCGCTTTCCGGAGGTGAATGTCGTCGACCTGCAGGAAGCCTGGCGCGACATCCTGAAGCGTGCCAGGCTGGTGCAGCACCACAAGATCACGCGCGAAGAACTCTCGGTGCGCGAACACATGAGCCTGATGCTCAAGAAACTGCAGGGACGCCGCTTTGTCGAATTTGAAGAGCTGTTCGACCCGGCCAAAGGCACGCCGGTGCTGGTCGTCACCTTCATCGCCATGCTCGAGCTCGCCAAGGAAACGCTGATTGAAATCACGCAGGCCGAAGTGTTTGCCCCCATTTACGTCCGGCTGGCTTATTCGCCACTCTGAAATTTCATGCGAGTCCGCACCCCGTGACCCCTTCTTCCCACCATTTCGACGTCCTCATCGTTGGCAGCGGCCTTGCCGGCCTGAGCGCGGCCCTGCACCTGGCCCCCACCCACCGCGTGGCGATCCTGACCAAACGCACGCTCAGCGACGGCGCCAGCCAACTGGCCCAGGGCGGCATCGCCGCCGTCATGGGCGAGGGCGACAGCTTTGCCTCCCACGTGCAGGACACGCTGGCGGCCGGCGCCGGCCTGTGCGACCCGGAGGCGACCCGTTTCGTGGTGGAACATGCGCCCGAATCGATCCGCTGGCTGCAGCAACTGGGCGTACCCTTCTCGCAGGAGAATGGTCACCTGCACCTGACGCGCGAAGGCGGTCACAGCGAGCGCCGCATCGTGCATGTAACCGACGCCACGGGCGCGGCCGTGCAGGACACCCTGATGGCCCAGGTGCGCCGCTCGCCCAACATCACCCTGTTTGAGCACCACACCCTGGTGGACCTGATCACCAGCGCCAAACTGGAACGACCCGCCTGCAACCCGCCCGGCCAATCCAACCATTGCCTGGGCCTGTACGCGCTGGACGAAACCAGCGACCAGGTACTCACCTTCAGCGCGCCGCACACCATTTTGGCCAGCGGCGGCGCCGGCAAGGTGTACCTCTACACCACCAACCCCGACACCGCCACCGGCGACGGCATCGCCGCTGCCTGGCGCGCCGGTTGCCGGGTGGAGAACATGGAATTCATCCAGTTCCACCCGACCTGCCTGTACCACCCTCACGCCAAATCCTTTCTAATCAGCGAAGCGGTGCGCGGCGAGGGCGGCCGCCTGCTGCTGCCTGAGTCGGCCGGGGGCGCGCGCTTCATGCCGACGCACGATGCGCGCGCCGAGCTGGCGCCGCGTGACGTGGTGGCCCGTGCCATCGACTTCGAGATGAAAAAACGCGGTCTGGACTGCGTCTACCTCGACATTTCTCACCAGCCCAAGGACTTTTTGCAGGCGCATTTCCCCAACATCTACGCGCGCTGCCTGGAGCTGGGCATCGACATGGCAAAGCAGCCCATTCCCGTGGTACCCGCTGCCCACTACACCTGCGGCGGCGTGCTCACCGATCTGGCCGGCCGCACCGACCTGAGCGGCCTGTACGCCATCGGCGAAACCGCCTGCACCGGCCTGCACGGCGCCAACCGGCTGGCCAGCAACTCGCTGCTGGAGTGCATGGTGTTTGCCCGCGCCACGGCCCGCTCCATCGCCCAGGAAACCCCGCCGCCCTGCCCGCCCCTGCCGACCTGGGACGACAGCCGTGTCACCGACCCTGACGAAGTGGTTGTCATTTCGCACAACTGGGACGAGTTGCGCCGCTTCATGTGGGACTACGTCGGCATCGTGCGCACCAACAAGCGGCTGGAGCGCGCCGCCCACCGCATTGCACTGCTGCAGGATGAAATTCAGGAGTTCTATGCCCGTTTTCACGTCACACGCGACCTGCTGGAGCTGCGCAACCTGGTGCAGGTGGCCGACCTGATCGTGCGCAGCGCGCAGGCCCGCCACGAAAGCCGCGGCCTGCATTTCAGCCGTGACTACCCGCAACTCGAACCCACGCCGCGACCGACCACCCTGGTCCCGCCCGCCCCATGACCGCCCGCTCACAGGAGATGCCCACCATGTTCCGTACCCTGCTCAAGTCCAAAATCCACCGTGCCACCGTGACGCAATGCGAGTTGCACTACGAAGGCTCCTGCGCCATCGACGAAGACCTGCTGGACGCAGCCGACATCGCCGAAAACGAGCAGGTTCACATCTGGAACATCAACAACGGCGAGCGTTTCATCACCTATGCCATCCGGGGCGAACGCGGCTCCGGCATGATCTCGATCAACGGCTCGGCGGCCCGGCGCGCCACCGTGGGTGACCTGGTCATCATCGCCGCCTTTGCCCAGGTGCATAACGACCAGGTGGCCGGACACGAACCCCAACTGGTATTTGTTGACGAGCAGAACAGGCAGACCGGATTGCGCCACCACGTGCCGACCCAGCACCTGTAATGACGCACTCCGGCAACACGTCCGCCCCTTCGCTGTCCACACGCAGCCTGGCCGCGATCTGGCACCCCTGCACCCAGATGCAGCGCGCGGCCGACGTGCCGCCGCTGCCCGTCGTGCGCGGCCAGGGCGTGTGGCTGTACGACGAGTCGGGGCGGCGCTACTTCGACACCCTCAGCTCCTGGTGGGTCAACCTGTTCGGCCATGCCGACGCGGGCATCAACGCCGCCATCAAGGACCAGCTCGACACCCTGCCTCATGTCATGCTGGCCGGTTGCACCCATGCACCGGCGGTGGAGCTGGCCGAACGCCTGTCGGCCCGCACCGGCGGCGTGCTCGGCCACTGTTTTTTCGCCAGCGACGGTGCCTCGGCGGTGGAAATCGCGCTGAAGATGAGCTTTCATCACTGGCGCAACCGGAGCCGCCCCGCCAAGCGCGAGTTCGTCTGCCTGCGCCAGGCTTACCACGGCGAAACGCTGGGGGCGCTGGCCGTCACCGACGTTCAGGTGTTCCGCGATGCCTACGATCCGCTGCTGATGCGCGCGCACCAGGTGATGTCGCCCGATGCGCGCCAGGCCAGGCCCGGCGAATCGGCCGCCGACGTGGCACGGCGTGCCGCCGCCGATCTGCAGGCCCTGCTGGNNGCCGCCGGCATGGCGATGCACGACCCGCTCTACCTGCGCACGGTGCGCGCACTGTGCGACCAGTATGAGGTGCTGCTGATCGCCGATGAAATCGCGGTGGGCTGCGGCCGCACCGGCAGCTTTTTTGCTTTTGAACAGGCCACACTGCCCGGCGAGCCCGCCCTCTGGCCCGACCTGCTCTGCCTGTCCAAGGGCATCAGCGGCGGCTACCTGCCGCTGTCGCTGGTACTGTCGCGCGACCGTGTGTACGAAGCCTTTCTTGATGACGACGTGGCACGCGGCTTCCTGCACTCGCACTCCTACACCGGCAATGCGCTGGCCTGCCGCGCGGCGCTGGCGGTACTTGACCGCTTCGAGCAGGACGACGTGCTGCGGCACAACCGGCAGCAGGCCGCCAGCCTGACGGCGGCGCTGGCGCCATTGCGAACCGACGTGCGCCTTGAACACTTCCGCCAGCGCGGCATGATCTGGGCCTTTGACGTGCGCGAGCCCTTCGCCGGCCCACGCTTTGCCGAGCGCTTCCACCTGGCGGGCCGGGAGCGCGAACTGCTGATCCGCCCGATCGGACGCACCGTCTACCTGATGCCGCCCTACCTGCTGGATGAGGGCCTGTCGGCCTGGCTGGCCGAACGGCTGATGGCGACGCTGAACGAAGTCCTGAACCAAAAAACCCCTGACCATGCTGATAGAACACCTGAACCGCCAACTGCGTGAACGCGAGGCGCAGGCGCTCAGGCGCCAGCGCCGCATCGCTGAATCACCCTGCGCACCGCACCAGCGGGTGAGCCGCAACGGTGAACCGGCGCGCGAACTGCTCACCTTCTGCAGCAACGATTACCTGGGCCTGGCCAACCATCCGGCGCTGATCGCGGCGCTGGCCGACGGCGCCCGGCAATTCGGCGCGGGCAGCGGCGGCTCGCACCTGATCAGCGGCCACTCGCGCGCCCATGCCGCGCTCGAAGCAGAACTGGCCGACTGGCTGGCCCCTTCCATCCCGGCGGCCGGGGCGCTTTATTTCTGCACCGGCTTCATGGCCAACCTGGCGCTGCTGACCGCGCTGGGCGATGTCCAGGCCACGATTTTTTCCGACGAGCTCAACCACGCCTCGCTGATCGACGGCACGCGGCTGGCCCGGGCGAGCGTGCAGCGCTATGCGCACCGCGACTTCACGGCGCTGGCCCGGCAGCTGGAAAACTGCCGCACGCCCATCAAGCTGATCGTGACCGATGCCGTGTTCAGCATGGACGGCGACCTGACCGGCTTGCCCGAGCTGCTGGCGCTGGCCGAGCGCTTTGATGCCTGGCTGATCGTGGACGACGCCCACGGCTTCGGCGTGCTGGGACCCCGGGGGCGCGGCAGCCTGGCCCATTTTGGCCTGCGCAGCGAGCGCCTGGTCTACATGGGCACACTGGGCAAGGCGGCCGGCCTGGGCGGCGCCTTCGTGGCGGCGCACCCCACCATCATCGACTGGCTGGTACAAACCGCGCGCCCCTACATCTACACCACGGCCGCACCGCCAGCCCTGGCCCACGCCGTGGCTGAGAGCTTGCGCCTCATCGGCGGCG
>DIVK01000088.1 GCA_002422455.1 Rhodoferax sp. UBA6134
GGGGCGAAATCGGGTAGTCTGACGTGATAGCAGTTTTTTTGGAGGACTGAAAATGCGCCACCTGTTTATCGGGCTTTGGATGTTGTTCGGGATGGCGGTGCCGGCCGTGGCGCAGGTGAGCGTCGGGGTCGGCATCGCGCTGCCCGGCGTGAGCATCGGGATCCATCTGCCGGCGTATCCGACGCTGGTTCCGATACCGGGTTACCCCGTCTACTATGCGCCGCGGCTGAACCTGAATTTTTTCTTTTATGACGGCCTGTATTGGGTATACCAGGCTGACAATTGGTACGTCAGTTCCTGGTACAACGGGCCTTGGGCGCTGGTGGTGCCGGAGGTGGTGCCGCTGTTCATCCTGCGGGTTCCCGTGCGCTACTATCGGTACCCGCCCACGTATTTCCTTGGCTGGCGGACGGAGGCCCCGCCGCGCTGGGGTGAGCACTGGGGTCCTGATTGGGAGCAGCGTCGAAGCGGCTGGGATCGGTGGACGCGCAGTGCTGCGCCCGCGCGCGCGCCGTTGCCTGTGTACCAGCGTCAGTACTCAGGACCGGACTATCCTCCGGTGGAGCAGCAGCAGTCGCTGCATGACCAGAAGTACCGTTATCAGCCGCGTGATGCTCTTGTGCGACAGTATTCCCATGGACAGTCCGAGCCGCGGGTGCTTGTGCCGCGGGAGCCGCAGGCCGGACCGGCCGCTCCGCAACGTCAGCCGCCGCAGGGGGGGGTGGCACGTCCGGGGAGCGAGCCAGTCGAAATTCCGCGGCAACGCGGCCCATCCGTCCGGGAGAAGCGGTCGCAGCAAGGAAGGGAGGGGGAGCACGAGGGAAGGGAGGAGCGGGATTGGAAAAAGTGAGGCGGCGAACCCTGGCCGGACGTTAGTCTGGCACTGGTTGTCATTTCGTCGAGTGTGCTGAGGCTGGACGCGCCTACAGTTGTCCTTCGGTCAGGGTGTCCAACTGGAAGCGGCCACTGCGGTGCCATAGCCAGGTGTCGGTGTAGGTGACGCGCCCCATTCGTACGGGGGCTGGATAGGGCGCTGCCAGACGGACGGTGCGCTCGATCTCGGCCATGACTTCGGGCGCATGGCTGGGGGCTCGCATCCAGTGGGTTCCGGTGACGCGGCCCTGGCCATCGACCTCAACCTGCAGCACGCCAATGGCGTAGAGCAGGGGCGGCATTTTGCCGTGGAAAATCCGGTGGGCGTTTTTGTCGTAGAGGTGACCGGCTGCATCGCGACGGTAATCGCGTGGACTGGTGGCGGCCGAGACGATGGCGGGGGGTGGGGCGGGGAATTGACTGATGGGCGGTGGCGCGACGGGTGCTGGCTTGGCGGGTGGTGCCGGTGTGGGTCTTGATGCGCAGCCTGCCATGATGGCAGCCGCACTGGCGGCGCTGGCCACCAGCAGGGCATGGCGGCGCGTGAATTTGGTGTTCATGGGGCGTCTCCGGCGTGAAAGGACGATTTTTGCTTGCAGGTGCGCGGCATTGATGGATGCTTCCGGACATGCACTTTGCCCGAAAAGACGCGCCGTTCGAGTTTCAAAAAGTAAATATCGTGTCTATGAAATTCGTAACAGTGAAGACACCCAGATTTCAAGGTTCAAGGGTCGGGTTTGGTGGCTGGCGTTTTTTATCAAGCGCAGCGCTCACGACGCGTTGGTCCAGACCGTACATGTCGGCAAATTCTTCGACGGTCCTGCCGCTGCTGTCAAAGGCCCGCAGCAGGGCCTCTTGCCGGGCCTGCTTTTGCTCGCTTTCGGCCAGGGCCTCTTCCAGCAGGCTGTTGGCTTGTTCATCCTTTATGTGAATTCTGGACAGATAGTCCTGGCGCGTCAGGCCGGACGCCTCAAACGCCGCCATCAGCCGGGTTCTGAACTTTGGCCACACGTCTTCCTTGTTGCGGCCCTGGCGCCGGCGGAATAATTCAAGGATGCTCAGACAGACGTGCTCCGGAGCCACGTCCTGCACCGCGATGCCCTGCAGATCGTGACGTTTGTTGCCCGCGGCGACGCTTTGCAGGTAAGGCGTTGAGCGCGTATGCAGGCCCAGTGCGGCCTTGAGGGGTTCCCGCTCAAAGAGACCGGGGTGGGTAGCCAGAAGCTCCTGAAAAATACCGAGCTTGAGTGGCAGGAATTTGGCGCCAAACAGGTGTGGATAGAGTTCAAACAGTTTCTCAAGCACGGGCCGGACCGCGTGGGTGCGCCCCGGCCGCCCGGCAGGGGCGCTGGTGCGCGTGAGTTCATCCGGCTGGACAGGTGCTTCGGGTGTGGTGCTGATCATGGGTAAAAAATTAGGGTCAAGCCGTGATTGTCAACCAAGTGGAGAACTGCGGAGCTGTAGACACACGCGGGCGATTGGCACACAATGAACGCGCCGGTGTGGTTTTGGCTGATGGGGTACCTTGCTTGCTCAGACCACGAGGTTGCGGCGCCACGCCGTGCAGTGACAGGAGGTATTTTCATGCTGAAAAACAAAGTTGCGCTGGTCACGGGTGCTTCCTCGGGCATTGGGCGCGCGATTGCGCTGATCTGGGCGCGCGAGGGCGCCAGGGTGGTGGTGTCGGATGTCAATGTGCCCGCTGGCGAGGAAACGGCGGCACTGGTGTGCGCGCAGGGCGGTGAGGCCATTTTCGTGGCCGCCGACGTTGGCCGGCCGGCCGATGCTCGTGCTCTGGTGGCGCGCGCCGTGGCTCATTACGGTCGGCTGGACGTGGCTTGCAACAACGCCGGCATCAGCGGGCCGCAGGCCTCCACGGGTGACTATCCGTTGGACGATTGGGCGCAGGTCATCAACATCAATCTGTCGGGCGTGTTCTACGGCATGCAGCATCAGATTGCCGCCATGCTCAAAACGGGCGGCGGCTCCATCATCAACATTGCGTCCATCTTGGGGATGGTCGGTTTTGCCACGGCATCGGCCTATACCGCGGCCAAGCACGGCGTGGTGGGGTTGACCCAGGTTGCCGCGCTGGAATACGGTGCGCAAGGTGTACGTGTCAACGCCGTGGGGCCGGGCTTCATTCATACGCCCATGATCAGCGCCTTTGAGCAGAACGCTGCCGTGAACGCGATGCTGGTGGCGGCTCATCCGATCGGTCGTGTGGGGCGCCCGGAAGAAGTGGCGGAACTGGTGGCCTGGCTCGCGTCAGACCGCGCGTCTTTCGTCACCGGGGCCTATTACCCGGTGGACGGCGGCTACCTCGCGCGCTGATTGTTCATTGCGCGGCGGGGGTCAGACTGCGGCGGTTTCCCGCGGTTTGTCGGCCTCGGAGGTGAAGGCGTCCGCGTAAAACTCTTCTTCC
>DIVK01000071.1:0-6001 GCA_002422455.1 Rhodoferax sp. UBA6134
GCATCGCCGGCTGGGCACTCACCCAAAGCGTGTGCGGCGGCAACCCGGCTGCGGTGCAGTCGATCGACGTGCGATTTTCCTCACCGGTTTATCCCGGCGAGACGATACGCACCGAACTTTGGGTGGACGGCAAGGTCGTGTCGTTCCGCTCCCGTGTCGTCGAGCGCGATGTCGTGGTGCTGAACAACGGCCGCGCCGAACTGCGCTGATCGTCCATTGCCTTTCATTTCCATTTTCCGTTTTATTCAAGGAGCCTCAAGATGAACTACGCTGATTTCCAATTTCTCAAGTTCGACCACAAACCCAACGGCGTGCTGGTCATCACCATCAACCGCCCCGAAGTGATGAACGCCACCAACGGCCGCCTGCACTGGGAACTGACCAAGATCTGGGGCGTCGTCAACGACGATGCCAAAACCAAGGTGGCGGTCATCACCGGCGCCGGCGACCAGGCCTTCTCGGCCGGCGGCGACCTGGAATGGGTAGGCAACATGGTCGGCAACTCGAAGGAAATCGCCAACACCATGGTTGAAGCCTCGGACGTCGTCTACAACCTCTTGGCCTGCGAAAAACCAGTGATCTCCGCGATCAACGGCGTGGCCGTCGGTGCCGGCCTGGCCGTGGCGATGATGGCAGACATCAGCATCATTGCCGAGGAAGCCAAGATCACCGACGGCCACGTCAAGATCGGCGTCGCCGCCGGCGACCACGCCGCGATCTGCTGGCCGCTGTTGTGCGGCATGGCCAAGGCCAAGTACTACCTGATGACGGCCGAGTTCGTGGGCGGCAAGGAAGCCGAGCGCATCGGTCTGGTGAGCCTGTGCGTGCCGCGCGCCGAACTGATGGACAAGGCGATGGCTGTGGCCAACAAGCTGGCCAATGGCAGCCAGCAGGCGATCCGCTTCACCAAGCGTTCCCTGAACGGCTGGATGAACGTCGCGCGCCCGATCTTCGAGAGTTCGCTGGCGATGGAGATGCTGTGCTTCCTGGGTGAAGATGCCAAGGAAGGCGTGGCCTCGGTGCGCGAGAAGCGCGCGCCCAAGTTCCCTTCCGCCCAACTGTAAAGAAGGAGTTCCCCATGGATTTCAACCTGACCCAGGAACAGCGGATGATCTACGAGTACGGCGACCGTATCTCGAAGCAGTTCGACCACACCTACTGGCGCGGCTACGCCGAGAAGAACGAGCGGCCAACCGAGCTGTACAAACAGATCACCGACGACGGCTTTCTCGGCATCATGGTTCCGGAAGCCTACGGCGGCGCCGGCCAGGGCATGACCGAAATGCTGCTGTTCATGGAGGGCCTGGCCAACAACGGCATTCCGCTGCTGAATCTGGTGGTCGGCCCGACCATGACCATGGGCCTGCTGGCCAAACACGCCAGCGAGGACATGAAGCGCCGCTTTCTGCCGGGCGGCTGCACCGGCGAGATCAAGTTCTGCTTCGCCATCACCGAGCCCAACGCCGGCTCCAACTCGATCGAGATCACCAGCATCGCCAAGTCCGACGGCAAGGGCGGCTTCAAGCTCAACGGCCAGAAGGTCTTCATCACCGATGCCAACTGCGCCGACTACGCCATGGTCGTGACGCGCACCACGGCGCGCGCCGACGTGACGAAGAAGACCGACGGCTTCACCATCTTCATGGTCGACATGAAGAAAAAAGGCATCAGCAAGACGCTGATTCCGGTCGCCTTCCCGGTGCCCGAGACGCAGTGGCAGCTGTTCTTCGACAACGTGGAGCTCACCGAAGCCGACGTGCTGGGCGAAGTCGGCAAGGGCTTCAACATCCTGTTCGACACGCTGAACCCCGAGCGCATCATCCTGTCGGGCCTGTGCACTGGCGTCGGCCGCTTCGCGCTGAAAAAAGCCGTGGCCTACGCCAACGACCGCAAGGTGTTCAACAACACGCCGATTGGCGCCTACCAGGGCGTACAGCACCCGCTGGCCATGGCCCGCAGCGAGATCGAGATGGCCTCGCTGATGGCGCTCAAGGCCGCCTGGGCTTTCGACCAGGGCCTGCCCGCCGGTGAATTTGCCAACATCGCCAAGTACGCCGGTGCCGAAGCGGGCATCCATGCCGTTGACGCGGCCATCCAGACCCATGGCGGCAACGGTTTCACCAAGGAATACGGCATCTACGACCTGTATGGTCTGGTGCGGCTGCTGCGCACCGCGCCGTTGAACCGCGAACTGGTGTTGAACTACATCGCCGAGCACGTGATGGGCCTGCCGCGCTCGTACTGACAGGTCACGCATGAGTCACAACGCTCCCCTGCCCGCCTTCGGCGCCCTGGCCGGCCTGAAGGTGGTCGACTTGTCGCGCGTGCTTGGCGGGCCCTACGGCGGCCAGATCCTGGCCGACCACGGCGCGCAAGTCATCAAGGTCGAGCCGCCTGCCGGCGACGAAACCCGCGCCTGGGGCCCGCCCTTTGCCGATGACGGCACGGCGGCCTACTACAACGGACTGAACCGCAACAAGCGCGACATCGCCATCGACCTCTCCAAGCCCGAAGGGCGCGAGATCGTGCTCAAGCTGCTGGAAGACGCCGACGTGCTGATCGAGAACTTCAAGATTGGCACGCTGGAGCGCTGGGGCATTGGTTATGAGCAGAGCTTACGCGAGCGCTTCCCGCGCCTGATCCACTGCCGGGTGAGCGGCTTCGGCGCCGACGGGCCGCTGGGCGGCGCACCGGGCTACGACGCCGTGGCGCAGGCGCTGGGCGGCCTGATGAGCCTCAACGGCACGCCCGGCACCGGAGCGCTGCGGGTCGGCGTGCCCGTGGTGGACATCACCACCGGCCTGTCGGCCGCCATCGGCGTGCTGCTGGCGCTGGTCGAGCGCCAGCGCTCCGGACGCGGGCAGTTCGTCGAAGCCACGCTGTACGACACGGCGGTGTCGCTGCTGCACCCGCAAAGCGCCAACTGGCTGCAGTCGGGCCAGACGCCGCAGCTCAGCGGCAATGCGCATTCCAACATCGTGCCCTACGACAAGTTCGCGACCCGGACTTGCGAGGTGTTTCTGGGCATTGGCAATAACAGGCAATGGAAGAAACTGTGCGAGTTTCTCGGGCAGCCGGCCCTGGCCGACGAACCGCGCTTCGCCAGCAACGCCGAGCGTTTTCGCCACCGCGACGAACTGCGCGCCTTGCTGGAAACGCAATTGCAGCAGGTGGATGGTGAGCAGTTGTGCCGTGACCTGCTCGCCACCGGCATTCCAGCGGGCGCCGTCCGCTCTGTTCCGCAGGTCTTGACCGACCCCCACACCCTGCACCGGAACATGGTGGTGGACGTGGAGGGGTCACGGGCCATCGGCATTCCGGTCAAGCTCTCGCGCACACCCGGCCAGGCCCGCACGAAGGCACCGCGCTTTGGCCAGCACACGCGCGAGCTGCTCATTGAACAGGGCTACGACGCTGCCACCATCGACGCCCTGATCGCCCGGGGCATCATCATGGAGCACCCTGCAAAGTGAACCGCGCCAGCCTGGGCCATCGCCGTCGGCGCGGAGATTTTTTGAAGTTGAACAAGCAACTCGAAACGTTGACAGACTAACGAACGTTTGTTATAAAAACCACCATTTAACAGGAGAAACATGCCATGCGCATCGGAAGTGTCGAATTTGAGAAGAAGGGGCGCATCGCCTACATCACGCTGGACGAACCGTCCAAACTCAACGCCCTGTCGGCCGACATTCGGCACGGCGTGCGCGAGAGTCTGGCGATGATCGAAGCCGATGACGACATCCGTGTCGGCGTGATCACCGGCCGCGGCGACAAGGCCTTCTGCGCCGGTGCCGACATCAGCGGCTTTCCGGTCACGCCCGACGAGGTGCGCGCGTTCATCGGCACCATCCTGCCGTTCCTGGAGTCACCCGAGCGCTGCCGCAAGCCGCTGGTGGCGGCCGTCAACGGCATGGCGTTCGGCGGCGGCTTCGAGCTGGCGATTGCCTGCGACTTCATCATCGCCTCGGATCGCGCCAAGTTCGGCGTCCCCGAGATTCACCTCGGCCTGCTGCCCGGATTCGCCGTGGTACGGCTGCACGACATCGTCGGCCGCGCCAAGGCCAAGGAAATGAGCATGCTCGGCGAGCCGATCGACGCCGCTGAGGCCTGCCGTCTGGGCATTGCGCTGCGCACCGTGCCGCACGACAAGCTGCTCGAAGAAGCGAGTGCCTTCGCCGAAAAGCTGGCCTCCAAGCCGCACCTGGCCGTCGAGATGGCCAAGTCGTTCTACAACCGCGGCCTGGGCGGCGACGAAATGCGCTACGCGGTCGACGCCTTCCCTTTCCTGTTCCTCACCGAAGACGTGAAAGAGGGCGTCGAGGCGTTTCGGGCCAAACGCAAGCCGCAGTTCAAATAATCAAAAAGCACGGGGGGTGGCCCGGGCGCCCCTCCCCGCAACCGCAAGTTTTTTTGGCGACCCCGCGTCGGAGTCTTGTGTACCCTCCGCATGCCCGCCGGGCCGTGCAGAGGCGACCCCAGGTGTTGTCTAACTACCGTTCGGCAGATAGAATCGGGGCCAGCAAGTACTGTAACCCAATCTCAAGGAGTAAATATGGATCTCGAACTCAAAGGCAAATCGGTCATCGTCACCGGGGGTGGCTCCAACATCGGACGCGGCATCGTGCTCGGCTTCGCTGCTGAAGGTGCGAACATCACCATCGGCGATGTTGACGCTGAACAAGCCCAAAAAACCGCCGAATTTGCGATGAAGATGGGCGCTGCTTCAGCCCAGGTTGTCAAGACCGACGTGACCCAGCTCGACCAGGTGCAGGCCATGTTCAAGGCCGCCACCGACAAATTCGGCACTGTTGACGTGCTCGTCAACAACGTTGGCTGGGACAAGCTGATGTTCTTCACGCAAACGACTCCCGACCTGTGGCAGAAAATCATCGCCATCAACTATGTCGGCGTGCTCAATTGCACCAAGACCGCGCTCGACGTGATGATTCCGCGCAACAGCGGCTCCATCGTCTCCATCAGCTCCGATGCCAGCCGCCAGGGTGAACCGCGCGAAGCCGTCTATGGCGGCGTCAAGGCCGCCGTCAACAGCTTCATGAAAACGATCGCCAAGGAAAATGGCCGCTACGGCATCCGCTGCAACGTGGTCTGCCCCGGCGTCACCATCCCCAGCACCACCGAAGAAGTGGGCGGCAGCAGCATGTGGATCGATGCCGGCGGCATGTTCACACCCGAGCAACTGGAAAAAGTTGCCAAGTCACTGCCACTGCGCAAGGTGGGNNTACAGCATGATTGGCTAAAGACCTTGGCGTGGCCGCGGGGCCATGCCATGCTGAGATAAAAGACGAAGAGGAAAATTCATGGAATTCAAGGATATCCGCTATGAAGAGCGCGACTCGGTCGCCTACATCGCCATCAATCGCCCCGAGGTGATGAATGCGTTTCGCGGTCAGACCGTCGAAGAGCTGCTGCAGGCCCTCCTGAAAGCCGGCTGGGACAAGAAAATCGCCGCCATCGTGCTCACCGGCACCGGCGACCGCGCTTTCTGCACCGGCGGTGACCAGTCGGCCCACGCCGGCCAGTACGACGGCCGCGGCACCATCGGCATCCCGGTCGAGGAGTTTCACAGCGCCATCCGTGACGTGCCCAAACCCGTGATCGCCCGTGTGCAGGGCTACGCCATTGGCGGCGGCAACGTGATCGCCACCCTGTGCGACATGACCATCGCCTCCGACAAGGCCGTTTTTGGCCAGGTCGGCCCCAAGGTCGGCTCGGTCGACCCCGGCTGGGGCACGGCCTACCTGAGCCACGTGGTGGGCGAGAAAAAGGCCCGTGAAATCTGGTACATGTGCCGTCGCTATACCGCGCAGGAGGCCCTGGCCATGGGCTTGTGCAACACCGTCGTGCCGCACGACCAGCTCGACGCCGAAGTCGCGCGCTGGTGCAAGGAAATTGTCGAGAAGAGCCCGACCGCGCTGGCCATTGCCAAGCGTTCGTTCAATGCCTCCACCGAGCACATTCGCGGCATCGGCAGCCTGGG
>DIVK01000071.1:6088-9131 GCA_002422455.1 Rhodoferax sp. UBA6134
TCAGTCCGAACGGGGAGACTTGTTCAGCATTGCCCTAACTCACGATCGATATGAACGCCATTCCAAACGCAAAACCCCTAACCCATGACACAGATGGCCCCGCCACCCGTGACCGCATCCTGCTTGAAGCGGCGCGTCTGTTCAGACATCATGGGTATGCTGCGACCACCTTGCGCGAAGTGGCTGATGCTGCGGGCGTCAAGGCCGGCAGCATTTATTACCACTTCGAATCCAAAGAGCAAATCCTGGGCGAAGTGCTGGACAAAGGCATCACGACCGTCGCGGACACCGTGCGTGCCCGCGTTGATGCGCTGCCGGCGTCAGCACCCTGGCGGGATCGCATCGCCGCCGGCATCGAAGGCCACCTCTGGGGCTTGCTCCAGCATGGCGATTTCACGTCAGCCAACATTCGCATCTATGGCCAAATCCCGGCCAATGCAAAAACTCACCACCGCATCGTGCGCCGGGCTTACTCCGACTATTGGGACCGGCTCCTTGAATCAGCGCTTGCCAGTGGCGAATTGCGGCAGGACACCAACACGGCCATGATTCGGCTGTTCGTGATCGGCGCGTTGAACTGGACGGTCGAGTGGTACAACCCCCACCGCGGCTCTTTTCAGGACTTTTCACGCCAGATCACGGCCATTATTTTCGATGGAATCCTCTCGCATGATGGCGCGGCACTGTCGAAAATATCGATGGAAAAATCAGAAAACTAACCCCCCACCGTCCCCATGACGCAGCTCCGGCGCAGTGACACACTGACCAGCGGCATCTGGGGACGACAAAATCAATCCACTCGCATAAGGAGCATCAAATGGCTGTCAAGGAAGGCTGGCGTGGCCGGTTTTATGAAGACTTCGAGGTTGATGACGAATACCGGCATGGCCTTGGGCGCACTCTCACCCAGAACGACAACATCTGGTTCACGCTGCTGACGCAAAATACGGCGCCGCTGCACTTCGACGTGCATTACGCCGCGCAGACGGAGTTTGGCCGCCCGCTCGTCAACTCCTGCCTCACCCTGGCCCTCGTGACGGGACAAACGGTCAGCGACGTGTCGCAAAACGTGATGGCCAACCTCGGCTGGGACGAAGTCCGACTGCCGCATCCGGTGTACGAGGGCGACACCCTCTATTCGCGCACCACGGTACTGGACAAACGCGAGTCCAAAACGCGCGCCAACGTCGGCATCGTGACGGTGTTCACCGAAGGCTACAACCAGAACGGCGTCGTGGTCTGCACATTCAAGCGCACGGTACTGGTCTACAAGCGTGACGGCGCACCGCGCACCGCACCGCCGGTACCCAAGGCCAGGGGCGGCTGAAACGCCCAGGCAGGCGCGCACCCCCAGGACACTGGCAGGAAACAGCCGGCGATATCCTTTTTTGCAACCCAAAGGACAACATGACTGAAGCGAACACTTTCGGCTTCGACGACGAAGCCCTCGCCAACCAAGCCACGGTTTACCAGCCGGGACTCTTCAAGGACAAGGTCGTGATGGTCTCGGGCGCCGGCAGCGGCATCGGCAAGGGCATCGCCTTTTTGTATGCGCGCCTGGGCGCCAGGCTGGTCATCTGCGGACGCGATGCCGAGCGGCTGGAGACCTGCGCCCAATGGCTGCGCAAGCTGGGCAGTCCCGACGTGCTGGTGCAGTCCATGACCATCCGCGAGCCCGAGCAGGTGGCACAGCTGATGGACGCGGCGTGGCAGCACTTCGGGCGCGTCGACGTGCTGGTCAACAATGCCGGTGGGCAATATCCCCAGCGGGCGCTGGACTTCACCGTCAAGGGCTGGAAGGCCGTGATCGACACCAACCTCAACGGCACCTGGTACATGATGCATGCCATCGCCCGCCGCTGGAAAGACACGGGCGCGCCGGGCAACATCGTCAACATCGTAGCCGTCACCCAACGCGGCATGCCGGGTGTGGCGCACACTTGCGCCGCGCGCGCGGCGGTCACCTACCTGTCCAAAACCGTCGCAGTCGAATGGGCCGAGCATGGCATTCGCATCAACTGCATTGCCCCCGGCGTCATCGAGAGCACGGGCTTTCGCCAGTACTCGACCGAGGCGGTCAAGGCCTTCTCGGTCGCCAATCCGATGAAGCACGTGGGCGACGTGCAGGACATTGCCGAAGCGGCGGTCTACCTGAGTGCGCCCAGCGGCAAATTCATCACCGGCGAGCTGCTCACGGTGGATGGCGGCGGCGTGCTCTGGGGCGAAGCCTGGACCATTCCAAAACCTGATTACTTCAAGGTGACCCCATGACTGCGGCGGATGCGCAACACCCCAAATTCGGCCCCGGCGACGAAGCGCTGGCGGCACTGCCCACGGTCTATCGCAACGATCTTTTTGCCGACAAGGTNNGGCATCGGCAAGGCGATTGCCTTTTTGTTCGCTCGGCTAGGCGCCACGCTCGCCATCTGCGGGCGCAAGGCTGACAAGCTGGAAGACTGCGCCGAAAAACTGCGCGCGCTGTCGGGCCGCGAGGTTTTCATCTACCCGATGACCATCCGCGAACCCGAGCAGGTAGACGCCATGCTCGGCGCCGTGTGGGAACGTTTCGGCGGCGTGGACGTGCTGGTCAACAACGCCGGTGGCCAGTTCGCCGCCCACGCGATGGACTTCACCGACAAGGGCTGGAACGCGGTGATCGACACCAACCTCAACGGCAGCTGGTACATGATGCAGGGCGCGGCCAAACGCTGGGTGGCACAGGGCCGGCCCGGCAACATCGTCAACATCACCGCCGCCATCGAACGCGGCCTCACCGGCATGGCGCACACCACCGCCTCGCGCGCGGGCGTGATCGCACTGTCGCGCACGCTGGCCGTGGAATGGGCCGAGCACAACATTCGTGTCAACTGCATCGGGGCCGGCGCCATCGAGAGCAACGGCTTCAACAACTACCGCGAAGAAAACGTTGCCACCTTCTACCAGTGCAACCCGATGAAGCGGCCCGGTGACGTACAGGACATCGCCGAAGCGGTGGTCTACCTCGCCGCGCCCACCGGCAAGTTCATCACCGGCGAGCTGCTCA
>DIVK01000086.1 GCA_002422455.1 Rhodoferax sp. UBA6134
ACATGGCCGGCACCCGGCAGGCGGAAGTGGCCGCGCAGGGTCTGCATGAGCTGGGACAGAAACTGGGTTCTCTGATCGGATACAGCATCGCCTGACTCGGCAGGCAGAACACGATCATGGCCAACAAGAACGACGAGCTGCTGAAAAGACTCCTGGTGACCTTCCGGGTCGAGGCGGACGAACACCTCCGGGTGATGGCGTCGGGGCTGCTGGCGCTCGAGAATATGCCGGAGGGCGCACAACGGGCGGAACTGGTCGAGACGGTTTTCCGGGAAGCGCACAGCCTGAAGGGCGCCGCCCGGGCCGTCAACCTGATGGAAATCGAGTCGACGTGCCAGTCGCTGGAAAGCGTGTTCGCCGCGTTGAAGGGCAAGCGGCTCGCCGTCTCGCCGCCGCTGGTCGATCTGCTGCAGCAGACGATGGATGCGCTCGGCGGGCTGCTGGCCCCGGGCGCCAGCCCCTCCCCGTCGCGCTCGCCGGCGGTCGCGGCACTGAAGCGGCAGCTTGACGACGCAGCGGCGGGCATGATGCCCGGGCCGCAGATGCCGCCCCCGCCGCCGTCCGTGGCACAGACGCCGCCCGCATCTCCGTCCCCCCCCCCCGGACCGCCCCCCGACACCGTCAGGGTCTCCACCATGAAACTCGATACGGTGATGCGCCAGGCCGAGGAATTTCTGTCGCCCCGCCTGGCGGCGGGCCAGCGCACACGAGAGTTGCATGAAGCCGTTGCCGCGCTCGCCGTCTGGAAAAAGGAACGCGCACGGATTCAGCCCGCCTTGCGATGGATCGAGCGCACATCCACACGCAGGCTCCAGGACACCGGCAGCGCGCGGGAGCGGCAGGAAATTTCCAGGCTGCTCGAGTACCTGGATGCCGAGCAGCTCCACATGAAGATGCTCGAGGAGCGGCTGGCACGGCTGACTCAATCAGCCGAGCATGACCGGCGCACACTGTCCGGCATGACCGAAAGCCTGTTGCATGACGTGAAGGAAATGCAACTGCTGCCGTTCGCGTCGCTGCTCGACATGTTCCCGCGCTTCATCCGCGAACTGGCCCGCGGACAGGGCAAGGAGGTAGAACCGGTGCTGCGGGGCGGCGAGATCGAAATCGACCGCCGCATCCTGGAGGCCATGAAGGACCCGCTCATCCACTTGCTGCGCAACGCGATCGATCACGGCATCGAGCCGCCGGCCGCGCGCGTGGATCAGCGCAAATCACCACGCGGAACAATCACCGTAACGGTCTCGCAGCAGGACGGCGGCAAGGTCGAGCTCCTGGTGGCCGACGACGGCGCCGGCATCGATGCCGCCAGGGTGAGGGCGGCGGCCGGCAGGCTCGGCCTCGTTTCCGCCGAGGAGGCCGAACGGCTCGATGAATCAGAGGCGCAAGCGCTCGTCTTTCAGTCCGGCATGACCACCAGCCCCCTCATCACGGACGTCTCCGGACGCGGACTCGGCCTCGCCATCGTGCGGGAAAAGGTCGAGCGGCTGGGCGGCAGCATCGCGCTCGAATCGCAGCCCGGCGCCGGCACCGCCTTCCGGATCGTGCTGCCGTTGACGCTTGCCACCTTCCGTGGCGTTTTGGTCCGCGCCGGCGAACAGCTTTGCGTCATCCCCGCAGCGCACGTCGAACGGGTGACGCGGGTGGCCGGCCCGGACGTTCAAACGGTGGAAAACCGCGAAACGATTGCGCTCGACGGGCAGGCGCTTGCGCTGGTCTGGCTCGGCGACGTGCTGGAACTGCCGCGCAGGGAAAACGCAGAGGAATCGGCCGGCGGCATGCCCGCCGTCGTGCTCGGCTCCGGACTTGCGCGCATCGTGTTCCGGGTGGATGATCTCCTCGGCGAACAGGAGGTGCTGGTCAAAACCCTCGGTCCGCAACTCGCGCGCGTGCGCAACGTCGCCGGCGCGAGCGTGCTCGGGACGGGTCAGGTGGTGCCGGTGCTGAACGTGCCCGACCTGCTGAAATCGGCGGTGAAGCAGGCGACGGCGCCGCGTGCGCCCATCGCGGCCGGGCAACCCGACGCGGCCGAAAAGCCGTCCATCCTGGTGGCGGAGGACTCGATCACCTCGCGCGCGCTGCTCAAAAACATCCTGGAATCGGCAGGTTACCGGGTCGCCACCGCGGTGGACGGCATTGACGCCTACACCGCACTCAAAACCGGGGCCTTCGACTTGCTGGTCTCGGACGTGGAAATGCCGCGCATGGACGGCTTCGACCTCACCGCCAGGGTGCGCGCCGACAAGCAGTTTGCGGAATTGCCGGTGGTGCTGGTCACGGCTCTCGGATCGCGCGAGCACCGCGAGCGTGGCATCGATGTCGGTGCCAATGCCTACATCGTCAAGAGCAACTTCGACCAGAGCAACCTGCTGGAGGTCGTCCAGAGACTGTTATGACGTTTCAAATCCCATGGTTCAAGCCCCTTCCCGGGCGACCCCACCCAAGCGCTTCACGCTGGCAAAAAAACGTACATTGGTGAAGCACTGGCCATGATCAAAGTCCTCATCGTGGAAGATTCGCCTGTGGTGCGCGAACTCCTTGTTCACGTTCTCAACGCGGACCCCGGCATCCGGGTGATCGGCACAGCGCACGATGGCGAGGAAGCGCTTGACGCAGTGTCCCGCTATCGGCCCGACGTCATTACGATGGACATCCACATGCCAAAAATGAACGGACTGGAAGCGACGCGCCGGATCATGGAAACCGCACCGATTCCCATCGTCATCGTCAGCGGCAGCGAGGATGCGCAAGAAGTGACGACGACCTTCGATGCCATGGAGGCAGGCGCACTGGCGGTGCTGCGCCGTCCCGTCGGCATCGGTCATGCGGATCACGACTCCATGACGCGAGAGCTGATTCGAATGGTGAAACTGATGTCGGAGGTGAAGGTGGTGCGACGCTGGCCGCGAACACGCAACGTAACGCTGGCGCCGGGCTCCGCAAACGGGGCGCAGGCGCGCGGACCGGCACCGTTCCGGGTCGTTGCCATCGGCGCCTCAACCGGCGGGCCGCCGGTACTGCACACCATCCTCTCGGGATTGACAAAGGATTTTCCGCTCCCGATATTGATCGTTCAGCACATGGCGGTCGGCTTTGTTCACGGGTTCGTCGAATGGCTGGCGCACACAAGCTCGTTGCCAATCCACGTCGCCACGCACGGCGAGCTGCTGCTTCCCGGGAACGTCTACATGGCACCTGACGCGTTCCAAATGAAGGTGGCGCGCGACGGCAGAATCGCCCTGACCCGGGACGCGCCCGAAAACGGCTTGCGCCCTTCGGTATCCTGTCTGTTCCGCTCGGTCGCCGAAGTCTACGCAAGCGCCGCTGTCGCCGGCCTGCTCAGCGGCATGGGGCGCGACGGCGCAAAAGAATTGGGACAGTTGAAAGAAAAGGGCGCTATCACCTTCGCCCAGGACAAGGACAGTTCCGTCGTGCATGGCATGCCGGGGGAGGCGATCAAACTCGATGCGGCGGCGCTGGTGCTGCCGCCGGAGAAGATCGCCGCCATGTTGATCAATCTGGCGTACAACGGAAACACGAGAGGGAGAAGCTCATGAAGTCCAAAAATACCAGCAACAACGCTGTTGAAATCCTCATTGCCGAGGACAGCCCGACCCAGGCCGAGCAGTTGCGGTACCTGCTCGAAGGACACGGCTGCAAAGTGGTGGCTGCCGACAACGGCAGGAAAGCGCTCGAGGCGATCCGGCAGCGCCGGCCGTCGCTGGTGATCAGCGACATCGTGATGCCCGAGATGAACGGCTATGAACTGTGCAAGGCGATCAAGTCCGATGACGCGGTGAAGGACATACCGGTCATCCTGGTGACCACGCTGTCGGACGTGCTGGACATCATGAAAGGGCTGGAGTGCGGCGCCGACAACTTCATCCGCAAACCATACGACGAGAAATACCTGCTGGCCCGCGTCGATTACCTGCTGATGAACCAGGAAATGCGCAAGGGCCAGAAGATGCAGATGGGGATGGAAATCCATCTCGGCGGGCAGCGGCATTTCATCACCGCCGAGCGCCAGCAGATCGTGGACCTGCTGATCTCGGTCTACGAGGAGGCGGTCCACCTCAACGAGGAACTCAAGGCGCGCCAGAACGAGCTGGCCGATTCGAACCGCGCGTTGACCGGTCTCTACCACGTCGCCGAGGGGCTGAATCGCGCGGTGAACGAACGCGAGGTATGCGAGAAGGCGCTGGAACATGCACTGGAACTGCCGGGGGTGCGGGCGGGCTGGATTTCCCTGAGTGAAGGCGAGTCCGGCTTCCGGCTCGGCGCCGCGCGCAATCTGCCGCCGGCATTGCTGGCACCGGGTGCGATGGAAGGCTTGTGCGAATGCCGGCGCCGCCTGCTCGCGGGCGAGCTCGATCACGTCACCAACATCCTGGAATGCGAGCGGCTCGGCAAGGCGAAGGACGATACCCAGGGCTTGCGCTATCACGCCAGCGTGCCCTTGTGGAACGGCGACCAGATCCTGGGCGTCATGAACCTGGTCGGCACGGAGCAGGGCCTGTTCCGGGAAGACGAACTGGAAACGCTGTACGGGGTTGGGCACCAGGTGGGCATCGCGCTGGAGCGGGCCCGGCTGCACGAACATCTGGAGCAACTGGTGGAGGAACGCACTGCGGCTCTGACTGCGGAAATTGCGGAGCGCCAACGCATCCAGGAAGAACAGGCCAGGCTGGTGGCGATCATCGAGGCCACGTCCGACCTGGTGGCCACGGCAAGCCCGGATGATCGCATATTCTATTGCAATCGGGCGGGCTTCCAGATGCTGGGGGTTGAAAAAATGGACGACCTCGCCACACAACGTATCAAGGACTGCTATCCGCCATGGGCGGCCAGGCTGGTGCTGGAAGAGGCTATTCCGCAAGCCATCAGTCATGGCACGTGGAGCGGGGAAACGGCGGTTTTGCGGCGCGACGGACGAGAGATTCCGGTGCTGCAAGTGATCATTGCCCACAAGGATCCGGA
Organism: Rhodoferax sp. UBA6134; assembly: GCA_002422455.1. GTDB lineage: Bacteria > Pseudomonadota > Gammaproteobacteria > Burkholderiales > Burkholderiaceae_C > Rhodoferax. The sequence continues at coordinate 4,981 of DIVK01000086.1, forward strand.
TGGATCGGTGCAATACCTGTCCACCATCGCCCGTGACATCACCGAGCGCAAGGCAAACGAGGCCAAGATCAAGCGCCTCAACCGCATCTACAGCGTGCTCAGCGGCATCAACACCACGATCGTGCGCGTGCGCAAGGAAGAGGAGTTGTTCGATGAAGCATGCCGCATCGCGGTGGCATTCGGCAAATTCACCTTCGCATGGCTCGGCAAGCTGGATCCGGCTACGCAGCAGATAACGCCGCTCGCCCGGGCCGGTCTCGACGACGGTTACCTGGCGCAGATCAATTTGAGCGCATGCGAGGAGGTTCCGGGGAGCTGCGTGTTGACCGCGCGGGCGCTGACCGAGGCCAAGCCGATGATCTGCAACGACGTCGCCAGCGACGCGCGCATGGCAGCCTGGCGCGACGAGGCATTGCACCGCGGCTATCGTTCCCTGGCCGTGTTTCCCCTCATTCTGGAAAGCAAGCCGGTCGGGGTGTTCGTACTCTATGCGACGGAAACAAACGTGTTCGATGATGAAGAGATGGCACTGCTGACCGAGATGGCGGGCGATATCTCGTTTGCCATGGACAACCTCAAAAAAGAGGCGAAACTTGATTACCTCGCCTACTACGACGCCGTTACCGGCCTACCGAACCGCGCCCTGTTTTACGACCGTCTGGGGCAACATCTGCATGATGCGAAAGGCAATGACACAATGGCGGTGCTGGCCATTGACCTGGAGCGATTCAGGGTCATCAACGAGACGTTCGGGCGGCATCTTGGCGACGCCCTGCTGAGGCAGGTGGCCGAGCGCCTGATAGCCACCGGCGTGGGGGTGGATCATCTGGCACGCATCAGTGCGGACTGTTTTGCCGTGGTTTTACTCCATACCAGGGAGGAGGCAGACATCGTGCGCTTCCTTAAGGGACAGATCGCCGCGGCCCTGGGCGAGCCGTTCAGGCTGGAAGACAAGGAGCTGCGCATATCGGCCAAGGCGGGCATCGCTCTTTTCCCCGGCGACGGAAAAGATGCCGACACCTTGTTCCGCAACGCCGAAGCAGCACTGAAAAGAACCAAGCTCTGCGGCGACAAATATTTGTTCTACAGCCCCGAGTTCAATGCCCGGGTCGCCGAGAAGCTGATGCTCGAGAACAAGCTGCGCACGGCGCTGGAGCTGGGACAGTTCGTGCTGCACTATCAGCCGAAGGTCAGTCTCAAGGATGGGCATATTTGCTCAATGGAGGCGCTGATCCGCTGGAACGATCCCGAAACCGGCCTGGTGCCGCCGGCGAAGTTCATTTCCGTACTCGAAGAAACCGGGATGATCACCGAGGTGGGCTCCTGGGCCTTGGAGCAGGCGATGACGGATTACCGGGAATTGCGGGACAACAATTTTTTCCCGCCCCGCATTGCCGTCAATGTCTCGCAGGTTCAGTTGCAGAGAAGCGATTTCGTCAGCATGATCGAACGCGTGGTAAGCGGTTCAGGAGGAGTACCCGGCGGATTGGAGATCGAGATTACCGAGAACCTGGTCATGCAGGACATCGAGGTCAATATCGAAAAGCTGCATGCCATCCGGAAAATGGGGGTGGAGGTGGCAATTGACGATTTCGGCACCGGCTATTCCTCGCTCAGCTATATCGCCAAGCTACCAATCAATTCATTGAAGATCGACCGGGCGTTCATCATCAACATGACTCTCAACGCCGACGACCTGAGCATCGTCTCCGCCATCATTTCCCTGGCGCATACCCTGAATTTGCGGGTGGTCGCGGAAGGCGTGGAGACGGATGAACAGGCGAAACTCCTGCGCCTGCTCAAATGCGACGAGATTCAGGGCTTCCTGTTCAGCCCCGGAGTGCCGATTGCACAAATCAGGAAGCTCCTCAGGGAAAAGAATCCGCTGCCCATGTAACCATGGAAAAAAACAGTGGAACCGGATGAATCCCTGTCAACCGAAATGAGTCCTCCTGAAGGAAACAGTCAATGAGTCGTGTCAACGTCAACTGGCAGACCGTCACCCGCCAGCCCGACGAACTGGGCGAGTCGCCCTTCTGGCACCCGCAGGAACGCATGCTGTACTGGGTCGACATTGCAGGCAAAAAAATCCTGCGCCTCCACGTGGCCACAGACACCATGGAAACCTGGGAACTGCCCTCGGAGCCCGGCTGCATCGCGCCCGCCGGCGGCGGCGGTCTGGTCATGGCCCTGCGCCACGGCGTGTTCCGCGCCCGCCAGTGGCGCGGGCCATTGCAGCGGATTGCCACCCTCGATTACGATCCGGCGTACCTGCGCGCCAACGACGGCAAGTGCGACGCCGTGGGGCGGTTCTGGATCGGCACCCTGGACGAGACGCGCGTGACCCGTAACGCGGCCCTCTATTCGCTGGACTGCCGCGCCGCCCATGCCCCGCTGGTCGAGCGCAAGACCGATCACGCCACACTCCCCGCCACCACCGCCAACGGGCTGGCCTGGAGCCCCGACGGGCGCACCCTGTACTGGGCTGACACGCCGCGCCACCTGGTGCATGCCTGGGATTTTGAAATCCACAGCAACACCCTGACGGCGCACCGTACCTTCGTGCAATTCGCACCCAAGCCCGCGGGTTGGCAGTTCAACCCGGCGGGCGACGGCGCGGCCTATGGCGGGCGTCCGGACGGCGCGGCCGTGGACGTGCAGGGAAATTACTACGTGGCCATGTTTGAGGGACAGCGCGTGTGCAAGTTCGCGCCGGACGGCACCCTGCTGGCCGAGTTCGCAACACCTGTGCCATGCCCCACCATGCCCTGCTTCGGCGGGGAAGACTTGCAAACCCTGTATCTCACCAGCGCACGTCACCACCGCAGTGCCACGGAACTCGAAGCGTTCCCCCGCTCAGGCTGCGTGTTTTCCATGCGGCTGGACGTGCCGGGATTGCCCGTGAATTTTTTCGCCGGCCCGACGCTTCACTCCCGCTGATCCGCCTGCTCTGGCGCAACAGACGAGTGTTTGCTGAACGACGCCAGCGCCAGCAGGGAAGCCAGCAAAATCAGACCGCCGCCCAGCAGGGTGCGGGCCGATAGCTCACCGGCGCCCAGCAGCACCGATGACACNNNNACTGACGCACAGGACCACCCCCGTCCAGACCAGACCGGGCGCCGGCGGTGGTGCCACCGCGCCCAACCCCAGGCCGAGCAGGGCAGCCGCCGTGGCCAGCGCCGCGCCGCCGCCAAACATGGCCAGCATGCGCGACTCGTCCGGCGTCTGGTTGAGCCGGCGCAGCAGGACGTTGGTCAGCGCAAAACTGAAGCCCCCCATGAGGGCCAGTCCGTCGGTCAGACCCTGCGGGAGCGGCCAGGGCGAGCCCGGCGTTTTGAGCACAATCGCGACGCCGCTGAGCGCCAGCGCCAGCCGCGCCAACGAGCCCGGGGTAGGCCGCTCCCCCAGCAGCGGCCAGGCCAGCAGCACGGCCCAGGCCGGCATCAGATAGAACAACAGGACGACACGCACCACGTCGCCCATGGTCACCGCCCAGTTGAATCCCACATTGGTCAGGCCGGAGGCCAGCACCAGCCACCACAGCATGGGGTTCTGCCACAGACCGCGCCAGGCGCGGGGCCGAAACAGCAACAGACAAAACAGGGCAAACACGTAAATGATGGCGGTGGCCCACAGCGGGTGCAAGCCATGACTTTGCAGGATGCGAAAGGGCCACCACGACAGCCCCCAGACCAGGGCGTTGAGTGCCAGCGCCGCCGCCGCCAACGCGCTTGCGTTCAACTGCAGGCTGCGCAAGATTGCTTCGCAGTTCCCGGTCCGGCCCGCCAGGCCAGCAGGACATCAGTCGTGTGAATGGTCATTGCGGGCAATGTCCAGCAGGTGCTCCACCTCGGCGCGATGCTCGGTGCAATTGCGTGCATGCCAGCGCTTGATGAGCCACATGAAACCGGCGATGGCCACGCCAAACACCGTGATCGCGGCAAACGTTGGCAAGCCCAGGCCGGTGAACAGGCTGTAGGCGGCGCCCAGCACCAGAATGCAGGCCTGCTCGTTGAAATTTTGCACTGCGATGGAACGCCCGGCCCCCATCAGGTTGTGCCCGCGGTGCTGCAGCAGCGCGTTCATCGGCACCACCAGAAAGCCGCCCAGGGCTCCCAGCAAAATCAGAAATGGCACCGCCACCCACACATGGGTAATGAAAATCAGCAGGATGATGAGCAGCCCCATGCCAATGCCCAGCGTGATCACGCGCGGACCATCTTCGAGTCGCATGCGCATCGAGGCCACCACGGCGCCGACCGCCATGCCAATCGCCACCACCCCCTGCAGCGCCGAGGCCTGCGTCACGGAATAGCCCAGGGCGGCGGCGGCCCAGGCCAGCACAATGAACCGCAAATTGCCCGCCACCCCCCAGATGAGCGTGGTCGCCGCCAGCGAAATCTGACCCAGTTTGTCGCGCCACAGGCGGGCGTTGCAGCTCCAGAAATCAGGCAGCAGGGAGATGACCCGCTGCGGCATGGGGCGCAACTCCACACCCGTCAGGGGGATATGGGTGTTAAACCACGCGGCCACCAGATAAACCAGGATCAGCACGCTGATGGCGGCCTCGGGCGGCGTATGCACACCGGTGTCGATCAGCGGGAAATCGAACGACAGCAGCAGCGGCGCCAGCACCGGCCCCACCAGTTGTCCCCCCAGCAGAACACCCAGGATGATGGAGGCGATGGTCAGGCCCTCGATCCAGCCATTGGCCTTGACCAACTGCGAGGCCGGCAGCAATTCGGTGAGGATGCCGTATTTGGCGGGCGAGTAGGCGGCGGCGCCCAGCCCCACAATGGCGTAGGCCATCAGGGGATGCGAGCCCAGCAGCATGAGTAGACAGCCGGCTACCTTGATGAAGTTGCTGATCAGCATCACCCGGCCTTTGGGCATGGAGTCGGCAAAAGCCCCGACGAAGGGCGCGAGAACGACGTAGAACAATGCAAACATCGGCACCAACGCCGCCTGTTGCCACTCCGGCGCCTTGCTGCCTCTCAGAAGCTGGACAGCTGCAACAAACAGCGCATTGTCGGCCAGCGAGCTGAAAAACTGCGCTGACATGATGGTAAAAAAGCCGCGTTTCATTGTCTACAGGCGCGCATCAGCGGTGCTGACACGGTGGGGGGGGTGATATATCTCCGAACGATCGTGGGTTATAGCATGCCGCCGTGCTGTCAGAATCCGGACTTCACTCCGTTTCCCCCACGCGACCCATGCCTCGCCCGATCCAAGCCACCATTCACACCGGCGCACTGCGCCACAACCTCGCGCGCGTACGCCGCGCGGCGCCAGACGCGCGCGTCTGGGCGATCGTCAAGGCCAATGCCTACGGCCATGGTATCGAACACGTGTTTGAAGGCCTGCGCGGTGCCGACGGCTTTGCGCTGCTCGACCTGGAAGAAGCCCGGCGCGTGCGCGCCCTGGGCTGGCGCGGCCCGATCCTGCTGCTCGAAGGCGTGTTCGAACTGCGCGACCTCGAACTCTGCTCGCGGCTGGAGCTGTGGCACACCGTGCATTGCGACGAGCAGATCGACATGCTTGCCATGCACAAAACCAGCGTGCCGCACCGGGTGTTCCTCAAGATGAATTCCGGCATGAACCGGCTTGGCTTTGCGCCGCAGCGTTACCGCGCCGCCTGGACGCGCCTGAACGCCCTGCCCCAGGTCGATGAAATCTCGCTGATGACCCATTTCAGCGACGCTGACGGCACGCGCGGCGTCGCTGAACAGATGGCGGTTTTTTCAGCATTCGCCGGGGACTTGCCGGGCGAACGCACTTTGTGCAACAGCGCGGCCCTGCTGCGCGGCGGCACAGGGACCCTGGAGAGCGGCACCGGTGCCGCCCCCCGCATCGCCTCCGACTGGGTGCGCGCCGGCATTGCCCTGTACGGCAGCGCGCCGGATTTTCCCGCGCACAGCGCCTCCGACTGGGAGCTGCAACCCGGCATGACGCTCGCTTCTAAAATAATAGCTGTACAAGACCTGGCGACGGGAGCTACCATTGGATATGGTTCGACTTTTGTGGCGCAGCGGCCGCTGCGCATCGGTATCGTGGCCTGCGGCTACGCTGACGGCTACCCGCGGGCCTGCGGCACCGGCACGCCCGTGCTGGTGAACGGCGTTCGCACCCGCCTGCTGGGACGCGTCAGCATGGACATGGTCACCGTCGATCTCTCGGCCGTGGCACAGGCCGGCGGCCGTGCCGGCTTCGGCAGCGAGGTCACCCTGTGGGGCCGCGCCGCCAACGGCGCCGTGCTGGGGATTGACGAGGTCGCCCGCTGCGCCGGTACCGTGGGCTACGAATTGATGTGCGCACTGGCCCCGCGCATCCCCGCGCTGGTGACCGATGAGGACCGGTTCACCTCCGCTTGCCAGACCTGAAAGACGCCAGATGATTTACGTTCCTGTTCCCGTTGCACTGCTCGAACTCGGCAAACCCTTGCCCATCGACATCTGGGACTCCAGCGGCAAACTGCTGCTGCGCAAGGGACAGCCCATCCTGTCGGAGCAGCACAAGGAGATGCTCGAAGCGCACCATGCCAGCATGACGGAAAGTGACGCCCGGGCCTGGCAAAGAAGTTACGAGCGGATGATTCACGCCCTGCTGGCCGACGGCGCGGGATTGGAGGTCATCGCACGCGCCGGCCTGCCCAGCGAAATAGAGGAAAGCGATTACGTGTTGGCCCAGGAGGTGCTCGGTGGCTGGCTGGACTTGCAGGAAATCCTGCGCGGCCTGCTGTACCAGGGCGAGGCCGCCATCAACCCCCTGCAGAGACTGGCGGGCATCGCCGAAAAAGCGCTTGACCTGCTGCGAAACGATCCGGACGAATGTCTGTTCATCCTGTTCCAGGCGCTGGCCGACACCTCACTGGGCTATTGCGCCACCCACGCGCTGCTGTCGGCGGCCGTGTGCGAACTGACGGCAGCAAAGCTGAGCATGCCGCAGGCCGCCAGACGCGTCCTGTTCCAATCCGCCCTGGTGATGAATATCGGCATGGCCCGGGCCCAGGACAGCCTGACCCGGCAAAGCTCAATCCTCAACGACGCCCAGCGCAAGCTGATCCGGGAACATCCCCAAAAAAGCGTCGACATCCTGCAATGTTTTGGCGTGACCGACGAAGACCTGCTGGACATCGTGCGCTGGCACCATGAACTGGACGAATCCTGCGGCCTGGCCAGGACCCTGGAGAGTCGGCGCGTCCTGCGCACGGCCGACTGCTTTGTCGCCAAGATGGCCGCCCGCAAGACGCGGCTGGCCATGTCGCCGCTGGGTGCCGTCCAGTCCGTTTTTCTGGGCACGGCGGCGGATGCCGAAAAACTCGGCGCGGCCATGGCGACTTCCGTCGGGTTCTACCCGCCGGGCACCTACGTGCAACTCATTAACGGCGAAAGGGCCGTCGCGGTGGCCCGCGGCCCGCGCGCCAATACGCCGCACGTCGTGAGCATTGTCACGCCCGGCGGCATGCCCATGAGCCAATACCTGTACCGGGACACCAGCGACCCGCGGCATGCCATCCGCTCACCGATCAACGCGGAGAAGATCAAGGTCAGCGTCAGCCCCGACAAGGCGCTGAAGGCGCGGCCGATGACGACCAGCGCCGCATCAGCTTGACGGCTTCAAACCAGAACACGCTGACCAGCCCCAGGCCGACGGCCAGCAGCAGATCAGGCAGCGACAAAGCTTCCAGCAAAAACAGGCGCGTCAGCCACGGCAGGTACAACACCAGCCCCAGAACCACGAGTGTCACACCACTCACCAGCCACAGCGTGCGGTTGGGCACGCGCAGCGTGGTCAACAGCGTGGCAGTGCGGGAACGATTGGAGAAAATCAGCGCCAGGTTCCCGATCACCAGAGTGGTAAAGGCAAACGCCCGAGCCGCGTTCTCGCCCAGCCAGGTGGTGCTCCAGGCGTAGGCGCCCAGCACCACCAGCAGCGCGCCCACGCCCTGCAGCAAGGCCAGCGCCAGGGTCATGCCGCCAAACAGCCGGGCCTGCACGTCACGCGGCGGGCGCTGCATCACGTCCCGCTCGGCCGGCTCGTTCTCGAACACCATGGAGCACGCCGGGTCGATGACCAGCTCCAGAAAAGCGATGTGCAGCGGAAACAGCACCGCCGGCCAGCCCAGCAGCACCGGCAGCAGCGCCATGCCGGCAATCGGCACATGCACCGCCAGGATGTAGGACATGGACTTGCGCAAGTTGTCAAAAATGCGCCGGCCCAGCCGCACCGCCCGCACGATGGAGGCAAAGTTGTCGTCCAGCAACACCAGCGAGGCCGCCTCGCGCGCCACGTCGGTGCCACGCCCCCCCATCGCCACGCCGACGTGCGCCGCCTTCAGCGCCGGGGCATCGTTCACGCCGTCGCCGGTCATGGCCACGATCTCGCCACTGGCCTTGAGCGCCTGCACAATGCGCAGCTTTTGCTCCGGCGCGATGCGGGCGCACACACTCACTGTTTTCATACGCGCCTGCAACTCGGCCTCGCTCATGGGCGCCATGGCGTCACCGGTCAGAATCTGGCCCGCGGGTCCGCGGTCGAGTTGCGCCTGGTCGGCAATGGCGCGCGCGGTGGCGGGGTAGTCACCAGTGATCATGAGCACCCGGATGCCGGCCGTGCGGCACTGAGCCATGGCCGCCGGAATTTCGGCGCGCAGCGGATCCGCCAGCCCCAGCAAGCCGATGAATTCAAAGTCGAAATCATGCTCGATGGCGGGCCACTGCTCGCCCACAAAACGTGCCTGCGCCACACCCAGCACGCGCAGGCCCTGGGCGGCCATGGTCTCCACGGCGGCGGCAATGCGGGCCTGCGCACCGGCCTCCAGGTGGCACAAGTCCATGACCGCCTCGGGCGCGCCCTTGGCCGCCACCACGTGCGCCTCACCGTCCCGCGCCTTCCAGACCTGCGCCATGGCGCGCAACCCGGGCGTCAGCCCATATTCATGCACCAGCGTCCAGTCGCGGTGCAGATGCTCGGTGTCCTGCAGAAAATGCTGGCCCAGCCGGTGAAACGCCTTTTCCATCGGGTCGAACGGCTCGGCCACACTGGCCAGAATGGAAAATTCGACCAGCGTGTGAAAGGCCTCGGGCAATTCCGGCCTGGCGGCATAGTCAATGCCCAGACCCGCACCCGGCGCGGCAGCGCCACCCTGGACATAGAGCTGCACCACGGTCATGCGGTTCTCGGTCAGGGTGCCGGTCTTGTCCACGCACAGCACCGAAGTAGCGCCCAGGGTTTCGATGGCGGCGATGCGCCGGGTCAGCACGTTTTCCCTGGACAAACGCCAGGCGCCCATAGCGGGGAAAACCGTCAGCACCACCGGGTATTCCTCCGGCAGCATGGCCATGGCCAGCGCGATACCGGCCAGCAGCGCGGCCAGCCAGTCGCCGCGCGTCAGACCGTGGACCAGCACCAGCAGCAGACTGAAAGCCAGCGCCAGCAACGCCAACGTGCGCACCAGGCGCGCCATCTGCTTTTGCAGCGGCGAACGTTCGACCTCCAGCCGTCCCAGCGCCGTGCCGATACGGCCGATCTCGCTGCGCGGCCCGGTGGCCGTCACGCGCGCCATGCCGTGCCCCTGCACCACCAACGTTCCCGAATAAACAAACGGCAGATCGTCCCCGCCAGGCGGCACGGCCGGGCGCACCGTGGCCGAGGCCAGCTTGCGCACCGGCATCGCCTCGCCGCTCAGCAACGACTCGTCCAGTTGCAGGTCCGTGGCCGACAACAGGCAGGCGTCCGCCGGCACGCGGTCGCCCTCTGCCAGCAGCAGCAGGTCGCCGCGCACCACGTCGCTTCCGGCAACGCGTTCACGCCGGCCATCGCGGACCACCAGCGCACGCGGGCTGGTGAGGTCGCGCAGCGCCTCAATGGCACGCTCGGTCTTGCCCTCCTGGTAGAGCGTGAGGCCGATCATGGCCAGCACGAAGCCGAACAAAATCACCCCCTCCTGCACGTCGCCCAGCACAAGATACAACGCGCCGGCCGCCAGCAGCAGCAAAAACATGGGCTCCCGGGCGGTCTCCGCCATGATGTCCAGCCAGTTCCGGCTCGACCCGCCCGGCAGCGCATTGGGGCCGTCTTCCAGCAGGCGCTGCGCGGCTTGCGCCCGGCTCAGGCCGCCAGGGCCGCCAGCGCCATTCAGGCCTTCATCAGACGTTTGTAAAACCACTGTTTCCCCCCTTCCACCATCACCAGATAAGCGATCAGCAACGCCGTCAACAGGCCAAAAAACGACAGCGGCAGCGGCGTAAAACCCAAATACGGGGCCAGCGGCGTGAACGGCAGCAGCATGGCCGCCACCACCACCCCCAGCGAGGTCAGCACCAGCCAGCGGTTGGGATGGCTGCGCAGCGGGTTGCGCCGCGTGCGAATGACAAAAATCACCAGTACCTGGGTGGCAATGGACTCCACGAACCAGCCGGTGCGAAACAGCGACTCGTGCGCGCTGAACAGGCTGATCAATGCGTAGAACGTCAAAAAATCAAACAACGAGCTGATCGGCCCGATGGTCAGCATGAAATTGCGGATGAAGCCCATGTCCCAGCGCTTCGGACTCGCCAGGTCTTCGGCGTCCACATTGTCCAGCGGCAAGGTGATTTCGGACACGTCGTACAGCAGGTTGTTGAGCAGAATCTGCATCGGCAACATCGGCAGAAACGGTAAAAACAAAGTCGCCGCCGCCATGCTGAACATGTTGCCGAAATTGGAGCTGGTGGCCATCATGATGTACTTCATGACATTGCCAAAGGTGCGCCGCCCCTCCAGGATGCCCTGGTGCAGCACCATCAGGTCGTTCTCCAGCAGAATCATGGCGGCCGCCTGCTTGGCCACGTCCACCGCACCTTCGACCGAGATGCCGACGTCGGCCGTGTGCAGCGAGGGCGCGTCATTGATGCCATCCCCCAGATAACCGACCACATGGCCCCGCGCCTTGAGGGCCAGGATGATGCGGTTTTTCTGTGCCGGGTTGACGCGGCAAAACAGGTTGACGCCTTCGACCCGAGCCCGCAGTGCATCGTCATTCATGGCCGCCACCTCGGTGCCGGTCAGCACGCCCTCGACCACCACGCCCAGTTGGGTGCAGACGTGGCGCGTCACGCGCTCGTTGTCGCCGGTGACGATCTTGACCGCAACGCCGCTGGCCGTCATGGCCTTGAGCGCCTCGCCCGCGCTGGCTTTGGGCGGGTCCAGAAAGGCGGCAAAGCCGGCAAACACCAGCTCGCTCTCGTCCGACACCACGGCGTGCGGATGGTCCAGCGGCACGTCACGCCAGGCAATGCCCAGCACCCGAAAACCCTCCTCGCCCAGACTGTCAAACAGTGCATTGATACGCGCGTGTGCCGCCTCGTCGAGTACCACGGGGGTACCGGCACTGTCAGCGTAATGCGTGCACAAGCGCAAAATATCTTCCGGCGCGCCCTTTGCCACCAGCCGGCGCGCACCGGCCCGCTCCACCAGCACCGAGACGCGGCGGCGCTCAAAGTCAAACGGCACCTCGTCAATCTTGCGCCAGGCGGACACGTCGATCTCTTCATGCGCCAGGATGGCGTCGTCCAGCGGGCTCTTCAGGCCGCTCTCGAAATAGCTGTTGAGGTAGGCCAGCGCCAGCACCTGGGGATCGTCCCGGCCCTGCGCGTCCACATGACGCTCCAGCCGGATGCGGGCCTCGGTCAGGGTGCCGGTCTTGTCGGTACACAGCACGTCCATCGCGCCCATGTCCTGAATGGCGGACGGGCGCTTCACGATGACCTTCAGCGCCGCCATGCGCAGCGCGCCCTGGGTGAGCGTGACCGACACCACCATCGGCAGCAACTCGGGCGTGAGCCCCACCGCCAGCGCCACGGCAAACAGGAACGACTCCAGCAGCGGCCGGTGCAAGGCCACATTGACCAGCAGGGTGAACAGCACCAGCAGCAGCGTAAGCCGCATGATGAGCATGCCAAAACGCCGCGTGCCCAGCTCAAACGCGGTGGGCGGCGCCTTGTCGGCCAGGCTGACGGCGACTTGCCCCAGCGCCGTGGCGCTGCCGGTTCGGCCAATCAGCACCCGGGCCGAGCCACTGACCACCGAACTGCCCATAAAGACGGTGTCCACAGAATCCAGCGCCCAATCCTCCGGTGCGGTAACGGGTGCGGTGCCATCCTGCAGCTGCACAACCCTCTTTTCCACCGGATAAGGCTCGCCCGTGAGCTGGGCCTGATTGACGAAGAAGTCGTTGGCCTCCAGCAAGCGTGCATCGGCTGGCACGAGGCTGCCGGCCGACAGCAGCACCACGTCCCCCGGCACCAGCTCGATTACCGGCAATTCGCAGGAGCGAGCGTCACGCAGCACCGTGGCAATGACGGCCACCTGCAAGGCCAGTTTTTCTGCGGCGCGGCCCGCCCGGTAGGCCTGCACAAAGTCCAGCGTCACACTCATCACCACAATCACGCCGATGATGAGGGCGCCCGTCACGTCACCGGTCAACGCAGAAATGACGATGGCCACCAACAGAACCAACACCAGGGGATTGCGGAATTGGGCGAGGAATTGCAACAGCGCCGCCCGTTGTTGCGGGGGCTTGAGCCGGTTGCTGCCGTATTGCTGACGCCGCTGTGCAGCTTCTGCGCTGGTGAGTCCGTTCATTGCAGCTCCAAAATTTGTGCTGCTGCCGCGATGGCAACGGCACGGCATCGGTATTTATTGACAGGAAGGGGACGCGCTTTATGTTGCGCAGCAGCTGGCCGATGTTTCCGTGAATCATGACACAACCCCGTTCGGGCTGAGCCCTTCGACCCTTCGTCAAGCGCAACGCGAACGGACTTGGCCAGCGCAACCGTAGGCTGTTTATTTGTACAGTATGATTGTGTCATGGCCAAAGAAAAAACGGTTTACATCTGCTCCGAGTGTGGCGGCGCCAGCCCCAAGTGGCTGGGCAAATGCCCCGGCTGCAGCGCCTGGAACACACTGATTGAATCCGCGCCGCAGAGCAGCGTCCCGGCCAGGAACCGCTTTGCCTCCCTGGCCCAAACCGCCGAGGTCGCAACCCTGGGCGACATTGACGCCGTGGACATGGCGCGCACCCCCACCGGTCATGAGGAGCTGGACCGCGTGCTGGGCGGCGGCATCGTCGAGGGCGGCGTGGTACTGATCGGCGGCGACCCCGGCATCGGCAAGTCCACCCTGCTGCTGCAGGCACTGGATTCGCTGCAGCGCAGCGGACAGAACACCTTGTACGTCACCGGCGAAGAAAGCGGCGCCCAGGTCGCCTTGCGCTCACGCCGCCTCGGGCTGGACAACTCGCAGGTGAAGGTGCTGGCCGAGATTCAGCTCGACAAGATTCTGGCCACCCTGGCCGCCCTGCAGCCCGACGTCGCAGTCATCGACTCGATCCAGACCGTGTATTCGGATCAACTCACCTCGGCCCCCGGCTCGGTGGCGCAGGTGCGCGAGTGCGCAGCCCACCTGACGCGCGCGGCCAAGGCCAGCGGCACCGCGATCGTGCTGGTCGGCCACGTCACCAAAGAAGGTGCGCTGGCCGGGCCGCGCGTGCTGGAACACATGGTGGACACGGTACTGTACTTTGAAGGCGACACCCACAGCAGCTTCCGGCTGGTGCGCGCCATCAAGAACCGCTTTGGTGCGGTCAACGAGATCGGCGTGTTCGCCATGACCGAAAAAGGCCTCAAGGGCGTCTCCAACCCAAGCGCCATCTTCCTGAGTCAGCACGCCGAACCGGTGCCGGGCAGTTGCGTGATGGTCACGCTGGAGGGCACGCGCCCGATGCTGGTGGAGATTCAGGCGCTGGTGGACAGCGGCGGCCCGTCACCCCGGCGCCTGAGCGTGGGGCTGGACCGGGACCGCCTCGCCATGCTGCTGGCGGTGCTGCACCGCCATGCCGGCGTGGCCTGCATGGACCAGGACGTGTTCGTGAACGCCGTGGGCGGCGTGCGCATCGGCGAGCCCGCCGCCGACCTGGCGGTGCTGCTGGCCATCACCTCCAGCCTGCGCGGCAAACCGCTGCCCAGGAGCTTTTTTGCTTTCGGCGAGGTGGGGCTGGCCGGCGAGGTGCGGCCGGCGCCGCGTGGCCAGGAACGGCTCAGGGAAGCCGCCAAGCTGGGCTTCAGTGTGGCACTGGTGCCCAAGGCCAACGCCCCCCGCAAACCCGTCGAGGGGCTGACCATCCACGCGGTGGAACGGGTCGAGCAGGCGATGGACATCGTGCGCTCGCTGTCGTAACGCAACGTCAGGCCGTCATCCGGCGCGGTGCCAGCCGCACCTCGCCGGCCAGCCTCCTTGCCTTTTGGCTTCCCTGATGAGTCAAAGGCGCATTTCTTGCTTACCAGGTATCGAACAAGTTGCCGGGCGACCCGTCCGGCCGGGGCCGGGCTTTCATTGTTTCGTGCCTCACACCTTGAATCTGATTATTTGGAAAGGAGCAAGCCGGCGGTGAATCCAATAACCATCCATCGCGCCGATCTGCGGGGCGGCATTGAGGCCTCGCTGCGAGGCATCACCACAACCGTGGCCCCGATTCTGCTTTTCGTCAGCCTGCTGGGGACCGAGTCGATGGCGGCGGGTTTTTGGGCCACGGTGATCACCGCCGTTCTGGTGCCGGCCGTGCATCTGCTTTTCAGAAGCGCGTCTCCGGTGATACCGGGCGCGCGCATGGCCTCCCTGGCGGCCTACATCGGACTGGTGGTAGTCCTGAGCGGCGCCGCGGGCAGTACGGCTGGCCATGCCACGGCACTGAACCTGACGGCCGAACAGTTGCGCACCGGCCTGGCCGCCGGCAGCCTCATGTTCATGGCAGCCAGCGCCCTGGTCTGGCTTTTTGGCCTGCTTGAATTCGGCAATGTCTTCAAGATGATCCCGATGCCCGTCACGGCGGGCATCAGCAACGGTACGGCTTTGCTTTTGTTGAGCCTGGGGGTTCACAAGATCACGGACAACGGTCGGCTGGCCGCTGTCACAGCCTTCGCAATGGTGGCCTGTTTCTTCATCTGGCCCTCTTTGCAAGCCTGGTCGAAAAGGCTCGCGTTCATCCCTGCGGTTGTGATCTCCCTGTCGGCGGGCTTGCTCATTGCCATGCTGCTGGAGCCCCCCTTTCAGCCGCCAACCCTGCGGGCCGTACCCGACTGGGCCTGGATGTCCGTGCGACTCTGGCCCGGTCTGCCGCAACACGAACTGATGCGCCTGCTCCAGATCGGCCTGCCCAGCACCGTGACCCTGGCACTGGTGATGATTCTGGAAACCTTTACCGCCGCCAACGAGATGGAGCAGCGCTTTGGCACGCGCATCAACCCCAACCGCGAGCTGATGGTGCTGGGTGGCTCCAATATGATCAGCGCCCTGATGGGTGGCGTACCCTGTACCGGCCACAATTCCCGCAGCATTTCCAGCTGGCTGGCCGGGGGGCGTGGCGTGCAGGTGGCGTTGATGGGGCTGCTCGTGACCGGCCTGCTGCTGTGGCTGCTGGGCCCATGGCTTTTGGTTTTGCCCGTCGGCATGGTGGCCGGGCTGTTGTTGCTGCAATGCCTGCTCATGGCCGAACGGGAAGTCATTCACCGCTTGCTGGAAATCGTGCGCACCCGTCACTGGCGCCGCAAGGGAACCTCAGACCTCGGTTTCTGGACCATCATCGTCATCACGGTGGTCGAATATTTCGGCAGCATGATCTGGGCCAGTTTCATGGGCATTGGCCTGTCGTGCCTGGTCATTCTCCGGCGCGTGTCGGGCAGCCTCACCGCCAACTGGAACTATCTGGATCACCACCGTTCGCACCGGGTCAGAAGCTGCGACGAAAACAACGATCTGACCCAGCAGTTCAACCGGGTGGGCGTTTTGCGACTCAATGGCCACCTGTTTTTCGGCAACAGCATCCGGCTGACGCAGCTGGCCGACGAACTCAACCCCCATGCCATTGCCGTGGTCATCGACGTAAGCCAGGTTCGCGACGTGGACCCCAGTGGCCTGAACGCGCTGGCATGGCTCATCCGCGCGATTGCCGAACGAAAGTTGACAATCGTCCTCGCCGGCCTGAGCCGGACACGATCAACCGAACTGCACGATGCCCTGCAGGCGATGCCCGGGATTCACCGCTGCATCGACATGGATCGCGGGCTGGAATTGTGTGAAGACATGGTTCTCCGGCACTCGTCTTCAGGTTCGAGCGGACTTCTTTCCAAACCTCTCCAGGAAAACAGCTTGCTGGAGGACCTGACTGAAAGGGAGCGTACCGTTGTCCTGACGCTCGGCAAACCCCGTGAAATAACTGAGGGGGCCGCCCTGTTTTTCAAAGGCAATGCGGCTGATGGGGTGTGGCTGCTGGAAAAAGGTGTCGTCAGCATCTTGTCGGGTGGTGATGAATCCACTCGCCTGTCCACCCTGGGGCCGGGCCAGTTTCTCGGTGAGATGAGCCTGATCGACGGCAAGTCCCGCTCTGCAACCGCCCAGGCGGACAGTCCGGTGAATGCTTTGTTGCTTGACAAGCAGGCCCTTGCCACGCTCACGCGGCGCGAGCCCGAAACGGCCTTGAAGATCATGCGCAATATCGCAAAATACCTGTCCTACCGTGTGCGGAGTTCTTCCGCCCTGCTGGCCGAAAAAGAAACCAGCGAAACCACTCCAGACCAGACGGACCATTCACCGCAAACCTGAACGCAATGCGGCCGGCATGCGCACACCGGCTACGCCGCTCAGTTCCAGCCAATCAGTTCAAACCCCTTGTCACTCAGGCAACGTTGCACAAATCGCCGGTAGGTGCTGCTGGCCTTCTCATGGAGTGCGCCCGACACGGCGCCGGCCGAGCCACCCGCGGCGGCGCCCACGGCACCCGCCCTGATCGCACTGTCACCCCCCCGGCCCGCAACCAGCGACCCCACCGCCGCGGCCACCCCGGCGACGGCAGCCCCCCGCCCCGCGCGGCGCGCCATCTCGTTGTTTTCTTCCCCGGGAGTCAGTCCGGCGCTTTGGGCCCGCGCCATGCAGGCGTCGGCTTCCGCCCGGGCTTTGGCATCGCCCACACGATCAAACGTAGCATTGGGATAGAGCACTGGACGCGCTGACGGGCTGTCGGGGCCGGTGGCCGCGCAGCCCGTCAGCAAGGCGCCGGTCAAGACAAGCAGGAAAAACCTGTCAGACATGAGCACGCCCTGCAAAAAAGTTCTGAATGGCGTCAGTCACGCACAATGATGTTGCCCGAGTTCTTCACCGCGTCGCCCACTTTCAGACCGGGATCCTTGTCGAAATCAAAACTTTTTTTGTGACCATCGCCGTACTGCACGCTGACCGTCCACACATTGTGGGTTTTCACCTTCTCTTCAATCTTCTTGCCGGCATAAGCGCCGCCCGCGGCACCGGCAATCGTGGCCAGATCCTTGCCAAAACCGCCGCCGACCTGGCGACCCAGCAGGGCACCGGTGACGCCGCCGGCAATCATGCCGACTGCGCCGCCTTCACCTTCCTTCTCGGTCATGCTGACTGCAATCACCCTGCCGCAGTCGCTGCAGGCCACCTTGGCAGTCTGCGTTTTGGCAGAAACAGGGGCGGCTGTAGCTGCCGCCATCTGAGCCTTGGCGGCGGCGAGGGCCTTGTCATACTCGATTTTGGCGTCACGACGGCATTGCAAGCGCGCGGTGGACGAGGTTTCATCATTGCACAGAGCTTTGTCCGCCTCGTAGCGCGTCAACGCCGTTTTGCTGTCCGCCGTGTATTGAGCCTTCGGCGTCAAGGCAGTCTCAGCCAGGGTTGTCGAAACCATGCCCATGAGCAACAGGCCGCTGGTCAATGTTGAATAAAGAGATTTCATTGCGTGTTCCTGACAGAAAAAATGAAGCTCCCGAACCGGGAAACGGATAAGACCGGGGCTAGGATAACGCGGGAAAGGGGTAAAAGCAAAATGCACAGAGGTGGGGATGCTGTTTCTCCCTCCACCAGCCGCTCACCACCGTTCGCTACCATTGAGCGCATGAAGAAAAACCATCATCCCGCCACAGCTCCCTGCCCTTGCGGCGGCGGGCAAAGCTACGCGGCCTGCTGCGGCCCATGGCACGCGGGCCTGGGAACGGGCGCGCACGCGCCCACGCCCGAGGCGCTGATGCGTTCGCGCTACAGCGCCTACGTGCTGGGCCTGCTCGACTACCTGCTGGCCAGTTGGCACGCATCCACGGCGCCGGGCGAGCTGGCACTGCCGCCCGTCAAATGGCTCGGGCTGGAGGTGCGCCACGCGGCGCAGTCGGGCGACGCCGGGGTGGTGGAGTTTGTGGCGCGCTGCCGCGAGGGCGGGCGCGCGCAGCGCCTGCAGGAGATCAGCCGCTTTGTGCGCGAAGACGGGCGCTGGTACTACCTGGATGGGCAGGTGAACGAGACGGCTTGAGCGCGTGCGCCCACGTGCCCCACCGCCGCTCACTTCGCCTTGGGCCGGCCGTATTTGGCGGTGAAGCTGGCCTGGCCCTGGCTGTTGCCTTGGATCATGTAGCCGATGAGCGCGGCCGTGGCATCGGCCGGCACGTCGAGTTTTTCGGTTTTGAGCGCGTAGACGGTAAAAATGTAGCGGTGCGGCTTGTCTCCCTGCGGTGGGCAAACGCCGCCCCAGGCGTTGACGCCGTAGTCACTGCGCCCTTGCACCGCACCCGGCGGCAAGGTGGTGCTGTTGACGGCGCCCGCATTGCCTGGCAACCCGGTCACGTCGGCCGGAATATTGATCACGATCCAGTGCCACCAACCCGAGCCGGTGGGGGCATCCGGGTCGTATGCCGTCACGGCAAAACTCTGGGTGCCCTGGGGCGCGCCGCTCCACTTGAGGGCGGGCGACTTGTTCTCACCGCTGCAGCCGAAACCATTGAACTCGAAGCTCTTGGCAATCTTGCCGCCGGCCTTGATGTCTGGGCTGGACAGCTTGAAGCCCGCGGCGTGAACCAGCACGGACGCGCCCAGCAGGGCGGAAGCGATCAGGGTACGTTTCATGGGTGTCTCCTTTGGAGGTTGAAAACGGTTGGAGTCTAAACGGTTTGTTTGCCCGCAATGTTGGTCAGCCCCTTGGATTCAGGGGCCGACGTGTTCGACTGATCGAGGCAAGCGCTTCGTTTTTTGATGGTGCCGCGTAAAGCAGCGTGGATACGCTGTGATGTCTCGCTTGCAAGGTTGATTTGGGCCGCTGACTCCCATCAGACCCTCTGCATCGCCCCCATTCTTCGCAGATTGAGTGCCAGGCAGACGAGCTTGAACTCGGCCTTGGCCTTGTCCAACCTGTTTTTCAGGGCAGACGCTATCGAAATCTCGCGCTGTTGCCCCCCGCATACCGCTTTGGCCAGGAAGGACCCATTGATTGTCCGCAGGACTCCGCAATCGTCCGATTGGCATCAGCCATCAGGCGTTTGCACCGCTTCGCATCTGTCGGGGCGGAAGGTTGCAGTCGGAAGATCACATCCGCTACCCACACCGCTATTCGGACCACACCTGAAACTGTACGCTCAAATGGGCCGTCGTGCTGCATGAGCGTTTTTTGCAATAGCCTGCAACTTTCCGCAGAACTTGGCGCGACCATTTAACCAGCCTTGATTTGCCGCAGATCCCTCCAAAAATGACAAAGCCGCCCGGAGGCGGCCTGTCGCCCTAAGAGCATCTGGCCACAAACCAGACGGTCAAAGGGTGAGACGTCAGACTTATGGTACAGCAGATCAGCGGGACAGAGCTGGGCTATCGGTCATCACGAGATTTGCAGCAACGCCTTCATCTTGGCCCTGACATGCCCGAGGACATCTTCGCTAACGACAGCCTTCTTTTTGGCACGCCGGACTTTCCAGTCGAGCGATTTCACTTGATCCGAAAGCACCGCGCAATCCACGCCGTCGACCTGAGTCACGACTTCAAATGGGTGTCCCTTGATCTTGGTCGACATCGGGCAGCACACCATCAATCCGGTTTTGCCGTTGTAGCTTGCTGGACTGATGACCAACGCTGGCCGGTGGCCGGCCTGCTCATGCCCGGCCTGGGGGTCAAATTCGAGCCAAACCACTTCGCCAGTGTCGGGAACATAAGCACGCGGCATCAGAGCGCCTCGTTACCGACTGGAGAGCCGAAGCTCACTTCGTCATGGACATTGGAGGCGTTGATGCCACTGATGAGAGCATCAAGGTCGTATTCCACTTTTTCAGACGGCTGGATGACGATGCGGCCACGTGAAACGATCAGGTCAACCTTCTGCTCGAGTTGATAACCCGCCTCCCTCAAAACGGTGGTCGGCAAGCGAAGAGCAGGGCTGTTACCCCATTTGCGAATGACGGCTTCCATGGTGAACCTCCTTTAATGTTTCTACATTGTAGATACGCCAGCAACGATGTGCAAGTCCATGTCCCTTTTTTCACGACGCCTGGCAGATGAAATAGTCATGGCATGCCCCTGGTCGATTTCAAATTTCAATTGACAGCCACGCCAGCGCCGCCGGAGCAATAAAAATCACGCAGGTGCTTGAGGAAGGCCTCCTCCGAGTCTTAAGAAACTTCCCCAGCAGCTTTGAGAAATCGGATATTTGAAATCA
>DIVK01000111.1:0-19973 GCA_002422455.1 Rhodoferax sp. UBA6134
AAGCGCGCGGGGCAATATTCGGAAGCCTTGGCTGGCGGCGTTAAAGAGCTTGCGGCAGTTGTCACAACCGGAGCCGTATCTGTCGCCGCTGCTGCTGACGTTGCAACGCTGCCAGCAGCACAGCAGGCAGAAATTGTGGCGCGAGGCACCAAAGAGATTTTGCAGGCTGCGGAATGAGCTTCCCAATCCCACGCCCAGACATGCCCAGCGCAAAGCCGGTGCGCAAGACAACCAACACCAGCAGCAATTCGGCTTTCGGCTCTGTCAAGACGCTGGACAGCAAAGGCCGTCAGACCGTCTCGCTCAAGCCGCGTGTGCTTGGCGCCATCTCGATTGAGCCGCGTGAGCAGGCCATTGCCAGCCTAGACAAGCGGGATGCGATCAAACGGGGGATGTCGCAATGAGCCGCATCGCCCGATTCATCAAGTCCTGCATTCGCCTGCGCTCTGTGTCGCTNNCGCGAAGGTGGCGAAGTGAGCCGATATGCCGCCTATGAAGCCGCTAAACGCTCATGGGCGAATGCGAACCAAGGCGCTACAGCAGAGCAGTACGAAGCCGCCATGCGGGAGATTGCAAGGCGCTACGGGATCTAACCAATGTTTTTTGACGCCACGGCTAGGGTAGCTCCCGAAAAGCAGGACATGCCCGCTTGCCTGCCGTTGGTTTCTTTTTCGGGCAATGAAAGGGCAGCTATGCACTACGAAACAAGCACTGGAATCACATGCAATTTCAGGCATGAAGACCGGGATGAAATGCCCTATGTGGTGGTACGTGACGTGCCGGGAATACCTGGTGTTCTGGTCTATCACGCAGCGTCGTTTTTGATGGCTGCGGCAGAAGGTCGCGCTTTCACCATAGGTCCAGATTGGAACGATCAAGAGCCCTTCGTGATTGCCATTGAGGACGTGCAAGCCATCGCTGCCATGGTTCGCTCTGCCGTCGAACGCAAGCGCGGTTACTTCGAGATGAAGTGGGTGGCTCTGCAACCGTCTGATCCGTTCTGAGGCGCCGCACCCGATGAACTATTACCCCTTTCACATCGGCGACTACTTGAGCGCCACCCGGCACTTGAGCTGGGCAGAGGATGCCGCGTACAGGCGTCTTCTGGACACCTACTACACGACAGAGAAAGCCCTGCCGCTGGAGTTGAGGGCGGTTTGTCGTCTGGTACTTGCGACCACCGAAGAGCAGCGTGAAGCTGTCCGCGTGGTGCTGGATGAGTTCTTTGAGCAGACGGAAGAAGGTTGGAAAAACAGCCGCGCTGATGCAGAGATTGATGCCATGCGAGGTAAGCAGCAGAAGCAGCGCGACAAAGCAAACAAGCGTTGGCATAAGCCAGAGCCAGAACACGGCAATGCATCGGCAATGCCACGGCATACAGAAACAGATGCCGTGGCATCAAAAACTGATGCTGATGCAATGCCACCAACACCAACACCAACACCAACACCAACACCAAAGAATAAAGAAGAGGCGCAAGCGCCCCTGCCCGATTGGCTCCCGATGGAGGCATGGAGCGGATATGTCGAAATGCGAAAACGCATTCGCAAGCAGATGACGCCACGAGCCCAGCAGCTTGTTCTGAAATCCCTTGCGGACATGCAGGCAAAAGGCTTGAGCGTGGCGCAGTCGCTGGACAACTCAACCCGCAATTCGTGGGTCGATGTGTACGAGCCGAAGGAGCAGCCAGAGCAGGCCGGTGCAAAGATCGGCAGCGACGAGTACGCCACACTGCACAAGTCGGCAGGCTGGTGGCGTGAAGCCGGGTTCCCGACGATTTGGGATGCGATGGCATCGAAGTGCTGGCACACCAATGCCGACCAGTTCCGCGATGGCCAGCGCATCAAGGAGGCCGCATGAACACCCTTGATCGATTGCTGGCGAAGGTCGTCAAGACCGATGGTTGCTGGAACTGGAGCGCGCGCAAGACGCCTCAAGGATACGGCCGAATCAGCGTAGGGAGCGTTAACAAATTGGCGCATCGTGTGGCCTTCGAGTTGATGGTTGGCCCTATTGGCGAACTTCATGTACTGCATCGCTGCGACAACCCGTCATGTGTGAATCCAAAGCATCTATGGCTTGGAACAAACACTGAAAACATCGCCGATAAGGTCGCAAAGGGTCGCGTTCCGTCCGTTGTCGGATCTGCGAACCCAAGGAGCAAGCTGAATGACGCGGACGTGATCGCGATCCGACATGCGGCAGCCAGCGGTGTGGTGCAGGCCGAATTGGCTACGCAGTTTGGGGTGACGCAAACACAAATCAGTTCTATCGTTCATCGCAAAGCTTGGAGGCACATTTGAACGCCGCAGAACTGTCTCAGCGCATGGCCTCAGAAGCCGCCGCCATTGCGCAATACCTGCTGCCCGGTGGCAAGCGCCAATCCGGCGAATGGAAAGCTGGGAGCATCAACGGCGACGAGGGCAAGTCCCTGTCCGTGCGCCTGTCCGGCGCGAAGGCTGGCGTGTGGGCTGACTTCGCATCCGGCGAATCGGGCGACCTGCTCGACCTGTGGGCGGCTGTCCGGGGTGTGTCTGTGTCCCAGGCCATGACCGAAGCGAAGCAGTACCTGGGCGTGCGGGACACGATGCCAGAGCGCGAAGTGAAGTCGTTCAAGCGCCCAGCCAAGCCGCAGTGCCAAACCCCGAAGTCTGCGGTGCTGGAGTGGCTCAAGAGCCGGGGCCTGACCGAAGCAACGCTGGCAGCTTTCAAGATCGCGGAGCAGATTCGGGACGGCAAAACCTATGCGGTGTTCCCGTACCTGCGCGAAGGCGTGCTGGTGAACGTGAAGTACCGCAACGTGGCCGAGAAAAAGGACATGCGGCAAGAGGGCGGGGCAGAGCCTTGCTTGTTCGGCTGGCACCTGATCGACCCGAAGGCCCGCACAGTAGCCATTTGCGAAGGCGAGATTGACGCCATGAGCCTGCACCAAGTCGGCATTGCCGCGCTGTCGGTGAATGCCGGGGCAGGCAATCACCAGTGGCTCGAAAACGACTGGGATAGGCTGGATCGGTTCAGCGAAATCCTGATCTTTTTCGACTCGGACGAAGCAGGCCAGAAGGGTGCAAAGGAGGTAGCAAAGCGCATTGGTGCCGACCGCTGCAAGCTGGTGACGCTGCCCGCAAAGGATGCGAATGATTACTTGATGCAGGGCGCGGACGCCTCCGACTTCGACCAGGCCATCCAAAGCGCCAAGCCGCAAGACCCCGAGGAACTGCGGCAGGCCAGCGACTTCATCACCCGCGTGAAGTCCATGTTCTACCCGGCACACGGCGAAGAACGCGACCCGGTTTTGCGGCTGGATCGTGACCTTGACTGGTTCGAGTTCCGCGCTGGTGAACTGTCGGTATGGACGGGCTACAACGGCCATGGCAAGAGCCTGATGCTCTCCCAAGTCTTGCTAGGGCTGATGCAGCAGGGCGAACGCGTGACGGTGTTCAGTGGGGAAATGACGCCAGAGCGCCAGCTCAAGCGCGTGGTGAAGCAGGCGACTGGCCTGGATCGCCCGACGCCACAGTACATCGATGCCGTGGGCGCGTGGGTGAACGACAAGCTGTGGTTCTTCAACGTGGTCGGAAGCGCATGGATTGACCGTCTATTGCAGGTGTTCCTGTACGCCAGCAAGCGGTACGGGGTGCGGCATTTTGTGATTGACAGCTTGATGATGACGGACGTACCCGAGGACGGCCCCGGCTCCATGACTGCGCAAAAAGAGGCTGTGCGCAAGCTGTGCGACTTTGCCCGCCGCAACGGTTGTCACCTGCACCTTGTCGCGCACCCGCGCAAGGGCCAGGACGAATCACGCGGCCCCGGAAAGCTGGACGTTGCTGGCAGCTCAAAGATCACGGACGGCGCAGACAACGTTTTCACTGTCTGGAGCGCCCGCAAGGACGAAAACGACCCGGACGTTGACCAGGACAAGGCAGACGCCCGCCTGGAGCTGCAAAAACAGCGCAACGGTGATGTTCAGCACTACTCGCAGCCGCTGTGGTTCTGCAAGTCGGCCCAGCAGTTCGCCACCAGCAGCCGTCGCCACGCCGTGTCCTACGTTCCGTTTTCTGGCGATGTGGCCTATGCCCAGCAATGACCCATTACGACACACAGCTAGCCCACCTCATCAAGTTGGCAAGCAACCCAGCAACAAAGGAGCATTCATGGAAAAGGGCACAGGAATTGGAACGATGCGGAACAGGCATGTGGAATGGAATCGCGCAGGAGCTGAAGGAGCACATGAAGGCACAGCAAACAGCATCCTTGCCCGCACCGCGCAAGCGTGGGAGGTGAAGGCATGAGCCGAATTGAAACGATAGGCAACGCCACGCTGTACCTGGGCGATTGCATGGAAATCCTGCCGACGCTGCCCAAGGTGGATGCGGTCATCACTGACCCGCCGTATGGGATCAACAAGGACGGGCAAAAACGAACGACTGGCGGCCACGGTGGTCGCAAGGAATACGAGTTCCTCGGATGGGACGGTGAGCGCCCGCCAGCCGAGCTGTTCCAGCTGATCCTCGGTGCCGGACGAACTCATGTGATCTGGGGTGGGAATTACTTCGCAGACCTTCTTCCGCCGACGATGCGATGGCTTGTCTGGGACAAAGGTCAGCGCATCAATCAGTCTGACGGGGAACTTGCGTGGACAAGCCTCCAGGCTGCTCTGCGCATCTGCACCATGAATCGCGTGGAAATCATGGCGGACGGCGCTGTGCATCCGACGCAGAAACCGGTCAGGCTGATGTGCTGGTCGATTGAACAGGCTGGCAATACAAAGTCGATTCTTGACCCTTTCATGGGCAGCGGATCGACAGGCGTTGCCGCCGTGCAGATGGGCCGCAGCTTCATCGGTATCGAGCGCGAACCCAAATACTTCGACATTGCCTGCCGCCGTATCGAGCAGGCACACGCCCAGGGCAAGCTATTCGAGCCCACACAAGCCACCCCTGTGCAGCTTGGATTGGAGGCAGCATGAGCCACGAAATCCACACAGTAGGCGTTTTCATGCCCGAGGGCACCGAGGCCGAAGTCTGCGCGGACATTGCCCGCCGACAGGCTTTCGGGAAAAACAAGTACGGCACGACGGTGGCGGAAAACCCGCTGTCACTGCGGGCATGGCTCAACCACGCATACGAGGAAACGCTGGACAAGGCCATTTACCTCAAGCGGGCCATTGCCGAGATCGACGCGCAGCAGGCCAGGCAAGCGGGCAATCCAGAAGGCTGGAACGCCTGCGGCAATGTCGGCATGGAGGCTTCAGAGTGAGCGAGCGCCTTACCATGAGCCTGTACAACGCCCAGCAGGCGCACCAGGCCATCAAGACAGCATGGCACCACGCCAAGGGCTGGTTGACAGCGGGAGACACCCGCCTGACGCTGGAAATCCGCCCGGAGAAGCGTAGTGATGCCGAAAACAGGATGCTGCATTCCATGCTGGGGCATATCTCTAAGACACACGAATGGGCAGGCAAGAAACACAGCATCGACGTGTGGAAGCGGCTTTTGACGGCGGCATGGTGTCGCGCCACCGGGGAGCCAGTTGAATTGCTGCCTGCGCTGGATGGAAATGGGGTAGATATTGTTTTTAAAAAAACAAGCCAGTTATCGCGAAAAGAATGCGCGGATTTGATCGAGTTTATATTTGCATGGAGTGCAGATAATGGCATCGAGTTGCCGCATATGGATTAAAATAGCGTACCGCGGATTGGGGCGCAGATGACATTTCGCCGCACCACATGCCCCCACTGCCGTGCAAAGCTGGAACCCGGACAGCGCATTCACCCGGCCTGCATTGATCCGTGGCTTGAAGCCCAGCAAGCCAAGAAGGAGCGCGCAGACGCCAAGGCCGCCCGCATGGCTGCGAAGGTGGAGCGGGCCAGCATCAAGGCGCGCAAGGAGGCTATCAAGACAATCCCCGCCCTGATCCGTGAAGCGCAGATTGCGTTCAACGCCTGGATTCGCGCACGCGACTTCACCCAGCCGTGCATTTCCTGCGATGCGCCGCCGCCCGATCTGTCTGGATTGCACGCAGGCCGGGACGCAGGCCACTACCGCAGTACGGGAAGCGCGTCACACCTGAGATTCCACCCGGACAACTGCCATGCCCAGTGCGTGCATTGCAACCGCTGGGGCGCTGGGAAGGCAGTGGACTACCGCATCCGACTGATCCGCCGCATCGGCCCGGCCCGCGTGGAGGAGCTGGAGTCGGACAACACCCCGCACAAGTGGCAGCGCGAGGAATTGATTGCCATCCGGGATGAGTACAGGGCGAAGTTGAAAGACATGAAGGAGGGCGCATGAAGCCAGGCGCTACCGCAAAACCACTGACGCGCAACGACAAAATCGTCGACCCCATCATGCGCGTTGCTTTTGAACAACAGTTTGTGGCGTGTGAGCAACAAAGTGTGGCGATAAAGCAACAAAAAAGGTACTCCCTGGGGATAGCGGGCCGGGCGGGTCGCAGGCGCGGGAATTCACAGTTTTTCGGCCCCTCTAGTCTGTTGTTTATAGGCAACACATGAGCCAGAAACCAGCCCCCCTGACATCCAGCGTGCGCATCGGCAGCAAGGCCGCGTGCGCGGAATTCTTTGATGTCTCGTTGCCCACCATTGAGGCGTGGATTCGCCGGGGCATGCCCGTGGTGCAGCGGGGGGCGAAGGGCATTGCCTGGGAGATTGACCTGCATGCCGCCGCGCAATGGCGCTTTGCCGGGCCTACCGACAGCGAAGCCGACCCGGACAGCATGAGCCCCGGCGACCGCAAGGCCTGGTACGAGGGCGAGACAAAGCGCCGCGACCTGCAGATCCGTGATGGCGAGCTGATCCCTGCAGGCGATGTGGAGCGCGTGATTGCCACCGCCTTCGCTGCCATTGCTTCGGACATCCGCGCCATCCCCGACAACCTCGAGCGCAAATACGGCATTGCCGGGGACGTTGCTGAATCGGTGGAATCGCTGCTGCATGAAGCCATGGATGCGATGGCCGACAGACTTTCAAAACTGGCGCCTGTGGGCGGGGGTGACGAATGACCGCCTTCACCAGCGCAGCCCCCATCGTCCGCGCAGCCGCTTACGCCTTCAGGCCACCGCGCCGCACCAGCGTCAGCCAGGGTGCTGCTGATTCGCTGGTGATTCGCCAGCCTGGGGGCTACTCGGGGCCATGGTCGGCCACTGAAACGCCCTACATGATCGAACCTATGGACATGCTGGCCAGCCGCAAGCATGAGGCTGTGTGCTTTGTCGGACCTGCACGCAGCGGCAAAACGCTCGGCCTCTTGGACTCTTGGTTTGCCCGCAACGTCACCAGCGACCCTGGCGACATGCTGATCATTCAAATGAGCCAGGAAAAGGCCCGCGAGTTTTCCAAAATCCGCATCGACCGCGCAATTCGCAACAGCCCCAAGCTGGCAGACCTCATGAGCCAGCGCGGGCACGACGACAACACGCACGACAAGCTATTCAAGCATGGCATGTGGGTCAAGATCGGCTGGCCATCCGCCACGCAGCTCTCATCGTCCGATTACCGCTATGTTGCCCTGACCGATTACGACCGCATGCCGGACAACATCGACGGCGAAGGCCCGGCCTACGCGCTGGGCTTGAAGCGCACGCAAACCTTCCTGAGCCGGGGCATGTGCATGGTCGAATCCTCGCCGGGCCGGGAATACACCGACCCGCACTGGCGCCCGCAAACACCGCACGAGGCGCCCCCAGCTTCCGGCATCGTCGGCATCTACAACCGATCCGACCGGCGCCGCTGGTACTGGCAATGCCCCGATTGCAGCGAGTATTTCGAGGCCGCGCCGGGCCTGGGCCTGTTTTCCACCCTGCCGGCCGAAGCTGAACTGATGGACATGGTGCGCTCCGCCAAACTCAACGACCTGGCAGACAAACACGCTGTCGTCGTGTGCCCGCACTGCGCCAGCATCATCGAGCAGCGCCACAAACCGCACCTCAACCGCATCGAAACCGCCCGCTGGGTGGCCGATGGCCAGACCGTCAACAGCGACGGAGAAGTGCTGGGCGAAGTGCCGCGCTCCAGTATTGCCGGGTATTGGCTGGGCGGGGTGGCAGCGGCTTATCAAAAGTGGGACTCGCTGATCCTGCGCTACCTGCAAGGCCTGCGCGAACTGGCCCTGTCGGGTTCCGACCTCACGCTGAAGGCAACGATCAACACCGACCAGGGCGCGCCCTACCTGCCGCGCCACCTGATCGCGGACAAAGAGGCGGGCGTGCAAGACCGGCTCGAAGACCTGCAGCAATTCCACGTCCCTGACGACGCCCGCTTTCTGGTGGCCACGGTGGACATTCAGGGCGGGCAGAGCGGGCGCTTTGTGGTCGAAGTGCGCGCCTTTGGTGTGCACCTTGAATCGTGGCTGGTTGACCGGTATGCCATATGGGTTACCGAGCGCAAAGGCCAGGCGGCCAAAGTCGATCCAGCAGGCTACGCCGAAGACTGGGACTTGCTGAATGCCAAAGTAGTGCAGGCCACCTACAAAACAAACACTGGGCGCGAGCTGCGCGTATTGCGCACCGCCGTTGATACCGGCGGCGAAGACGGCGTAAGCCACAACGCTTATTCGTGGTATCGCCGCCTGCGCAAGCTGGGGCTGTCCAGCCGCGTCCTGCTGGTCAAAGGCGCCTCCTATGGCGTGGAAAAGCACGCCACAGAAAAGCCCGTCACCAAAGGCAATGCCCGGCTGAACAACGGCAAGCCCATGCACGACATGGCCGTGTGGATGGTCAACACCGACTACTTCAAGGACATCGTGGCGGCCAATTTGCGCCGCAAAGTCCCTGGCCCCGGCTTCTTCCATGCCCCGCGATGGGCGCCGCAAAGCTACTTCGAAGAGCTGCGCGCCGAAGTGCGCAACGCCTCTGGCAAGTGGCAAAAAATTCACGCCCGCAACGAGGCGCTCGATCTGTGGGTGTACGCCCTGGCCGTGTGCGAATCGCTCGGCTGTGGCCCCAAGGGCCGGATGAACTGGGACAACCCGCCCGCCTGGGCGCGGCCCCTGCCGGACAACAGCGAATTGATCACGACTGAAGAACGGCGGGCAGAGCAAAAAGCCCGCACAACGCCAGCGGCCAACACCAACGAAGGAGGGTGGGATTTTGAACGACGCACTTGAAAACAGCCTGACATTGCAGAGCGACGTGGAAGTGATTTTGCTGGAATGCCACCGGGACCGGCCTGGCATGTTCGCGCAAGGCATGACGCGCGAAGTGCTGGCCGCGCTGGCATCGCGCGTGGCGGGGCAACTGGGGCCGCTGATCTCGGGCCGCTACGTCTCGCACCGCTACGCCATGGAGCAGATGCAGCGGGAGCAGCGCAACGAGGCCGTCTGGGCCGCGTTCACCGGCAACAACTACGGGGAACTGATGCGCCGCTTCGGCCTTTCGCGCCGGCTGGTGTACGCCATCATCGCGCAAAAGCGCAAGGCTCAATTGCCGCAGTANNCGCGTGCCGCTGCGCACTTGCGCGGATCGTAGTTCTCGGCCTTGATCTGCCGCACCTTGGCCGCCGCCGCATCGATGCGCGCATGGCTGTCGCTGCTTTGCTGACGGCGGGCGGCACGCTCGGCCTCATACGCCTGTGCCTCGGCCCCCATGCGCTGGGCTTGCGGCGCCACGGGCTCCGGGTGCTTGTCGATCTTGACCTCGGACTGCTGGCCCGCCGTGCAAGGCCGGTCAGAGTATTGCAGTTTGCCCGCGCCATCGGCGCAGCGGAACACCTGGGCACTCGCCAGCACCGGCGCGGCGCAGCATAGCAGGGCGATGAAAAGACGGTGCATAGAGGGCATGGCCGCATCCTACGCCAAGCGCGCAAATCGTGCAGCGGTTTTGAATGAGTTGCACAACACCGCGCCGACCATCAAGGCTCAAAAGGAGCCCCGATGCCCGCGAAATGGTACGAAATCAAGCAGCGCGCCGCCCCAGTGCAGGGCGCTGGCGCAGCGACCGCTGAAAAGACCGTCGCTGAAATCTACGTTTACGGCAACATCGGCGACCGCTGGAATGAAGACGGCGTAGTCGCTTCCGAAATGGTGCGCGACATCGCCGCCATTGACGCCGACGAAATCACCCTGCGCATCAACAGCTACGGCGGCTCTGTCCCCGATGGCCTGGCCATTTACAACGCCCTGAAGCGCCACAGCGCGCCCGTGGCCGTGCATGTGGATGGCGTGGCCATCTCCTGCGCCAGCTATATCGCCATGGCGGGCGACACCATCACCATGGCGAAAAACGCCCAGATGATGATCCACGCCCCGTGGTCTTTTGCCGGCGGCAACGCCGTTGAACTGCGCGAACAAGCCGACATCCTTGACCGCTACGCCAAGGCCATGGCCTCGGCCTACGCCGACAAGAGCGGGCGCCCCTACGCGGACGCCCTGGCCATCCTGACCGATGGCAAAGACCACTGGTATTCCGCCGATGAAGCCTTGCAAGAAGGCTTTGCCGATGCCGTGGGCGAAGAAATCAGCGTTGCCGCATCGCTGGCCCGCAGCTTCGACCTCTCCCGTTTCCAACCCGCCACACCCGTGGCAACCACCCCCGTTTCGCAATCGCCAGCAGCCGCTGGCACATCCAAGGAGGCACACATGCCCAGCACCGTCCCAGCGGCTCAACCCGCTACCCCCTTCGCCCGCAACAAGGAAGACAACGCCCGCGTCGTCGCCATGTTCAAGCCCTACGCTGCATCGCCAGAAATCGCCGCGCTGCAGACCGAAGTGCTGGCCGATCCTGAGCTGACCATCGAGTCGATTCAATCGCGCCTGCTGACCGAAGTCGGCAAGGGCATCACCCCCGCCAATCCATCCGGCGCCCACCCTGTGGTGCAGACCGTGGCTGACGAAGTGGACAAGCAGCGCGCCGCCGCCGTGTCCGCCCTGCTGGTGCGCGCCGGCGTGGAGCAAGACGCCAAGGTCAAGGCATCCATGACCAGCAACCCGTTCCGTGGCCACAAGCTGCTTGACCTGGCCCGCGCCTCGCTGGCCCGCACCGGCACAAAGACNNACTTCCCGGTGCTGCTGGAAAACACTATGCACAAGGCCCTGCAGGCATCGTATGCCCGCGCCGCCCTGACCTGGAACCGCTTCTGCGCCACCGGCTCGGTCGGTGACTTCCGCGCCCACAACCGCTACCGCACCGGCAGCTTCGGCACGCTGGATGCCGTCAATGAGCTGGGCGAGTTCACGAACAAGAGCATCCCTGACGGTGAAAAGGCCAGCATCCAGGCCGCTACCAAGGGCAACATCATCAACCTGTCGCGCCAGGCCATCATCAATGACGACCTGGCCGCTTTCGTGGGCCTGTCCGGCATGCTGGGCCGCGCAGCTGCCCGCACGGTCGAAGTCGATGTGTACGCCCTGCTGGCCCTCAACGCCGGCCTCGGCCCCGTCATGGGCGACGGCAAGACGCTGTTCCACGCTGATCACAAAAACATCACCACCGGCGCCGCCCTGAGCATGGCCGCCATCGATGCCGACCGCGTGGCCATGGCCTCGCAGCTGGATGTGTCGGGCAACGACTTCCTCGATCTGCGCCCCGCCGTGCTGCTGGTGCCTATCGGCCTGGGTGGCACCGCACGTTCGATCAACGACGCGCAGTACGACCCGGACACCGCCAACAAGCTGCAAAAGCCCAACATTGTCAATGGCTTGTTCCGCGACATCGTGGACTCCCCGCGCCTGACCGGCACCCGCCGCTATGCCTTCGCCGACGCCACCGAAGCCCCGGTGCTGGAAGTCGCCTTCCTCGATGGCGCCTCTGACCCGTACCTCGAAGTGCAAGACGGTTTTGACGTGGACGGCGCCCGCTACAAGGTGCGCCTGGACTACGGCGTTGCCGCCACCGACTATCGCGGCGCCATCACCAACGCCGGCGTGTAACCCCCCACGGGCCGCCACCAGCGCGGCCCGCTTTCTGACCAAGGAACCATCATGGCAAAGAATTTCAAGCAAGAAGGTGACACCCTCACCATCACCCCCGCTGCCGATGTGGCAGCAGGCACCGGCTATTTGTTCGGCGCCGCGCTGTTCGGCGTGGCCCTGACCACCGTTGCCAACGGCGTTGCCGGCCCCTTCGCCACTGAAGGCGTTTTCGAGCTGCCAAAGACCAGCGCCCTGGCCATCGCCGTGGGCGACCGCCTGTACTGGGACGCCACCAACAAGGTGGTGAACAAGACCGCCACGGCACAGCAGTGCATCGGCGTGGCTGTGTCTGCCGCTGCCAACCCCAGCGCAACCGTGCTGGTCAAGCTCGGCCAGTTTGTCGCAACCGCCGCTTAACGCGTAAACCGGCATGGCCTCCTTTGCGTCCATCGTTGCCAGCGGCGTCAGCCGGGTGTATTCCCGGTTTGGCGAGCCCGCCACCTACACCGACAAGCAGGGCAACCCCCTGCCTGTCACGGTGGTGGTGGAGCGCAACCTGGCGCAATACGGCCAAGTCGCCGCCGTGCAAGGCAAGTCCATCGTGATCAACGTGCGCCTGTCTGAGTTGGCCACGCCGCCCCGGCGCACCGAGACATTCACCCTCGCATCCGGCGAAGTGCTCACGGTCGATTCCGTCCTGAGCAGCGACGGCATCGAGCACAAGGCGGTGGCCGCATGACCGCGCCATCGTTCGCCATTGAAGTCGATCAGGCGCAGCTGGCCGAAGCCATCAGCCTGTTTGAATTTGTCGGGGGCAACACCACCGACGCGCTGCGCATTGCCATCAACAAGACCACGCCCAAGGTACGAACACTGGGCAGCGTCAAGATACGCGAGCAGGTGCGCCTGCAGGCCAGCTATGTCAAAGACAAGCTGACGATCCGCAAGGCCACGCGCTCCAATTTGTCGGCCGCCATCCGCACCCCCAGCCGGGGCCTGCTGCTGTCCAAGTTCAGCACGGATAGCCAGGTGGCCAGCGACGGTATCCGCTGGCTCAAGCCGCCCGAAGAACCCGCCAGCGGCATCCGCGTCAAGGTCAAGCCAGCCGGCGAAACCAAAACCGTCAGCCCCGGCGCCAGCGGCGACAAGCCGTTTTACATCGTGCTCAAAGACTCGCGCGCCCTGGGTATTGCCCGGCGCAACAGCCGATACCGCAACGACATCGAGGTGTTGCACGGCCCGTCACTGTCGCAGGTTTTCAGCACCGTGCGCGGCGACATCACGCCAGAAGCCAGCGACGAACTCACGCGCCAGATGGCCGACGCCATGCGCTACATCCTCGTCAAGATGCACCCACCGGAGCCTATCGATGGCTGATTCCATTCGTGAGCGCCTGCTGGCCGCCATCACAACTGCCGCACAGGCCGAATACGGCGAATACATCGCTGTGGACGATGAATTGCCCGTCACTGTGGTGGCCGATGGCGACGACCAGGCCACCACCAACCAGTACGGCATTACCACCAACAGCATGCCAGTGACGCTGGCGCGCGCTGAGAAAGCCATCAGCACCAGCAAGGCGGCCCGGCGCACGCAGGCCCATGCCGCCGTCACGCTGCTGGTGCAACGCATGTTTGCCGATTCCACCTTTGGCGGCCTGGCCCACGGGCTGACCTACACCGGCTGCGGCATCCAGACCGAAGGCGCTGGCGCCGTGATCACCGCACAGGCTTTTTTCACCGTGACCTACCAGCACCTGGCCGGCAACCCGCTTGCGCTGCCCGGTGTTTTTGACTGATTGATTTTTTAAGGAGAAAACCATGGGCTCCCCCATCATCCGCTACGAGGCCGGCCAGACCGCCTACCCGTTCGAAGCCATGACCAACGGCGGCGACGCCACGGTATTCTCGGCCTCGTTTTTCCCGATCAGCAACGCCGCAGGCTTTGAATCCGTGGTCGCCCCCTACGGCCTGATGACCGGCGGCGCGATCACGCCACACACCGATGCCAACAAGGTCACCGTGGCCGCGCTCACCGCCAGCATGGCCGGAGCTGCCACAGCAGATGCATCGGGCGTGGTGGCTGTCGCCGCTGCGGCTGTCACCATCACCCGCGCTGCTACCAACGTCTCCAAGGTCAACTCCATCACCGTGGACGCCACCGGCGCATTGGCTGCCGTGGCAGGCACGGACGGCGCCACCACCGCATTTTCCGAAGTGCGCGGCGCTGCAGGCGGCCCGCCCTTCATTCCTGTCGGCTCTATCGAAATCGGCCAGGTGCGCACCGTCACCAGCGCCAGCGCCGTGGTCACCACCGGCCAGATTTATGCCGTTCCCGGCCTGCATGTCGAGCGCTCGGACTACCCCGTTTATGCGTTGAACTACGCTACCGGCGAAGTCACTTTTGCTGCTGCGCTGCAAACCATCCATACCGGCAACGTC
Organism: Rhodoferax sp. UBA6134; assembly: GCA_002422455.1. Lineage (GTDB taxonomy): Bacteria > Pseudomonadota > Gammaproteobacteria > Burkholderiales > Burkholderiaceae_C > Rhodoferax. The sequence continues at coordinate 14,306 of DIVK01000111.1, forward strand.
CCGAAGAAGGTGTACATCAAGGGCGCCACGCCCATGTTTGCCCCCATCCCGCAGACAGCCGACTGGGTGCCCGCTGAATCGACCTACTCGATCACCAGCACCGACACCTACGATGGCCCTGTGGGCTCGGCAGCGTCTTCGCTGGGGCAGGCGTCGTTCACGGCCATGCTCAAAGACGGAATTACCGATTCTTTCCTCGCGCAGCGCGGCAAGACGATCTGGGTCGAATTCCGCCCAGACCGCGACAAGACCATGCCCAAGCAACTCACGCAGGGCGTGCTGGGTGTCTCGCGCACCTTCCCGGCTGGCGGTGGCAATTTCTCGGCAGCTTGCACGCTGACCCCGAACGTGCAGACCGTGGACGTGTCGGCTTAAAGGCGGGCCATGAATCTGCAACGATTCCTCAGTGCGGCCCTGGCGCCGCGCCAGCTGGAGGTGGAAGTGCCTGAGCTGGCGGGCGTGCTGTTTGACGACGGCGAAAAGCCTGCATGGACCGTGCGCGGCCTCACCGCCGCCGAACTTGGCCGGGCCAAGCAAGCCAGCGAAGAGGGCCTGGACACCGTCAAAGCCCTGGTGGAAGCCATGGCCGGCGACGGCGACAAGGCCGCGCAGATTCGCAAAGCCTTCGGCCTGGGGGATGACGATGTGCCGCAAAACATCAGCTACCGCATCGAGCTGCTGGCGGCGGGTAGCGTATCGCCCGCCCTCGGCACCGAAAACCGCGATGTGGCTGTGAAGCTGGCCGAAGCCTTCCCCACGGTTTTCTATGACCTCACCAACAAGGTGCTGACCCTGACCGGCCAAGGGGCAGTGCTGGGAAAGCCCAAGCGCTCTGGAAAGACCACGGCCTGAGAACGGCCGTGTTGCTTTGCGCAGAGCGCGGGCGGTTTTTGTTTGAAGCGCGGCCCGATGTGTTCCCCGAAGGGTATTTGACCGACACCGAGATCAGCATCTGGGGCCTGTATTACGCAGAGCGCGCAGAGCGCCAAAAGCAAGGATAAACCGTGGCAGCAGACGCGCAAAAAGTCATCGAGCTGGTATTCAACGGGGTTGACAAGACCGGCGCCGCCGTGCAATCGGCCCTGACGAACGTCAGCGGCTTTGCCGGCTCTGTCAAGAGCGCCACGCAGCCCGTGGCAGACCTGACCATGGCGGCCGTGAAGCTGGAGGCCGGCATCCTGGCCGCCGGTGTGGCGGCGGTGGCTTTCTCGGTCAACGCGGCGGGCGACTTTGACAGTGCGTTTCGCCAGATCAGCACCATCATTGATGCCTCTGCCGAAGACCTCGACGGCTTCAAGAATGCCATCCTCGATTACGCATCCACCAGCACGCAGCCGCTGGAGAAGATCACCACAGCACTGGGCAACGCCATCGGCTCGGGCGTGGACTGGGCCGACTCGCTGGCCCTGATCGCCACCGCTGAAAAACTGGCGGTTGCCACGCGCTCGGACTTGGACGGCACGACCAAAGTGCTGGTTTCCACGCTGAACAGCTACGGCATGGAGATCACCGACGCGGGCCGCCTGTCTGACCTGTTCTTCAAGGTCATTGACGAGGGCGACATCAGCATGACCGACCTGGCGAACAGCTTCGCCAAAGTCGCCCCCATTGCCAAAATCTCCGGCGTCAGCCTGGAAGAAGTGGGCGCGGCGATTGCCACCCTGACCGCCAGCGGCATCAAGCCGGCAGAGTCGATTGAGTACCTGCGCGGCGCCATCAGCAACATCATCAGCCCCAGTGGGCAGGCCCGAGACCTGGCTGCTGAGCTGGGCATCGAGTTCAACGCCTCCGGACTCAAGGCCAATGGGCTGGCCGGCATCCTGCAGCAAGTCGCCGAGAAAACCGGCGGCAGCGCGGACAAGATGAAGATCCTGTTTGGTGACATTGGCGGCTTCACCGCTGCCGCCACTTTGGCCGGGCCGCAGGCGGAAAAGTTCGCTGCATCCATCCTGGCCATGGGCGATTCGACGGGCTCGGTCGATGCGGCCTTTGCCAAGATGACCGACAGCATCGATGTGGCCACCGCCAAAGTGGGCAACTCACTGACCGCGCTTTTCGTGCGCATCGGCACGCCCCTGCTCGATGAGTTCGGCGGCATCGCCAATGCCATCGCCGCCATCTTCAATGCGATGGGCGCCAGCGTCAAAGAGGGATCGCTGGGCACGCTGGTGGATTATGTCGAGGGCCTGATGGGCCAGCTCAAGACGACGCTGGAAACGGTGGCCAAGAACCTGCCCGCCGCATTGGAGGGCGCAGACTTCAGCGGCTTCACGCGCGGCATTGATGTTGTGGTGCAATCCATCAAGGACTTGTTCGGCAATATCGACCTGAGCACCGTTGAAGGGCTGCAAAGCGCCATTGAACTGGTGGGCGCGGCCTTCCTCGGTTTGAGCAGCTACGTGTCCGGTGTGATCGACAGCTTCAAACCCCTGTTTGACACGCTGGTGAGCGTGGGCAGCGGCTTGAGCGATATGGACAGCGGCATTTTCAAAACCGCCGGCGAGATGGCCGGCTTTGTCACGCAGGCGAACATGCTGGCCGGAGGATTGAACAGCCTGCTGCCCGCCCTGGAAGCGCTGGTCAGTATTCTTGTGGCCAAGCAGGGCGCCGGACTGGTGGGCGCCATGGCCGGGGCCGCCACGGGCGCGGGCGGGCTGGCTGCGGCCCTGGGCTCTGCCGGCCTGGTCGCTGCGGCGGGCGTGGCCGGCTATGCCGTGGGCACGACTCTGGTGGACCCCATCGATAAGCTGGTGACCAAACTCTCGGGCAGCGAAAACAGCCTGGGCACATGGATTTATGAGCTGATCAACGGCGGCAACGAGGCGGAAAAGTTCGGTGCGAAAGCGCAAACCGCCACCGACGGCGTGGACAAGCTGGGCGAGTCTGTCACCACCGCCGGAAAGGCTGTAGAAGACAGCAAAGACCCGTTTCAGGCCGCCAACGCCGCCATGCTGGCCACCTTTGCCGCCAGCGAGAAAGCCGCCGCAGGGTCGCAAAAACTGGCCGAGGCTACCGGCACCGCCAGCCGTGGCATTGCCGGCGTCAAGACCATCATTGACGAAGCGACCGGCAAGATCATCGGCTACGAGCAGGCCGTGACCAAGGGCAGCACGGCCACCAAGGCCATTGCGGACGAAACGAAGAAGGTCGAGGACGCCACGCGCCGATGGAACGAAGAAATCGCCAAGATGAATTTTCAGGAAAAACTGAAAATGATCGAGAGCCAGACAAAAATCATGACGGCGCAGATCGAGGCGGACGCCAAAAAGACCGTGGCCGCGTTTGAATCCATCGGCACCACCATCACAAGCACCGGCGACGTGCTTTCCAGCCTGTTCGGCCAGCTGAAGGATTTCAGCAGCATGGACTGGTCCGCCATCAGCATGATCAAAGACCAGATTGAGAAAGAAAACAAGCTGCGCCAGGAAGCTTTCGATCTGCAGAAAAAACTGACCGAGGCGCAAATTGCCCAGATGAACGCGCAGACCGACGCCCTGCTCAAAGGCGACGGCCTGATAAAAATCGACGGCGCGGGCCTCAAGCCGCACCTCGAAGCCTTCATGTGGGAAATCCTGCGCGCCATCCAGATCAAGGTCAACAAAGACGGCCTGAAGATGCTGCTGGGGGCCTGACATGCGCGTGACCCTTTCCCCCATTGAATTCGACCCGCTGGGCACCGTCACGATTGACGCCATGCCCGATCAGGACCTGGGCGAAACCCGCCGCCGCATGAACCGCATCGCCACGCTGGATGGCGGGGCGGTGTTCAACGACTTCGGCTATTCCGAAGCCGACCGCACGATCCAGTTGCGCTGGCAGCCCAAAAGCAGCGCCCAAGAGGCCGCCGTCAAGCGCCTGGTGGAGCTGTACGCCCGCGTGCATGTAGCCACCCCGGAGGGCTTCTACCTGGCCGGGCTGGAGGTGTACCGCCCCGGCGTCAAAGAGTCATCGCTTTACCTGCTTGTCGTGGACAAGCTCAACTAGTTCTCAGGAGAAAAAACCATGGCCGTCCCATCCGTAGCCACCTATTCCGCCGCCGCCCTGGTTGCGGCCCACACCGCTTTCAAAGACCTGATTGACGCCGGTACCGCAGGCGGCAGTATCAAAATCCGCGACGCTGCCGATGTGCTGCTGGCCACCATCCCACTCACCGACCCCTGCGGCACCGTCAACGGCACCACCGGCCAGCTCACCATCACGATGGCAGGCCGCGATGAGAGCGCCGACGCCACCGGCACCGCAGCCTATGGCGAGTTTTGCGACTCGGCTGGCCTGGTGCATCTGAGCCTGCCCGCGCAGGCCGGCAGTGCTGCTGTCTCCGGGAAGATCGTCATCAACTCGCTGTCCATCGTGGCGGGCGGGCCGGTGGAAGTGCTGTCGGCTACGGTTGGTTGAGGGGTAGGGCGTGGCGTTTGATCCGGATTATGCGAAGGTAGCGCTGCTGCTGCACATGGATGGTGCGAATGGCAGCACCACGTTTACTGACAATTCGCCAACGCCAAAGACGGTTACCGCATATGGCGGCGCACAGATCAGCACTGCAGACCCGATTTTTGGCTCCGGTAGCGGTTTGTTTGATGGCAGCAACGCCTACCTGCAGATCGCTGATTCTGCCGACTGGGCGTTTGGCTCGGGCCTGTTTACCGTCGAGTTATTTGTTCGGTTTGCCTCTGTGTCGGGGATACAGCGAATAATCGGGCAGTCAGACAGTGGCAGCACAGACCTTGGCTGGCAGGTGCAGAAAAACAGCAGCAACGTCATCGTTGCCAATGGCGGCGGGTCATTCCCGACACTGTTTGGAACGACTGCGGTCACTGCAGGGCCTCGCTACCACGTAGCACTTACAGGCGACGGGGCAACCGCGCGTCTATTCGTGAACGGCGTTCTTGAGGTGTCGGGGGCTTATACCAGCGTGGCCGATAGCGCTTCTGTGCTGGGCATTGGGCAGTTGGGCGCTTATGCAACGAACCGGCTTAACGGGCGGCTTGACGAAGTCCGCATCACCAAAGGCGTGGCCCGCTACACCGCCAACTTCACGCCGCCGACCGAGCCGTTTCCAAATACCGCTACACCACCACCACAAGCCCACGCATCAGCCCCCACGCCACTCGGCGCCCCTGCCGCACTGGCCGCATCCATCCGCCAAGCCTGGGCCTATGCCGCATCGCCCCTGGGTGCCCCCGCCATCCTTGCGGCCAGCGGCGAAAACTTCTTTGCCCGCGCAGCAGCGGCCACACCCCTCGGGACACCGCTTGCGCTGACACGGGCTGTAGGCGCGGCACGGGTTGCCACAGCTGGCCCGCTGGGTGCAGGTGCTGCACTGGGGCAACTGGTCGCTGTGGCGCGGGCTGCGGCATCTGGCCCGCTGGGTGCCGCATCGGTGGTCGCCCGCATCCCCATTCTGGCCACGGCCAGCGCGCCGTCGGTGCTGGGGCAGGCAGGTGTGCTGGCCTACCACGACTTCACCGTGGGCCTTGGCGATGCCGTCACGCTGTACGTGATGGACCTGATCACGCCAATGGGCACCGTGCGCGTGCCCATCAGCAGCTGGCAGGCTACGCTGCAAACCGGCAGCAGCAATTACGTGCAGTGCGTCATCCCCGCCTGCACCGTGTGGCAAAGCGCCATCAATGCGGCCACCGAGTTTGTCGTTTCGCGCCGCGCGGTG
>DIVK01000111.1:19999-21006 GCA_002422455.1 Rhodoferax sp. UBA6134
GCCGCCAACGCCAACCCGCCCGCCATCTATGACCGGGCCTTGACGGGCGTACGGTCGATTTCCAGCGGCGCCAGCAACTACCGCGCACGCTGCGCCGTGGACTGGCTGCTGCGCCCCGGCCATCGCGCGTTTGTGGACGGTGTGCCATTCATCGTGTCATACATCAATTACTACGCACCGAGCGGGTTTGACAGTTACATGGACGTGGGAAGCTGATCATGGGCAAGGCAACGATTGTGGGCGGGGGTGACAAGGGCAACTACACCATCAAGATGGATTACGGCACGGCCACGCGCGATGCGACGGTGGCGGCGCTTGCCCAGCACCTCACCGAGCTGGCGACGAAAATCACCGAAGCGCAGACCAAGCTGGATGCAGCCAAGGCCGCAGAGGCCGAGAAAAAGACCGCCGCGCAAAAAGCCACCAACGATTACATCGCCGCCACGCAAGCCATCCCCAAGGCTTTCGAAGACGTGAGCAGCGCAATGGATGCGGTCGAGAATTTGGCCGCCTCGGCCACGGCCACGCCCGAAGAAAGAAAGGCCGCGCAGGACGCGCTGACCGCCGCAGAGGCCGCCTACACAGCCGCGCAGGATGCCGCCAAAGAGGCGCTGTCAGAGCAGACCAAAGCCGCTACGGCGCTGGTGGAGGCGAAGAAGAAAACCGCCCCGCTGCAACTGGCCCTGGATGCGCTGGTGGACGAGCAAACGAAGCTGCAAAAAGACAAAGCCTACTGGGAGGGCTTGCAGCTTGAAAGCACCCTGCAAGCCTGGTGCGCCGACTACACCGAAAACGGCAGCGGCGAAGTGGCGACGATGGAAATCCCCGGCGAAAACCAGATCGTGCTGATCAAGCCCGGCGCACCCGCTGGCAACACCGTGGACGGCGTGCTGGTGGCGCGTGAAGTGCAAAGCCCGGAGCAGGTGTTTTTCAACGCCGCCATCTTGCCTGGCTGGCAGAAATTCAAGCCAACTTATCGCAGCGGAGTGATCACAGCGCTCAATACC
>DIVK01000018.1 GCA_002422455.1 Rhodoferax sp. UBA6134
GTCAAGCAAGGGACGGTCTTGTCGGCTGTAGCGGCTGTGGTGAACGGTGCTGATGCCGTTGACTTTAAACAGCCAGTCGCCCCCCTGCGCCAGCGCCAGTTGCTCCAGTGGTTTCAGGCGGGCAAGGTCGATAGCTTGTACTTTGCACTACCCACCCGCACCGCAGCATCGCAGTTGTGCAAACGGGTTCTTGAGTTTGCAACTCGCCTATGGCCGCTCGATGCACCTGTGGTCGTGCGTGCTTTGCCCGGCTATGAAGCAGCGGACGATCAGATCAAAATCAGTCTGCCGGACTTTGAAGTTCAGTGGCCAGACAACCCCGCTGACGAGAAAGCGCATCAGCGGTGGGTGGCCGAAAATCCCAAACGTTTTTTGGCGGCCACCATCGCCGTGGGCACAATCGACCAGGCCTTGCTCGGCGTGCTCAAGGTGCGTCATGCCCACATGCGCCACGCGCTGCTGGCCCGCAGCATGCTGGTCGTGGACGAGGTGCATGCATCCGACGCCTACATGACGGTGCTTTTGGAACAGTTGCTCCAAGCCCATCTCAAAGCAGGTGGGCAAGCCATGTTGCTTTCAGCTACTCTCGGTGCCACGGCGCGCACACGTTATCTCAACATTGGACATCAAAAGAAGCAAATTCAGCCCTCGTTGACCGATGCCTGCGCTATTCCCTATCCCGTCGTCAGCTCACGCAATGCGTCTGGCGTTCACTTGCAACACGTGGCAGGCAACTCGCAGCAAAAAACGGTGTACTGGCAAACGCTGGACGCGATGGACGACCCCGTGCACATCGCCACGTTGGCCGCGCAGGCTGCGGCACAAGGGGCACGCGTGTTGGTGGTGCGCAATACCGTACCGGCAGCCGTTGCGACGCTGAAAGCACTGGAGCAACTGGCGCTGGCGCAGGGGGGCGACTGGCTGTTTAAAGTCAACGGCATCAGCACCGTTCACCACAGCCGCTACAGCCGACAAGACCGTCCCTTGCTTGACAAAGCGGTGGAAACCCAACTGGGCAAGCAACGACACGACTTTGTGGGCCGCGTCATCATCGGCACGCAAACGCTGGAGCAAAGCCTGGATATCGATGCCGACTTGCTCATCTCTGACCTCTGCCCCATGGACGTGTTGCTTCAACGCATAGGCCGCCTGCACCGCCATGCCAGACCCGATGAAGAAAGACCCGAGGATTTTCGCCAGCCACGTGCCTGGGTGCTGACACCCGCAGGCCATGACCTCACGCCCATGCTCAAGCGCGCCCGCAACGGCTTGGGGCGCTTTCATGATGGGGGCGGGGTCTATCCCGACCTGCGCATGATTGAGGCCACGAAGCGTTTGATCGAGGCGCAGTCCAGTCGCCAGATACCTGCTGACAATCGCGTATTGGTCGAACAAGCTACGCACACTGACGCGCTGCAAGAGATTGAGAAAGAACTGGGTGCTGACTGGCTAAAACTGGGTCAGGCTATCGAAGGTGACAACTGTGCAAAAAACAGTCTTGGTCACCTACAGACGGTGCCTTATGACCTTTGTTTTGATGATCCGAAAGGGATGTTTGCCGATAACGATCAAAAAGTTGCTACCCGGCTCGGCGCGGCGGATCGTTTGGCGACTTTCGATCCACCGCAGCCCGGGCCCTTCCTGCAGGACGTAAAGCAATTGGCCCTGCGCTCTTACCAAGCAAAAGGGGTCAGCCCTGAAGCACTGCCTATCGACATCGCTGCATTGCCAGATCACGCTGGCTTTGAGTTCACCTTGGGCGCAGCGCGTTTTTGCTACAACCGCTTTGGCCTGGAGCGCTTGAAGGCCAGCGAGACGACAGAAAAATTACAGGGAGAAGCCGCATGACGAATGCATCGGAACTGAAATATTCGCTGCTCACAGAGCCGCTCATTCGCTACCGTCGCGCAGGCGATGGGGGCACCGTTTGTGCCAGCTTGCCGCAGTTGTTCCTGGCGCTGGCCGCCGACGAGGTGCGCGACTACCCCGCCCTGCGACCGCACCAGCGCCACCCATGGCACGCCTTTCTGGTGCAGTTGGCCGCCATCGCCTTGCACAAGGCGGGGAGAACGACCGCTTTTGAAACCCCTGATGAGTGGCGCGATGCTCTGCTTGCACTCACGCCTGATGATCCTGACGGCGCCGCATGGTGCTTGGTGTCGCCGCCCAATCGGCCCGCACTGTTGCAGGCGGCAGTTGTTGGAGGAAGCATCTCGGAATGGAAATCTGTGGCGTTTGCGGCGGATGAAGTTGACATGTTGGTCACCTCCAAAAACCATGACATCAAAGGCAGTCGTGCCCGACATGCACAACCAGAAGACTGGCTATTTGCCTTGCTGAGTCTTCAAACACAAGAGGGTTTTCTGGGTGCTGGAAATTACGGCATTTCTCGCATGAACGGGGGCTTTGCCAGCAAGCCGGGCGTCGGTGTTGCGGCTGTTGGGCAACATGGAGCCCGTTGGTCGCGAGACTTTTCGGCTTTGCTTGCCCTGCGCAAACGGACTGCCGAAGAACGCGGGTTGAAAGGCGAAGGCGGTTTGGCGTTGGTCTGGCTTGCCCCTTGGGATGGCATTGGCAGCCTGGCGTTTGCCGCGCTCGATCCTTTTTATATCGAGATTTGCCGCCGCATTCGCTTGCAAAGTGGGGGCAGTGAGATCAAGTCCATTGGCACCGGCAGCAAGGCAGCGCGCATCGCTGCGAAGGAGTTGAACGGCTTGACGGGTGATGCATGGACGCCGATAGACGTGGAAGGTGGAAAGGCGCTTACGATCACTTCAAATGGGTTCAACTATAAATTGGTTTCTGAGCTCATGTTTGGCGGTAAGTATCAACCACCTGCGGCGCAAAATTTAAGCAATTACGCCAATGAACAGGGCCTGATTTTTATCGCGCAAGGCGTTACACGTGGGCAAGGAAAAACAGAGGGCTATCACGAGCGCCGCGTACCGATTTCGCCCAAAGTCAGAAGCCTGCTGGCTGCGAACCAGAAGGAACCACTGGCACGACTAGCCACACAACGCATTGCGGTCATCGGCGAGGTGCGCAAGTTGTTATGGCTGGCGTTGGCCGTGCTGTTTGCCAGCGGCAACTCCGGTGACAGCAGTGAAGGAAACAAGGCCAAAGCAAGCAAGTTTTCTGCGCCATTAGAGAGTTCCGAAGACGCCCGCTTCTTTGACGACCTCAACGAAGAAGTTGAAGCCGAAGACCCCATTGCACAACGTCTGCAATGGATGCTGGGTTTGGTTGGCCGGGCTGAAGCCATTTTGAAAATAGCGTTCGATGCAGGACCACGCAATGGCATTCAAAAGTACCGTGCCCAATCTGCCGCGCTGTCACGCTTTCATGGCGGGCTTCGCAGTGACAAATCACCGTTACCCGACCTGGCCAACCACTACCGCCAACAAACCATTAAACGACAGGAGGAATCCCTTGAGCACGCTTGACCCCACCACAGAGGAACCGCCTGCATCGGAGAATGCAGCCCCTTACCGCGAGCCCTTTGGCGCACTGGCAGCCTATATCCAGCGGGCGGGTTCTGGTGAACGTGCCGCACTGGCCCGGCTCAAACCCGAAGCGCTACAACCGCATCAGTTGGCGGCATTGGCCCGTGCGTTGCTGGCGGCAGGCCTGTCCCCCGAGCAATGGCACGCTGACACATGGCCGCGTTGGGCCTTGATTGCACATGGCATGGCGCTGGCCGGGCATGATGGCAAACAGAAGCTGGGAAGGCAGTTGGCACATGCCGGAGTGTCTGAATCGCGCGTGACCAAACTGCTGACCTCGCGGGGCGATGCCTTCACGCAGCTTTTGCCCCGCGTGCTGCGTCTTTTGGCCAGCAAAGGCGTGGCGCCCAACTGGCGCGAACTGGGCGAGCTTGTGCTGAAAGAAAGCAGCAGCCAGCGTAATCATCAAGCCAAGGCCGAAGAGATACGTCTCCACATCGCAGGCCCCTATTTTTCAACGCTGGCCCGATCTGCAATCAAGTCATAACGAACGATCAACCCACCTACCAATCAAGGAGTTTTCATGAATCTGCCCCGTTTTATCCAAATCCACACCCTGCACAACTACCCCGGCGCGCTGCTGAACCGCGATGACGCGGGTCTGGCCAAGCGCCTGCCGTATGGCGATGCGATTCGCACGCGCATTTCGTCACAGTGTTTGAAGCGCCACTGGCGTGTGGCCGATGACCATTTTGCGCTGGCCAATCTTGGTGTGCCCATGGCGGTGCGATCCAGGGTGACACTGGACTTGATTCGAAAAAAATTGATTGAGACGGGACTGTCTGAAACGTTGGCGCAAGCGGTCGGCGAAGGACTGCGTGACGCTGGTCTTTTGGACAAAGGCGGAAAAGAATCAAAAGGCAAAGAGGCGCTTGAAACAGGCCAGGCCGTGTTGATGGGCTACGCTGAAATTGACTACCTTGTCAAACGATGTGCTGAATTAGCGCAGGAGAACACCGACGAAAAATCCTTGAAATCAGCCGTTGCCAAGTTCCTGAAAGACGAGAAGAAAAACATTGAGGCACTGAAGCACGGCAGTGGATTGGAGTCGGCTCTATTCGGTCGCATGGTCACCTCCGATGTTCTTGCCAGCCGCGATGCTGCCGTGTACGTGGCGCATGCCTTCACTGTGCATGAAGCCCAAGTTGAGAACGATTACTTCACCGTGGTGGATGATCTGCTGCGCGAAGCAGGCGAACAAGGCTCTGCCGGTATTTTCGATACCGAACTGGCCTCCGGTCTGTACTACGGTTACGTGGTGGTTGATGTGCCGCAACTGATTGCCAACCTGGAAGGCGAGAAGGCGAAAGACTGGGCCACCTTGCCGTCTGAGAAGCGTAAGCTGGCTGGCCGTGTGGTGCAGCACTTGTTGCATTTGATTGCCACCGTCAGCCCGGGTGCCAAGCGCGGTTCTACCGCGCCATTTGACTGGGCCAAGTTTTTGCTGGTAGAGGTGGGCGACTGGCAGCCGCGCAGTCTGGCAGGCGCTTTTCAAAATGCCTTGCCACTGAACCAGCCTGCCATCCGTGAAGCCGCCGTGCAAATGCTGGCGGACGAAATTGGCAAGCTGGATGAGGCTTATGGTGCCACGCTGGACCGCCGCTTTTTGGCCCTGGACAAAGTAGCCGTGCCCAATGCGCAACGCCTGTCCCTCGATGACTTGGCGACCTGGGTGCAGGCTTACATCACCCAAGGCACCGCGCCAGCACAGGTGGCCTGAGATGCCGCGCCATTTGCTGATAAGGCTTTCGTCGCCGCTCATTGCGTTTGGCGGTGAAACCATTGATAACTTCGGGATCATCCGCGACTTTCCGGCGCTCTCCATGGTGACGGGGCTGATTGCCAACGCCTTGGGTTGGGATCGGGGTGACGACGCACTACACAACCGCCTGCAAGAGCGGTTGCGGCTGGGGACGCGGCTGGAAGCACCGGGTTCACGATTAACCGACTTTCAAACCGCGCAATTGGGTGCCGCTGATAAAGCCTGGACCACATGGGGCACAGTGGAAGAACGTCGTGGCGGGGCTGCGTCGTATGACAGCCCCCATTTGCGTTACCGCGACTACCATGCCGACCTCACGGCCTTGCTCGCTCTGCGGCTAGATCCTGCTGACGAATCGCCCACTTTGGACGATATGGCACAGGCGCTGGATCGGCCCCAGCGCCCCCTGTTTATCGGACGCAAGCCCTGCCTGCCGGTTGGGCGTTTGGTGGCTGGTTGGGTGGATGCTGACTCCGTATTGCAGGCCTTGCAGCTTGCGCCGCTTGCCAATGGGGGGCATGGTTTACGGGCGCAATGGCCCGATGGCGAAGGTCAATTGCCGGGGGACCGTCTGGTGGATGTCTGTGACGAACGCAACTGGACCAGCGGCGTACACGGTGGCTGGCGCCCGGTGCGCGAAGGGCTCATTAAAAGCGCTGGGGGTACGGCATGAGTTCGGATGCGCTTTATTTGCTGCACACCCAGCCCGATCCGCAACGCTTGGCCGCCTGGGCGGCACGTCACCGCTTGCTGGACACGCAGGGTGACTTGGGCTATGCGCTCCATGCGCTTTTGCATGCGGCCTTTGGTGAACATGCGCCGCAGCCGTTTCGTTATCTTGATGCCGAACAAGGCTTGCTGGCTTACACCCGTTTGAGCGCCGCCGAATTGGCGCAGTGCGCTGCGTTGGCTGATCCTGATGTGGCGGCTGCACTCGGTCTTGGTCAGACGCTTAACCATGCTGGCTTGAGCGCGCGGCCTTTCCCCACACAGTGGGCGGTGGGGCACGCGCTTGGGTTTGAGGTGCGCGTGCGTCCCATCATCCGCGAGGGCAAAACGGGCCGTGAGCGGGATGCGTTTTTGGCGGCGGTTGAAAAGGCGGGAGGCAGTGAGCTCGACCGCAGTGAGGTCTATGTACAGTGGCTGCGCGAACTGCTGGCACGCCAAGGTGGCGCGGAGTTGGTTGATGCCAACGTTACCCGCTATCAGCTACTGGGTGTGACGCGCAAAACTCAAAAAGGTGGTTCTGACGATGCGCGCCACAGCCGGGTTGTCAGTGGGCCTGACGCCGTATTGACGGGGCAACTGCGTGTGATGGACCCGCAAGCCTTCACGCAACTACTCGCACATGGGGTCGGGCGGCATCGAGCGTTTGGTTTCGGACTGCTTTTGCTTCGTTCGGCGCGTGCTTGATGTGGCGAAGCCGTAAATATGCTTAAGGGACGTTTGGGGCTGGAAACAGCCCGCTTCCCCCACGCAGATCGCCACGGCTTGCTTTGGTTGGAGCGGGGTGAATTGTGCGTGATCGATGGCTGCTTGCACTTCATGCGCGGCAATAACTCTCTGACCCCTCAAATCGATCAAATCCCGCATCAATCGGTGTCCATGATTTTGCTGGGGCCGGGCAGCAGCGTCACGCATGATGCTTTGCGCCTGCTGGCCCGCCACGGCACGCTGATGGCCGCCGTTGGTGTTGACGGTGTGCGCTCTTACACAGCTCCGCCTTTGATGCCGGATCGGTCTGATGTCGCCAGACGACAGGCAGAACTGTGGGGCAACCCGCGCCGACGCATCAGCGTGGCGCGCCATATGTATGCGCTACGCCTGGGCGAAGTGTTGCCTCACCGAGAGTTGGACACGCTTCGTGGCATTGAAGGCTCACGCGTCAAAGTCATGTACAAGCTGATGGCCGACAAGCACGGCATTGAATGGAATGGGCGCCACTACGACCGGGCCAATCCCATGGCCGCCGATATCCCCAATCAGGCACTGAACCACGCCGCCACTGCGGTGCAGGCAGCAGCGGCCATTGCCGTGCAGTCGCTGGCGGCACTGCCTCCGCTGGGTTTTATCCATGAAGATTCGGGGCAGTCCTTTGTGCTCGACATTGCCGACTTGTTCCGTGAAGCGGTGACGTTGCAAATCGCTTTTGCCGCAGCCAAGCAAGTGGCCAAAGGTGCGGAGGATACTGTTGATCGCTTGGTGCGCAGAGAAGCTGCCCAAGTCTTTCGCAAACAGCAAGTCATCCCGTCGATGATCGACAAGATCAAGCAGGTACTACGCATGGAGGAGGTCAATGGCGCTGGTGATGATAGTGACGCGTGATGTGGCTGATCGTTTTCATGGTTTCCTGGCCTCGGTCATGCTGGAAGTTGCCCCCAATGTGTTTGTGGCACCACGAATGAACAAGGGCGTTCGGGAGCGCACGTGGGACGTTGTTGCTGACTGGCATGGTCAGGAGCCCAAGGGCAGTTTGGTGATGGTATGGCGTGACTTGAATGAGATCGGCGGCATTGGACTTTCTCATCTTGGAACGCCATCGCGCGAATTGGTTGAGATGGATGGCATGTGGTTGACCCGCCGCAGCAAAGCTGCAAACGTTCTTTAAAATTCAGAGTCGATTTCAACGTTTTCTCTTACGCCTCAATGAGTTAGGTGTGAGAGGTTCCCCCGCGCGAGCGGGGATAGGCCCCTGGCATCCGCCGGTTTTACGGTGAAAAACTCGGTTCCCCCGCGCGAGCGGGGATAGGCCCGTCGCGCAGGACCTCTCGTCAAAAGAGATCGGGGTTCCCCCGCGCGAGCGGGGATAGGCCCAATTGGCGGCGGCATGTCGGAATCGTCAGTGCGGTTCCCCCGCGCGAGCGGGGATAGGCCCACTGGCGGCTTTTTTTTGCAAGGAGCTACGTAGGTTCCCCCGCGCGAGCGGGGATAGGCCCCCGGGTCCGGGAAGCTGCGGCCATCTATCCACGGTTCCCCCGCGCGAGCGGGGATAGGCCCTGTTGATCGGCGTTTAAAACATCCCAAGACTTGGTTCCCCCGCGCGAGCGGGGATAGGCCCTGCTCGGCGAAGTGCTTGCGGATGAGCTTGACGGTTCCCCCGCGCGAGCGGGGATAGGCCCCGCACACCACCGCCATGGCAGACCCAAAAATCGGTTCCCCCGCGCGAGCGGGGATAGGCCCTGCGCGCCCTCGGGCGGTGCCGACGTCAAACCGGTTCCCCCGCGCGAGCGGGGATAGGCCCAAGCGCGCCGATGCCGAGATTGAATCGATGCGGGTTCCCCCGCGCGAGCGGGGATAGGCCCCTCTCTGCGGCCGCGATCAAGGCTTGCTGCTGGGTTCCCCCGCGCGAGCGGGGATAGGCCCATGCAATTTATGACGCCATTACCCACCTGCTCGGTTCCCCCGCGCGAGCGGGGATAGGCCCGCACCTGCAACGCACCTGCAACGCGAACA
Source organism: Rhodoferax sp. UBA6134 (assembly GCA_002422455.1). Classification (GTDB taxonomy): domain Bacteria; phylum Pseudomonadota; class Gammaproteobacteria; order Burkholderiales; family Burkholderiaceae_C; genus Rhodoferax. The sequence goes on from DIVK01000018.1 coordinate 8,719, forward strand.
GGTCGTTCCACCTGGGTTCCCCCGCGCGAGCGGGGATAGGCCCTTGTCTAAATCAATCTTGTGCTGGGCAAACTTGGTTCCCCCGCGCGAGCGGGGATAGGCCCTGCTGCGACGACTTCGGCCAATGCACCCAGGGGGTTCCCCCGCGCGAGCGGGGATAGGCCCACGCCTTGGCTCCCTCATTGAGGCGCTGTTCAGGTTCCCCCGCGCGAGCGGGGATAGGCCCCGCGTGCGCACCGAAGAGGCCGTGGCCGCCGCGGTTCCCCCGCGCGAGCGGGGATAGGCCCCTGGTGCCGCTTTCAAAAGTCAAGCCGATCGAGGTTCCCCCGCGCGAGCGGGGATAGGCCCGCGCTCAAGGGCCGCTACATCGGCAACGTCGAGGTTCCCCCGCGCGAGCGGGGATAGGCCCACGTCGATGCTGGCAATGATGGCGTGGCGGCGGTTCCCCCGCGCGAGCGGGGATAGGCCCCGGTGAGTCGCCAGTACCGATGCGCCGCCACGGTTCCCCCGCGCGAGCGGGGATAGGCCAAAGCGGGCGATGCTGCAGAGAGCGCAGCTGAGGTTCCCCCGCGCGAGCGGGGATAGGCCCGCGGTGACTGCCACGGCTGGCAGCGTGACCGGGTTCCCCCGCGCGAGCGGGGATAGGCCCCTAGAAATTATAAAAAGCCGCTGCATCGAAGAGTTCCCCCGCGCGAGCGGGGATAGGCCGTTTTGAATCGAGCTGCTCATCCGTCATATCTGGTTCCCCCGCGCGAGCGGGGATAGGCCGTGACCTCGCATGTCCCGATTGCAACCGCATCCGTTCCCCCGCGCGAGCGGGGATAGGCCCTCAGTGGCCGCCAGCTTGTCCAGCAGCACCTGGGTTCCCCCGCGCGAGCGGGGATAGGCCCAACACAGCGACCGGGCGCCAGATCGACCAGACGGTTCCCCCGCGCGAGCGGGGATAGGCCCTCACACCACACCGGATTTCGATGAGTGGATTTGGTTCCCCCGCGCGAGCGGGGATAGGCCCGCACAAGATACTGACAGGGAAAGTGATCGGAAGGTTCCCCCGCGCGAGCGGGGATAGGCCCACCACGTCGCGGTTCAGCCGCACCTCCACCGCGGTTCCCCCGCGCGAGCGGGGATAGGCCCGGTCTCGGTCATGAAAATCACGCCGTCCGTGCGGTTCCCCCGCGCGAGCGGGGATAGGCCCTCAGCCCAAGTCTCGGCAATTTTCAGGCCATCGGTTCCCCCGCGCGAGCGGGGATAGGCCCAGGCGGATTTTTTTTCCTCATTTTTTGACCTGGTTCCCCCGCGCGAGCGGGGATAGGCCCCTTTCGGGGAAAGCTGCACACGGACAAAACCAGGTTCCCCCGCGCGAGCGGGGATAGGCCGCACGCCTATCGATACCAAAAGCGTATGGCCTTGGTTCCCCCGCGCGAGCGGGGATAGGCCCGAGCCAGCTTTTTCGCGCAGGCAACTTATCGGGGTTCCCCCGCGCGAGCGGGGATAGGCCCTGGTGGATGGCGGCATAGACCTTGTTGCTGCCGACCACCGCATTGTTGCTGTCAAAGCGCTGCACGATGGATGCCGCCAGCCCCCCGCCCGAGCGTTGCAATATCTTGCCCGGCCAGGTGCCTTGCTTGGTGCGCGCGAGCTTGGTGCCGGGGTGCAGGTCTTGCCACTTGGGCCGGCCCTCCTGCTCGAAGTTGTCTTCCGCCGCGCGGAACATGACGCCCGCCACCGAGCGCATCAGCGGCCGCTTGTCATTCATCTGGGCGGCCGCCTGGCGCAGGGCGTTCAGGATGGGTTTGTATTCAATGCGTGCTTCGATCATGGTTTTATCCTATCATTGGCGGGCCAGTGTCGGAATCCTTCCGAGGCAGCATCGCCAGGTGCGAGCACTAGCGGGGCTGGACACCCCGTACTGGCATCCCTCTCAATTGCGCCGCAGCCTGTCTCTGATTTCACGCTGCGCCTTCTCCCGGCTGGTCTTGATCAGGTGGATCACATACAGCTCATGCCGCTTCGCGGTGGCCTTGAGCGCCAGTCGCCACACCACGCCAGCCTCGAACAAAAACACCAGGCGATTGTTGCCCTGCGCAAAAGCCTCGCCCTGGTCAACGATGTCAGGGATGCGCCGGTAGTCATCCACCGTCAGCTCCGGGTGTTTGTCCCGCTGCTTGGCCAGCGTCTCGCTGCTCAGATAAGCCACCGACGTGTCAGCCTGCAGCCTGGTCTGGTCTTGCGGGCGCAGCTTGGCCACCGGGAAAGCCCCCTGCGCCTTGCCGGCCACGAAGTCCTGGAACGCGGGGCCCTGCATGGCGGTGTCGATATACCGGCGTGAGAGCTGCACGTCGGCCGCCTCCAGCCGAGGCTGCCAGGCATTGAGGCCGGGGTTGTTGCTGAAGCCAGCGTCGGGCTGGAACTTGCCGCCCGGCAGGCTCTTGTCCACCAGCCGGGTTCCCCCGCGCGAGCGGGGATAGGCCCGTAGGGTTTCCTTGTTTATTGATACCCGTATCAGGCGGTTCGCCCGTCAGTGATGACGGGCATCCCAGAACAGGCGGTCACCGTTCACTGCCGCATAGGCAGATCAGAAATGCGCGGAATCCGTGCCAGTGCTGCTTTCACATAGTGTTGAATTGCTTGTCTTCTGCGGGTTGGCCGGAGGGTGGCTGCGTGGCGGAACGGGTTTCTCTCCAGTCGAAGAACTCGCAGATTTCGTCGCGCTGTTTTTGTGTATCGGCGTAACCCAATGCCATCAGTTCACGGGTGTAGCCGGACTCGAACAGCAAATAGCTTGCCAGCGCCGCGCCTCTGATGTCCGTTGTGTCGGCGGAGACCCCGATGCTCCCGAGCATGGTGCGCACGGCGGATGGCAAGTCCCGCACGTGACGGGCGGCGATGGCGTCCAGCCGTTGCGAGGGGGCGATCACCAGAAGTTCTATGGGCCGCAGGGGACTGGAACTGCGCGCTGCGGGCGGCACCAGTGACATGGTCAGGTTGATGCGGCGTGCCCGCTCCACGTCCACCGCCAGGGCATCCAGAAAGATGCTCGACAGGGTGTGACCGGCAATCTGCGCCAGCGAAGGGTAATTGCTGGTGGTGTGCAGGTGCGTCTCGTTGGGGGGCTCGGTCATGCGTCCGGCGCCCACCACCAGGATGCGACTGGCTCCCAAATGTATGGCGGATGCCACCGGGGCCGACTGGCGCATGGAGCCGTCACCAAAATATTCGGTTTGTCCGTTGATTTTCAGGGGGATGGCCGGGAACACGAAGGGAATGGCCGATGACGCCATCAAATGTTCACGCGTGATGCGGTGGCGCACTGAGTGGCGTTGCGAGCGCACCCAGGGCCGGATCTGTTTATGGCCCTGAAAAAAAGTGATGTGCTCGCCCGAACTGTAGCTCGATGCGGTGACCGCCAGCGCGTGCAAATGTCCCTGACGGATGAGCCGGGGCAAGCGCTCCAGCGGCACCAGTCTGGTCAGTAGTTCGTGCAGGGGGGCGTTGTCCAGCAGCGAGCGCGGTTTCAGGCGCCGCCACTTGGCCAGCAGCCAGCCCACGGACAGCAGCGTCAGCCAGGTGGCACCCGTGCGCATGATGCCCAGGGAGTCGGCCCGGTAGACCTGATGCGAATGAAAGTTTTTCCAGGTATCCGCAATGCGGCGCACGGCGTCGTCAAAATCATCGGCGCCACAGGCCAGGGCCGCGGCATTGATGGCGCCGGCCGAAGTGCCGGTGATGATGGGAAACGGGTTGGCCTGGGCGAGCGCGCCGGTGGTTTTTCTGATGTCGGCGATGGCTTCCAGAACCCCGACCTGGTAAGCCGCACGCGCTCCGCCGCCGGTGAGCAAGAGCCCGGTCACGGGCTGGCCGGGGGATGTGGGAGGGTGGTTCAGCATGGGTGCATTATCGACTGCGGCACGGTGCGCCCCGCTTGTGGACAAGCCTGTATGTGCCCGCGCCTGCAAGGTTAAAACAGTCTTCGCTAGACTAGCGTCCAACAGGAGCAAGCGATGGCAGTGACAGAGCAGCGGGTGATGGATGCCTTGAAGGGTGTCGTCGACCCCAACACCGGGCGGGACTTCGTGTCCGCCAAAGGCATCAAAAATTTAACCCTTACCGGTGGTGACGTGGCGTTTGATGTTGAGCTGGGCTATCCGGCCAGGAGCCAGATCGACGGATTTCGCCAGGCGCTGACCGCCGCCGCCCAAGGGGTGGCTGGTGTGGGCAAGGTGTCGGTCAACATTACCATGAAGGTCGTGCCGCATGCGGTGCAGCGCGGCGTGCAGCTGCTGCCCAAGGTGAAGAACATTGTGGCGGTGGCCTCTGGCAAGGGGGGCGTGGGCAAGAGTACGACGGCTGTCAATCTGGCGCTGGCGCTGGCCGCCGAAGGTGCCAGCGTGGGTCTGCTGGATGCCGATATTTACGGGCCGAGCGTGCCCATGATGATGGGGCTTGAGGGGCGGCCCGAGAGCGCGGACGGAAAAACCATGGAGCCGCTGGAGAACTACGGTGTGCAGGTCATGTCCATCGGTTTTCTGGTGGCGCAGGACGAGGCCATGATCTGGCGCGGCCCCATGGCCACCCAGGCGCTGGAGCAACTGCTGCGCCAGACCAACTGGCGCGAGCTGGACTACCTGATCGTGGACATGCCGCCAGGCACGGGTGATATTCAGCTCAGCCTGTCGCAGCGCGTGCCGATGACCGGCGCCGTGGTGGTCACCACGCCGCAGGACATCGCGCTGCTGGACGCCAAAAAGGGCATCAGGATGTTCGAAAAAGTCGGCGTGCCAATCCTGGGCATTGTGGAGAACATGGCGGCGCACGTGTGCAGCAGGTGTGGTCACGTGGAACATGTTTTTGGCGCCGATGGCGGCAAAAAAATGGCGGCTGACTATGGCATGGATTACCTGGGTGCCTTGCCGCTTGATATGCAGATTCGCCTGCAGGCCGACAGCGGCAAGCCCACGGTGGTGTCCGACCCCGGCGGTGAGGTGGCAGGCATTTACAAGGCGGTGGCGCGGCAGGTGGCAGTGTCGATTGCGGCCAAAAACAAGGACTTTTCCTCCAGGTTTCCATCCATCAGGATTTCAAAAGATACTTGAGCGGCGCAGGGCGCCCTCAGGCACCTGCGATGTCGGCCGGCGTGTCGATGTCCGCAAAAATTCCGGCGTCCTCGCACGCAAGCAGCTCAATTCGCCCGGCATGGGCGGCAAGCAGGGGACGGGCGCCCTGGTCGCCGCTGAGCTGGGCGAGGTCGTGGAAAAAGGCGCGCGAAAACCCGACCGGGTGGCCGCGCCGCCCCTGGCGGCTGGGGGCCGCGATCGGCGCGCCGGAGCGGAGCAGGCGGGCCACGCCGTGCAGGGTGTCGGGCTGGATGAACGGCATGTCGGCCAGGGCGATCAGCCAGCCGTGCGCATCTTTTGCAGCCGTCACGCCGAACGCCAGGCTGCTTCCCATGCCGGTGTGCGCCTCGGGACAGAAGACCACCTGCAGCCCTTCTTGTTCCAGCAGGTTTGCCAGTTGCCGATCCGACGGGCGCAGCACCGCGACGGCACGGTCAACGGCGCCCAGCAGCCTGCGCGCCGCCTGCACGCCGAGCGGCGTGCCGTCGGCCAGGGGATGCAGCAGTTTGTCGCCTCCAAAGCGCGTGCCGGCACCCGCCGCCAGCAAAATGCCGGCGATCACAAGACCGCCGCCATCGAGGGGTGCGCGGCGCTGCTCTTGCCGACTGTGGCGGGCAGAACGCCGAGCCGGATGCCGTTGCGCACCGCCGCCAGCTCCGCCAGGATGGACACGGCGATTTCCGGCGGCGTGCGGCTGCCGATGGGCAGGCCCACCGGCCCGTGCAGGCGGGCGATTTCCGCGGCCGAAAGGTCAAACAGGCCCAGCCGTTCGCGCCGCCTCATGTTATTGGCGCTTGAGCCGATGGCGCCGACATAAAATGCCGGCGACTTGAGCGCCTCCAGCAAGGCCATGTCATCGAGCTTGGGGTCATGGGTCAGGGCCAGCACGGCGCAGCGGGCATCGGGCAGCAGGGCGGTCACCGCGTCGTCCGGCATGCCGGGCACGAGTTCGGCATGCGCTACGTCCCAGCCAGCACTGTATTCCTCGCGCGGGTCGCAGACCAGCACCTGGTAATCCAGCGCCTGGGCCATCTGCGCCAGGTGGCGCGATATCTGACCGGCGCCGATCACCAGCAGCCGCCAGCGCGGGCCATGCACGGCATGCAGCGTCTGGCCGTCAAATTGCGTGGTCTCGCTGCTGTGCGGGGTGTAGAGGTGGCTGGCGCCGGTGGCGAGATCAAGGCACCGCCCGATCAGCCTGCGCTGCGTGATGGCCTCTTGAACAGCTTGCAGCAAGGCGATGCCGGGGGCTGGTTCCAGCACCAGTTGCAGCGTGCCGCCGCAAGGCAGGCGAAAACGCGCGCAGGCCTCGGCAGAGCCGCCGTAAATGCGCACTTCCGGCCGGGCGGGCGGCGCTGCCTGCACCCGCTCGATCAGGTCGACCTCGATGCAGCCGCCGGACACCGACCCGGCAAGCCGCCCGTCGTCGCGCACGGCCAGCAGGGAGCCTACCGGGCGCGGGGCGGAGCCCCAGGTTTGGGTGACGGTGGCAAGCGTTGCGGCATGGCCGCCTTGCCGCCATTGCAGGCATGTGCGCAGGACTTCCAGGTCCGTGCTTTCCATCATGCGCTTTGCAGCTCGGCGGTGTCGAACGGCAGCTTGCGCAGGCGCTTGCCGGTTGCGGCGAACAGCGCGTTGGCGACTGCCGGCGCCAGCGGCGGCACGCCCGGCTCGCCGACGCCGGTGGGCGCTGCCTGCGAGGGCACGATGTGAACCTCGACCTGGGGCATCTGGCTGATGCGCAGCAGCGGATAGTCATGGAAGTTGGACTGCTCGACGCGCCCTTCCTTGAGGGTGATGGCGCTGTGCAGCGCGGCCGACAGACCGAAGCCGATGCCGCCTTCCATCTGGGCCCTGACCTGGTCAGGATTGACCGCGATGCCGCAGTCCACGGCGCACACCACGCGGTCCACGCTGAACGAGCCGTCCGGCCTGACGCTGACTTCCGCCACCTCGGCGACGAAGGACTTGAACGATNNCCGGCCTTGGCCGCAGCCAGCTCCAGCACGCCCTTGAGACGCGGATGTTGAATCAGCGTGCGGCGGAACTCATAAGGGTCCTTGCCTGCCGCCGCTGCCAGTTCGTCGATGAACACCTCGGTCGAGAAGGCCGTGTGGGTATGGCCGACGCTGCGCCACCACAGCACCGGCACGCCCAGCTTGGGCGACTGCAGCTCGACGCGCAAGTGGGGAATGGCGTAGGCGAGGTCGGCAGCGCCCTCGACCGAGGCCGCGTCGATGCCGTCCTTGACCATCATGCCTTCGAACGCCGTGCCGGCGGCAATCGACTGGCCGACCAGGCGCTGGCTCCAGGCCACCGGCTGGCCCTGCGCATCCAGCCCGGCGCTGATGGCATGGACAAACATGGGCCGGTAATAGCCGCCGCGCAGGTCGTCCTCGCGCGTCCACATGAGGCGAATCGGCGCGCTGAGGTGGCTGGCGGCCTTGGCCACCGAGACCGCTTCCGCGATGTAGTCGGAAGTGGGGTTGGCGCGCCGTCCGAAACTGCCGCCGGCCAGCAGGGTGTGGATGTTCACCTGCTCCGGCCTGAGCCCCAGGATTTGGGCGGCGGTGGCCTGATCCGTGGTTTGAAACTGGGAGCCGGCCCAGATGTCGCAGCCGCCGTCCTTCAGTTGCACGACGCAATTGAGCGGCTCCATGGGCGCGTGGGCAAGGGAGGGGAATTCGAAGGTGGCTTCCAGTTTTTTTGCCACCT
>DIVK01000013.1:0-25669 GCA_002422455.1 Rhodoferax sp. UBA6134
TGCCGCCATCCTCGGCCACCAGCAGCACGTGGCGCAGCGTGGGCATCTGCGCGCGCACCGGTTTGACCTTGCGCTGGTAGAGCCGGTCGGTGGTCACCAGCACCTGACCACTGCCGATGTTGATGCGGGTGGCAATCGGCTCGGGGCCGAAGGCGGAAAACATGGGCGTCACCACCGTGCCGTTCTTGAGTGCGCCCAGCACCGCCACGTAGAGCTCGGGAATGCGCCCGGCCAGCACGAACAAACGGTCGCCCTTGCTCACACCCAGACCCTGCAGCACATTGGCAAAGCGGTTGGTCTGGCGCACCAGTTCGCCGTAGCTCAGTTCCAGCGGCGGCGCGTTGCGCGCGACAAAACGCAAGGCGGTACGGTCCCGCAATGCCGTGGCGGCAAGCCGGTCCACCGCCTCGAAGCCGATGTTCAGGCCGCCACCCGGCAGGCCCTGCAACGCGTCCCGCGCCGCCGCCGGCGAGTAAGCGCTACGCCCCCCCGCGTAGTCCGTCCAGTTGGGCGGCTGACGAAGATCGGCTGCGGTCTTGTGAATGACGGGCGGTCTGTGCATACGTCTCCTTTTAAAGCCGCCCGGGTTGCGCCGTGCGTGTGTGTAAACCGGTCCTCGGTCCTAACTGCGCTCGCTGATCTCCCGGTCGCGAGCGCCGGCCAGCCCCGCGGCCAGGTTCACCAGCTCTCGCGTCAACAACTCCAACACGTCTTCCATCGTGGCAATGCCCACCAGCAAGCCACCGTCGTCCACCATCACGAGACGGCGCAGCCGGTGCGTCTTCATCAGTTGCACGGCATCCATCGCATCCATGTCGGGGCTGGCGACGATCAGGTCGACCGACATGATGTCGCCAGCGGTAAAAACCGCCGGGTCCAGGCCCTCGGCCATCAACTCAAGCACCAGGTCGCGATCGGTCACGATGCCGACGGGCTGATTCTTTCCCCCGGCCTCGACCACCACCAGGGCGCCAATGTGATGCCGGCGCATGAGCTGCGACACGACCAGCGCGGTGGTCTCGGGCTCGACCACGGCGACCACGGAGGTCGCAAAGTCTTTCAATTTTGCTGCCATTCATGAATCCTCGTGCTAAGGCAATGCTGAATAAGTCCGTTCGCGTTGAGCTTGTCGAAACGCAGTCCTTGCAAATCAACAACTTGCAGAAGCCTTCGACAGGCTCAGGCCGAACGGAGAGACTTGTTCAGCAAAGCCTTAAAGATCAACCGTCAACAAGTTGTTGACGCGACTTACCCCGGGCGCAGACCAGGTGACACCTTCTGCCGCGCTTCTTTCCGCCCAGGAATGGACGTGCCCGCGCAGGGTCACCACGCTGCCGTCCATCGAGATCTCGATCCGTTTCGCTTCCCGCATCGCCTGGCGGGTCAGCGCATCCTGAATCCGGCCTGACAGGTTCGCCGGGATCGGCAGCACCTTGAGCCGGATGTTGTCGGTGATTCCAACCACCCCCTTGAGGGGACGGACCAGACGCTCGACCGCCCGGCGCTGAAAATTCCAATCGAGCTCCCCTCCCAGAGTGACCCAGCCTTTCTCCACCGTCACCTTGACCCGATCCTGCGGCACGGAGGTATTCCAGCTCAGCGCATGCTCCACCGCTGCGGCAATTTCGGTGTCGTTGCGCTGGTGAACGCCTGCCGGCACGACGTCGAGTTCCAGCGCAATCGCCTTCACGCCGCAGACCCGTTCCGCCGCGCGCCTGGCCGCGACCTTTTCGGCATAGCTGTCCAAATGCCCGGTCAGGGTCACCACGCCTTCGTGAACCGAGACACCGATCCGGGCCTCGGGCACGAGTGGATCCCACACCATCTCGGTCAACACGTCTTTTTTCAGATCTGAATCCGTCTTCATGGCGCCTCCTCCTGAACACGATAGCACAACACTGCAAGCCACAACCCCGGCCTAGAATAGGCGGCAGGTGGACGCCAGGCCTTGCGAAAAATCAAGCGGCGACTGACCCACTGCACCAACACTACACCCAACCTTATCCCGGCACATGAACGGGCTTATCAGCAATGGAGAACTGGACGATGAAACATGCAACGACAGCGCCAAGCCTGGCGATATCCTGGCTGCTGATGACCGGATTGGGCAGCGCCGGCGCGGCGCAGGGCGGCGTTGACTTCGGCAAGAGCGAGTTTGAAACCAGCTGCGCCAGCTGCCACGGCGCCTCCGGCAAGGGCGACGGTGTGCGGTTCCGGCATTTCGTCTCGCCGCCGGCCGACCTCACCACGCTGACCAAACGCAACGGCGGCGTGTTTCCCTTCCAGCGGGTGTGGGACACCGTTGACGGCAGGACCGAGGTCGAAAACGGGCCGCACGGCACGCGCGACATGCCCGTGTGGGGCCTCGTGTACCGGGCGCAGGCCCAGGACACACCGCACCCGCCGGATTGGTACGCGCGCAATCGTCTGGCCGCCTTGCTCGACTATCTGGCACGAATCCAGGAGAAATAGCGTCCCCGGTCCATCGCCTGTTCCGGTGAACACATGCTGAACAAGTGGCTTGCGCTGGGTTTGCTGCTTTTCGTTGCGGACTCCGGACAGGCTCTGCAATCCCCGCTTGACCTGGCCGCCATTTACGCGGCGACCGTCAAACAGCGACTTGAGCTGCCCGCCGCAGAGGAACAACGCTATGCCGACCTGCTTGTCGATGCCCTGCGCCAGGCCGGGTTGACCGGGTTGCCGGACCAGTACCTGGTGCTGGTGGACCGCAACCCGCGGGTGCAGGCGGTCTTCGTGTACTGGAAGGCCGCCGATGCCGCGCCCCGGCTGATCGGCGCCTCACCGGCATCGACCGGTCGTCCCGGTCGATTCGACTACTTTGAAACGCCGACGGGCGTTTTTGCCCATTCACTGGCCAACCCGGATTTCCGGGCCGAAGGCACTAAGAACAGCCACGGCATTCGAGGCTATGGCCTCAAGGGCATGCGAGTGTTTGACTTCGGCTGGCAGGCCGTCCCCAAAGGATGGGGTAACCGCAGCGTGGTGACCATGCGACTTCAAATGCACGCCACCGACCCGGATCTGCTGGAACACCGTCTGGGCAGTGCCCAATCCAAGGGCTGCATCCGCATCCCGGCCACGCTCAACCAACTGATCGACCATTACGGTCTGCTGGACGCCGACTATGAACACGCGCTGCAGCAAGGAAAATCACTCTGGATGCTTCACCCTGCACGCCAGCCCACACCCTGGCCGGGACGTTATCTGATCGTGGTGGACACTGACAGACAGGCGCGTCCGCCATGGACGCCGACACCGCGCCCGCCCCGGCGCGACGTGGTGCCGGGACGCTGATACGCAACACGAGCGGAGGTTTCAACCATGTTTCATGATCGCAATGACGCGGCCAACCAGCTGGCCGAACGGCTCAAGACCTACCAGGGCCAGCATCCGCTGGTCCTGGCAATTCCGCGCGGCGCGGTGCCGATGGCCAAGGTCATCGCCGCCAGGCTGGGGGGCGACATGGACGTGGTGCTGGTGCGCAAGCTGCGGGCGCCGCAGCAACCCGAGCTGGCGATTGGCTCGGTCGACGAAAGCGGCTGGACCTATCTGGCCGACCATGCCGGACAGTACGGGGCGGACGCGGACTACATCGAAGCCGAGAAACGCACGCAAATGGAAACCATCCGCCAGCGCCGCGCCCGCTACACCCCGATCCGCGCGCCGATCAACCCCACGGGGCGCATCGTGATCGTGGTGGATGACGGCCTGGCCACGGGCGCCACCATGATCTCCGCCCTGCATGGCCTGCGCGCCAGCCAGCCCGCCAGGCTGGTTTGCGCCGTACCAGTGTCGCCACCCGACACGCTGGACAAGGTCGCCGGCCTGGCGGACGAAGTGGTATGCCTGGCAGCGCCCGCGTATTTTCAGGCGGTGGGGCAGTTCTACCGAAGCTTTCCGCAGGTTGACGATGACGCGGTGATCGATATCCTGAAAGGAGCGTAACCCGCAATCAGGCCATCAGGTGCTGGCCGAACCAGATGGCGGCCCGGCTGGCCACCTGTTCCAGCGTGCCCGCTTCTTCAAACAAATGCGAGGCACCGGGAACAATGCCCAGTTCCCTGACGCAGTGCAGCCCCTCATAGGCTTCGCGGTTGAGCGCGATCACTTCGGTATCCCGCTCGCCCACCAGCAGCAGGGTGGGGCATTCAACCCGCGCCAGGTCGTGAGGCCCCGCGAGGTCCGCCCGGCCACCCCGCGAAACGACCGCCGCAATCTGCGTCCCCAGCGCGGCAGCGGCCTGCAACGCCGCCGCCGCTCCGGTGCTGGCACCAAAATAGCCAATGGGCAGATGCCGGGTCGGCGCCTGCAGTTTGACCCAGCGCGTGGCGACCAACAGGCGGTGCGTCAGCAAGTCAATGTCAAAGCGGGTCTGGTAGTCCAGGTCCTCGGCCAGCGTCAGCAAGTCCAGCAGCAGCGTGCCGATGCCCTGACCGTGCAGCACCCGGGCCACGTAATTGTTGCGCGGACTGTGACGGCTGCTGCCGCTGCCATGGGCAAACAGCACGATGCCACGCGCCCCGGGCGGCAGTTCCAGCAGGCCCTCCATGTGGACATCGTCCGCCGCAATCTGCACGAGTTGTCCTGCCGGAGAGCTCATGTTGTTCCTTTCCGCCCTCACGCCCTGGCCATCACGACTGGAATGCGCTTGCGGCCAAAGTTGCCGGCCTGCGCGTCAAAGCGCCCGGCCACGGCGGCGCCGCAGTCCGGGCAGTGGCCGCTGGCGTCCAGCCGGTAGTGTTTGATCTGGTACCAGTCGCGCACGATCAGCGCGGCCTGACAATCCGGGCAGTACGTGGTATCGCCTTCGGCATGGTGCACATTGCCGGTGTAGACATGGTGCAGCCCGGTCTTGCGTGCGAGGTCGCGGGCACGCAGCAGCGTGGCCGGGGGCGTGGCGGGCACGTCCGGCATCTTGTGGTCGGGATGAAAGGCCGAAAAGTGCAGCGGCACGTCGGGTCCGAGCTCTTGCATGATCCAGCGGCACATGGCCGCCAGTTCCTCATCCGAATCGTTGTGGCCCGGAATCAGCAGGGTGGTGATCTCAAACCACACCCGGGTCTCACGCCGGAGGTAGACCAGGGTGTCGAGCACCGGCTGCAGGTGCGAGCCGGTGAGCTTGAAATAAAAATCGTCGGTAAAGGCTTTCAGGTCGACATTGGCGGCATCCATCCGGGCATAAAAATCACGCCGCGCCTGATCGTGCATGTAGCCGGCCGTCACGGCCACCGCCTGCACGCCGCGCGCATGGCAGGCGGCGGCCACGTCCATCGCGTACTCGGCAAAGATCACCGGGTCGTTGTAGGTGAAAGCAACGCTCTTGCAACCGTATTTGAGCGCTTCGGCGGCGATGGTGTCGGGCGCCGCCTGGTCCATCAGGCGGTCCATGTCGCGCGACTTGCTGATGTCCCAGTTCTGGCAGAACTTGCAGGCCAGGTTGCAGCCGGCGGTGCCAAAAGACAGCACGCTGCTGCCCGGATAGAAATGATTGAGCGGCTTTTTCTCGATCGGGTCGATGCAAAAACCCGACGAACGGCCATAGGTGGTGAGGATCATGTGGTCGCCCTGGCGCGCACGCACAAAACAGGCGCCGCGCTGGCCTTCGTGCAAGCGGCAGTCGCGCGGACACAAATCGCACTGGATGCGGCCGTCGTCCAGCCAGTGCCAGTAACGCCCCGGGTAGCTGGATTCCTGCATCACGCTCCCCCGTCCGCGCTGAGCGGCAGCTCGCTTTCCTTCCACTTGCTCACGCTGTAGCGCTGCAGACGCACACCGGGAGCCCAGAAATCAGGCGGCAGGCCGGCCTTGCGCTTGAGCTGGGCCAAAAATCCGGACGCCGTCGGCAACTGCTCCCACACCTGCGGCAAAAAAGTACTGCGGTAATGCCCGAACTCCAACACCATCCCATCCACGCCGGGCCGCAACTGGGCCAGCACGTGCGCTTCGCTGTCAAATTGCAGGGCCTGCAACGGCGACAGCAAGGACACCTCAATCTCGGTGCGCTCCAGCTCGATCGTAGCCAGCGGTGCAAAACGCGGGTCGTGCAAGGCCGCGGCAACCGCATTGGCCTTGACGTCGGCCAGCAGGGTGCGGTGCGCCTGCAGCGTACCGATGCAACCGCGCAATTGCCCCTGCTGCGTGAGAGTGACAAAACAGGCGCCCGTCTCTTGCAGCCAGGCGGCGTCTTCGACCGCCTCAAGGCGGCGCCCCAGGGCGGTGGCGATGGCGGCGCGGGCGATCGGCAGCAAAGTATGGCCAACCGGCACCGGGCAGGCGGCGTCAGTGAACATCGACCGGCTCCGGCATGAATGCAAAGGAGGCGTAGCCAACGACGCGGCCCTTGTCGCCCGCGCTATCGCCGGAATTGCACGCGCCCAGCAGCTGAGGCCGCAAGTGGTGCCGCCGGGCGGCCAGCAGCAGACCGTTGAGGGGCGTGCCGCCGCAGGCCTGCTCGTGCGTCAGTGAGCCACGGAGGTCCAGGATGTTTTGCACCGTCTCGCCGTCCACCGTCCGGGCCACCGGATAAGGCAGAAAATGCGACAGGTCGGAGCTGATGACGATCAAGGTCTCCGGCCCGCCCCAGAGCACGTCCAGCACCTCGGCAACTTCCGCCGGCGTGGCATCGCCCACCGCCAGCGGCAGCAGTTTGAAGTCATCCAGCACCGCTTGCAAAAACGGCAGCTGCACTTCCAGCGAATGCTCCATCGCGTGCGCGGCCGGGCTCACCACCACCTGGCGCAGCCGGCTGATGGCCGCCACGCTGCCCTGATCGACCTCAACCTGGCCCAGCGGCGTGACAAAGGCATCGACACCCGGCAGGGCCAGCCCTCTGACCGGCACCCGATGCACCGGACCCAGCAAGACCACGCGCCGGATGCTTGCCCGTGCCGCGGACAGGCGCGCATAAGCCAGCGCAGCCGTTGCGCCCGAGTAGATGTAGCCCGCATGGGGCACGACAATGGCCTTGGGAACCCCGTCCGCCGCGCTGCCCACCGCCCGAGCCCGGACCAGCAAGGCGCCCACGCCGTCGGACAGCGCCGGCCCCTGCGCGGGGTAAAAGGCGCCCGCGACGGCGGGTTGACGGACTTGATGCATACGAACCTCCACTCCTGCGGACCAGCTTATGCCATCAAAGATCAGGGTGACTTGCGGCTTATCAAGCCATGCGCGGCCAGCGCCCCCGTCCGGGCTGGCCGCTCCGGGTGCGTCAGCGCACCAGCAACAGTGGCACCTTGCAATGCGCCAGCACAGCCGTGGCGACCGAACCCATCACCAGGTTGACCAGTGTGCCGTGACCGTGCGAGCCCATGATGAGCAGATCAAACTTGCCGCTGTCGGCAAACTTGGAGATCGTCTCGCCCGCATGGCCGACCTTCCAGCTGCTCCTGGCGTCGATGCCGTGGCGCAGCAGGAACTTGGTCACGGGAGCCAGTACCTTCTCGGCCTCGTCCGCGTAGTATTTCTCCACAATCTCCTTGCCCACGGCAGCCCGTGCTCGCGACGGCAATGCCGGCTGTACCGTGAACACGGCACACTCATTGCCCTGGGTCAACAAGTCATGCGTGACCAGGTAAGCCAGCATTTTTTTGGTGTAGGGGCTGCCATCGACAGCGAGAAGAATTTTCATATGCCCATCCTCTTTCAAAACGCCAGTGTACTCAAGGCCGCATGGCGGGCCTCAGAGATCCGGTACCTCGATCACCAACCGCTCCCGAAAGGCGGATTGTTCATCCTTGCTGGCATAGCCCAGGGGGTTCGCCACCACCCGGCAGGCATACGCAGCGCCATGGGCTTTTCCCTGAACGACGAATTCGTTGACGCAGTGCAAATGACCATGGAGCCAGAGCTGCGCCAACGGCAGCAGGTCGTCCAGGGCGTTGCAAAAGCCCGCCGTGCCGGGCACCAGACCGTAACGCGGGTCCGCACTGCGCAGCGTGGGCGCAAAGTGGGTGACCACAACAGTGGTGCCGGCAAAGGGCTCGGCCAGGGCCGCCTTGAGCCAGGCCTGGCAGGTCAGGGCCAGCTCGCGCATGCCCTCGGCCAGCACCGGCTCACCGTTGTTCAGCGTTGTGTTTTTGCGCAGGTAAAAGTTGGCGGCCCGAAACGCCTTGTCGCGCAGCCTCAGCTGTCTGGTCAGGTCACTTTCCGCACGGGCAAAGGCTTCGAAATCACTCCAGAGCGTGGTGCCCACAAAACGCACGCTCCCGATGCAAATGACCTCCCGCTCCAGCCATTCAATGCCCAGTCCGTCACACACGCTGCGCAATCTGGCGTAGGCGTCATCAAACTCCAGGGCATCAAATTCATGGTTCCCGGGAACGTAGAGAACGCGTTTCCATGGCGCGTGAGGATTCAGGGGCGAAAACCGGCCCAGTCCAAAATCATCGGATCGCAGGAGGGAGCCCGACTGGTAGGAGCCGATGTCACCCGCCAGCACCAAAACGTCAACATCGTCCGCCGCCTGCGGCATAAAGTCGGGCTGCCGCTCCAGATGAAGGTCCGACAACAACTGAAGCCTCATGGCGCAATCCTTCCAGTGGCAAAGACAGCCCACCCCATTGATGTTTCAAAAAATCATGGCACAAGCTCATTCGGGCTGAGTCCGTCGGAACCGGTTCCGCACATGATCGGAAAGTCCTTCGACAAACTCACCCGCTACAGGCTGTGTGCGCACGCTGGCCGTGGCGGGATCGCCGCATAAAAAAGCCACCTGCTGCGGTGGCTTTCGACGGCTTCAGGCTGCCCTTCAGGCCGCAAGGCGTTTTTCGATGTTTGCCCTGGTCTCTTCCAGTTCTTTCGGGAGATGGTAAGCCAGTTGCTGGAACAGCTCGCTGTGCAGCTTGAGCTCTTCGACCCAGGCGGCCTTGTCGATGCTGGTAACGGCCTTGAACTGCTCGACGCTGAAGTCCAGACCGGTCCAGGTGATTTCGTCATAGGTCGGGCTGACGCCGAACATGTGATCCGCGCCCTGGGCCCGGCCTTCGATACGGTCGATCATCCACTTGAGTACGCGCATGTTGTCACCGTAGCCGGGCCAGACGAATTTGCCGTCGTCGCCCTTGCGGAACCAATTGACGCAGAAGATGCTGGGCAGCGTGTGGCCGCTGGCTTCAAGCTTGTGCTCCATGTCCAGCCAGTGCTGGAAATAGTCGCTCATGTTGTAGCCGCAAAAGGGCAGCATGGCAAACGGGTCACGGCGCACCACGCCCATCTGGCCTGCGGCGGCGGCGGTGGTTTCGGAGCCCATGGTGGCCGCCATGTAGACACCCTCCATCCAGCTGCGGGCCTCGGTGACGAGCGGCACGGTGGTGGAACGGCGGCCGCCGAAGATGAAGGCGTCAATGGCCACGCCTGCGGGGTTGTCCCACTCCGGGTCGAGCGCCGGGTTGTTGGTGGCGGCCACGGTGAAACGGGCGTTGGGGTGCGCCGCCTTGGCGCCGGTTTCCCGGGCGATTTGCGGGGTCCAGTCCTTGCCTTGCCAGTCGATGGCATGCGCCGGCGCATCGCCCATGCCCTCCCACCAGACATCGCCGTCGTCCGTCAGCGCCACATTGGTGAAGATCACGTCGCGGTTCAGGCTGGCCATGCAGTTGGGGTTGGTCAGCGTGTTGGTGCCCGGTGCTACGCCGAAATAGCCCGCTTCCGGGTTGATGGCGTACATCTTGCCGTCGGCATGCGGCTTGATCCAGGCGATATCGTCGCCAATGGTGGTGACGCGCCAGCCTTCAAAACCAGCGGGCGGAATCAGCATGGCGAAATTGGTTTTACCGCAGGCGCTGGGGAAGGCAGCGGCCACGTGGTATTTTTTGCCTGCGGGCGATGTCACGCCCAGAATCAGCATGTGCTCGGCCAGCCAGCCCTGATCGCGACCCATGTTGGAGGCGATGCGCAAGGCAAAACATTTCTTGCCCAGCAGCGCGTTGCCGCCGTAGCCCGAGCCATAGCTCCAGATTTCGCGCGTTTCCGGGTAATGAACAATGTATTTGGTCTTGTTGCAAGGCCATTTCACGTCGGCCTGACCCGCTTGCAATGGTGCGCCCACGGTATGCACGCAGGGCACAAAGGCACCGTCCACGCCGAGCACGTCGTAGACGGCTTTTCCCATGCGCGTCATGATCTTCTGGTTGACGGCCACGTAGGCGCTGTCGGTCAGTTCGATGCCGATGTGGGAAATGTGCGAACCCAGCGGGCCCATCGAGAACGGCACCACGTACATGGTGCGGCCTTGCATGCAACCATCAAACAGGGCTGGCGTGCCGTCCGCCTGGCCTTGTTGCAGCAGGACCCGCATCTCGGCGGGCGCCACCCAATTGTTGGTTGGGCCGGCATTTTCCTTCTTTTCCGAACAGATGTAGGTGCGGTCTTCCACGCGGGCCACGTCGCTCGGATCGGAGCAGGCCAGAAAACTGTTGGGACGCTTGGCCTCGTTGAGTTTTCTGAAGGTGCCGGCATCCACCAGTTGCTGGCACAGGCGGGCGTATTCTTCTTCCGAACCATCGCACCAGTAGATGCGGGCCGGTTTGGTAAGGGCGGCCATGTCGGCCACCCAGGCGATCAGCTTCGCGTTTTTAACGTAGCTCGGGGCATTGAGATTCAGGCCCTGCATCATGGGTGAGTTCATTGAAAAGCTCCAAATAAAAAATCGACTTTTCAAAAGAAACGGGTCCACGGAGCAGCTGGCCCCAAAGCACATTCATTTTGAGAAAACGGTTTTTTGCGAACGGCGGCCGGCCTGGCTACGTCCTGCTCACACCAGTGGCACGTGATTCAGCCGGCTCTCGGGGTTGCCGGGTAGGCAACAAAAGAAAATGCGGGCGATGACCCACAAACATCAAACCGGCTGGCGCCACGGGCAGGTGTCGATTTTAGAAACTTGTCTGCCGCTTGTCTGTCAATTGCATCGAATATATATGCAAAACTTGCATGACTTTATGCGGGCGGATGACGGGGATGCACGATGCACCACACCAGAGCGGCCATCCACGCCCTGGCGCAGATGGCCCGTCAGGCCATGAAAACAGCGATGAACGCCAACAAAAACATCATGGCGGCGCCCACCAGGGGCAACACCAGCGGCATGAACGGCACGATGTTCTCGACAGCATCAGATTCGTGGCTTGATGCAGGGGACGCAGGATTGGACACGGGAACTCCTTCAGTTTTCAAATTCGCAATGGGGCGGATTCTACCCATGCGGGCGCGGCGCCCGCTGCGGGTTGCGGACTACCGGATGGACAGGGGCTTGAGCAGCTCCGCCAGATCGCCTTCGCTGAACAGCGGCTCCTTGCGCCCGACGGACCCGCTGTACATGCTCTCGCTCAACGCCGCCTTGCGGTCCTGCAGCGCCAGAATGCGTTCCTCGATCGTGCCCTGCGCCACCAGTTTCACCACCCACACGCTGTGCGTCTGGCCAATGCGGTGGGCGCGGTCGGTGGCCTGCGCCTCCACTGCCGGGTTCCACCACGGATCGTAGTGAATCACGGTATCAGCCTGCGGCAGATTCAGGCCGACGCCGCCGGCTTTCAGGCTGATGAGGAACAGGGGTACCTGGCCGCTGGTGAACTGCTCGATCAATGCATCCCGCTTCTGGCTTTGGCCGGTCAGCTTGACCCACGGGATCTTGCGCTTCTTTAACTCGGCCTCGATCAGGCTCAACATGCTGGTGAACTGCGAGAACAGCAAGATGCGCCGGCCTTCCGCCAGCATCTCGGGCAGCATCTCCATCAACTGCTCCAGCTTGGCCGAGGTCTTGACCTTTTGGGCAGCGTCGAGCTTCAAGAGCTGGGGGTCGCAGCAGACCTGGCGCAGCTTGAGCAGCGCGTCCAGGATGGTGATTTGCGACTTGGCCAGGCCTTTGGTGTTCAAAGCTTCGCGCACGGTTTTTTCCATGCCGAGGCGGATGGTTTCGTACAAGTCGGCCTGCTTGCCGGCCAACTCCACGCGCATCACGGTTTCCACCTTGGGCGGCAATTCGTCCGCCACCAGTGCCTTGGTCCGACGCAGCATGAAGGGCGTGATGCGGGCACGCAACTGGTGCAGCCGCTCGGGGTCGCCCTGTTTTTCAATCGGGGTGCGAAACAGTTCCTTGAAGCGCGTCTGGCTGCCCAGAAAACCGGGCATCAAAAAGTGGAACAGGCTCCAGATTTCACCCAGGTGGTTTTCCATCGGTGTGCCGGAGAGGCACAGGCGATGCCGCGTCTGCAGCTGGCCTACCACCTGCGCGGCGTGGGTGCTGGCATTTTTGATGTTTTGCGCTTCGTCCAGCACCACCAGATGCCACTGGGCTTCCAGCCAGCGCTCGCGGTCACGCTGCAAGAGCGAGTAGGGCGCAATAACGATGTCGTGCTCGGTCATGCTGTCGGCCACCGCGTGCCGGTCTTTGCCGTGCAGCACCAGGCTGCGCAGTTGCGGGCAAAAGCGGGCCGCCTCGCGCTGCCAGTTGCCCATCAGACTGACCGGGGCAATGATGAGGGCCGGGTGCGTCAGGCGGCCCGCGTCTTTTTCAACCTGAATGTGCGCCAGCGTCTGCAGCGTTTTACCCAGGCCCATGTCGTCGGCCAGGATGCCGCCCAGGCCGTGTTCGCGTAAAAACTGCAGCCAGTTCAGACCTTGCTGCTGGTAGGGGCGCAAACTGGCCTGCACGCTGACGGGCACCGGCACCTCGGGCAGTTCGGTTCGGCCCTTGAGCTGCTGCAGCAGCTCGCGCAGGGCCTGCGCGCCGTCCCACACTGCGCCTTCACCCAGGGAGGCGCCGGTGCGCAGCGCGTCCAGCCGCGACAGCTTGAGACTCTCGCGGGTGAAGTCTTGCGCACGGTCGCCCACCAACTCCAGCAACGCCGCCATCCAGGGCTTGAGCGCATCCGTGGGCAGGCGGATGAAACCCTGGCCCAGCGGCGACGCCAGGTAGACAAAGGGCGGCATCATGGGCTGACCGGTGTCCGGGTCCAACGGGCTGGCTGCTGCTGCTGCGATCAGCTCGGGCAACAGGGGCAGGATGTTGTGGCGTCGGCCATTGATCTCCATGCCCAGCGACAGCTCAAACCAGGGCGAAGTGGCGCCCTCATCACCGTCTCCGCCCTCCGCTTGCAATTGCACGTCCAGCGCCTCGGCGTGGGTGATCCAGTCAAGCAGCGCGTCGTCCAGCGTCAGCCGGAAACCGGCTTCGCGCAACGCGGCAAAGTCATTGTCGGCCCAGAGCAGCCAGTCCATTTGCGGGCTGTCGCCGGGAATGGCGAACAGGCCTTTCTCGGCGGACATCAGCCCCAGGTCGTAGAGCCGGGTGATAGCGTCCAGCTCGGCCTCGGCGTCGCGCTGCAGCAGCACGCCGCCGTCCGGACCGTCAACCCGTACCGAACCGCCCTGACCAGCCCACCAGCCGAGGTGACCGGCATAGTCAAAGCGCAGCCGGGCCTGGATCAGTCCCATGAACGGAACCTCGGACGGCGGCGTGGGCGAAAGGTGCAGACGGGCCACGGGGGTGATGCCTTGCAGCGTGGTCATGGTTTGCAGCACCGGCGGCAGCGGCACGCTGCCCAGTCGCTGCATCAGCTCAAGCTGGTGTTTTTGCAAAGCGGAAGGTTTGAGCGGCGGGGCCTTGAGCAGCACGTCCAGTTGCGCTGCCGCAATGCCCTCGGCCTGCACCGGGCCGCACAGACCCTGTGCCGTGTCCAGGTACAGCGGCGGATTATTCAGGCACAGTTTGGCGCTGCTGTCTGCCAGTTGGGCGCGCAGGGCCCAGCCAGACTCGGCGGCCTGCGGGCTGGGGACTTCCTGCCAGTGCCAGCTCAGGAGCCGGGGTGGGCCCCACTGGATGGCGGCACCGGGATAGCCCTTGCCGTCCTCCAGAAACAGCCGCCCGGTGCTGGCGGCCTGCTGCAATACCAGCAGCCCCGCCTGGCCGCCCGGCGTGATGCCGGGATTGAAGTTGTAGCTGTAACGGTAGTTGTCCGGCATGGCGCGCATCAACTGCAGCACCTGCCGGTCCGCATCGCTGGCCTGGTCGTACACTGCCTGACCGATGTAGGGTGCGGTTTTGATGGCCTTGGGCTTGGCCCAGCCGCCCGCGGCCTTGGGGTAGGACAGCACCGCTTCCATGCGCAACTGGGGCGTCGGGCCATGGGCACCCGCCACCGTCAGCAGATACAGGTAATGCTCGGGGGGCCGGCCATACCCCTGGCCGGCGCGAGCCCTGTTGCCCGCTTCGGTGGGTGCGCCGCCGGCCTGGTCCAGCGCCTGCAACCAATTCAGCAACTGGGCCTCGGCCTCGATCCGGGCCCGCTCCTGAGCAAGGGCAAGGGCGGCCTGGCGGGCGGCCTCGACCTGCCCGGGTGCGGGTGGCGTGTGCTGGGCGCCCGGCATGCCGTGGGCGCCAGGGCCGCCCAGCAAGGTCAGCCCCTGGTACGCGGCCTTGAGCATCAGGGCCACGCCGTGCTTGCACTGTTGACCCACCGGGCATTCGCAATCACTGTCCCAGTAGTCCACCTGGCCGTCGGGCATCAGCGCCATCTCGATCGACACTTCGTAAGGCGCGCGCTGGGTACCCTGCACCTCGCCCAGCAGCAGCCAGTGGTCGTGCAGCGGCTCGATGTCCAGACTCAGCACTTTTTGACTGCGGTAGAGCATCAGGCCGCGCGTCCAGGCTCCGGCATCGGCCAGGGGCTGCAGCGATTGGGGCTTGAACCACAGGCCCGGGTTCAAGAATGAAGGTTGCGTCAAGTGAGGCTCCTGCCCGGGTCAAAGGTATGTACCAGACCTGTTTAACAAAGCACGGCAAATATCAGGTGACAGGGATTCCCAGTGCGTGTCCGGCCTGCTGGTCCGCGTGGTAGCTTGAACGCACCATGGCCCCCACGGCCGCATGTTTGAAACCCATTTTGTAGGCTTCGGTTTCAAACATCCTGAAGCTGTCGGGATGCACATAGCGTTTGACGGTGAGGTGCGACATCGAGGGTGCCAGGTACTGGCCAAGGGTCAGCATCTCGATGTTGTGAGCCCGCATGTCGCGCATCACGGCCAGGATCTCGTCGTCCGTTTCACCCAGGCCGACCATCAGGCCACTCTTGGTGGGCACGTCGGAAAATAGCGCCTTGAATTTCTTGAGCAGGTTCAAACTGAACTGATAGTCGCTGCCGGGGCGCACTTCCTTGTACAGGCGCGGCACGGTCTCCAGGTTATGGTTCATCACGTCAGGCGGCGCAGCCTTCAGTATCTCCAGCGCCCGGTCGTCGCGACCGCGGAAATCGGGCACCAGAATCTCGATTTTCGTGCCGGGCGACAGCGCCCGGGTCTGGCGGATGCAGTCGACAAAATGCTGACTGCCGCCATCACGCAAATCGTCGCGGTCGACGCTGGTAATCACCACATACTTGAGCTTGAGCTGGGCAATGGTGCGGGCCAGATTGTCGGGCTCATGCACGTCCAGCGGGTCGGGGCGGCCATGACCAACATCGCAAAACGGACAGCGCCGCGTACACTTGTCCCCCATGATCATAAAGGTGGCCGTGCCTTTGCCGAAACATTCACCGATATTCGGGCAGGACGCTTCTTCACACACCGTGACCAGCTTGTTGCTGCGCAGTATGTCCTTGATTTCATAAAAACGGGTGCTGGGCGAGCCCGCCTTGACGCGAATCCAATCCGGCTTTTTCAGCACCTCACCCGGCTGCACCTTGATCGGGATGCGCGACAACTTGGCGGCGGCCTTTTGCTTGGCCGAAGGGTCGTAATCGGTCTGCGACTGGACTTCACGAACCGTTGGGTTGCCAACAGGATTATTTTGGCTTGGATTCATGGCGGGTAATGGGTAGAAGGGCAAGGTCAGGGTGCCAGATGGCGGACCAGTTTTTGGCCCAGCAACTCGGCAGCCTCTTGCCAGGACGCATGGATGCCTATTGTAGAAAGGTCCACGGTTTGCAGGCTGGTGTAACCGCAGGGGTTGATGCGCGAGAAGGGTTCCAGGTCCATGGCCACATTGAGCGCCACGCCGTGGTAGGTGCAATTGCGGCTGACCTTGATGCCCAGGGCCGCAATTTTTCCCAAACCGGTGAAATCTGGATTTACCGAAGAGTTGTTGACCTTGCCGGGACGTTGCGCCAGCATGGCATGAGAGCCGGGGTCGTCCAGCCGCACATAAATGCCCGGTGCGCCGCCCACCCGGTGTCCGGTCACGCCAAAATGCGCCAGTGTGCGAATCACCGCCTCCTCGATCCGGTACACGTATTCCTTGACGAAATAACCAGCCCGATGAAGGTCAAACAATGGGTACGCCACCACCTGCCCCGGGCCGTGGTAGGTAACCTGACCGCCCCGGTTGGTCTGCACCACGGGAATTTCTGCCGGGTTGAACACATGCTCCATCTTGCCCGCCAGCCCTTGCGTATAAACCGCAGGGTGCTCGCAAATCCATAGCTCATCAGGTGTTTCTGTGACGCGCGCGGCCGTAAAAGCCTGCATCGCTTCGTAAGTGGGCCGGTAATCAACCCGGCCCAGATTCCGGACTTCGATATTCAAAAACTCAGCGGGCGTCGGGTAACTCGATCTTGACCTCCAACACTTCCAGGTTGCCCTGACGCTCCAGGTTTACCTTGATATCGGCCGGGTCAATTCTGATGTATTTGCTGATCACGGCAATGAGTTCGCGCTGCAAATCTGGCAGGTAGTCAGGCTCGGCCGCATTGCGGCCGCTGCGTTCGTGCGCCAGGATGATTTGCAGCCGCTCCTTGGCCACATTGGCAGTTTTTTTCTTCTCACCCAGAAGAAAGGAGAGGAACGATGCCATGGCTTATTTCCCCCCAAAAAGCCGCTTGAGCAAGCCTGGTTTGGGTGCATCGGTAAAGCGCATGGGCTTGTCAGCGCCCAGGAAACGGTCAATCACGTCCTTGTAGGCTTCCGACACGTCGCTGCCTTGCATGTGTACCGCCGGCACACCCTGGTTGGACGCCTGCAGCACCGCCTCGCTTTCGGGAATGACGCCGATGAGCTTGATGCGCAAAATGTCCTGAATGTCTTCCAGCGACAGCATCTGTCCCTGGTCCACCCGCGTCGGGTTGTAGCGGGTGATCAACAAGTGTTCCCTGATCGGCTCCTGACCTTCCATGGCACGCTTGGTCTTGCTCGCCAGCATGCCCAGAATGCGATCCGAATCGCGCACCGAAGACACCTCGGGGTTGGTCACCACCAGCGCTTCATCGGCAAAGTGCATGGCCATCAGGGCGCCGGTCTCGATGCCGGCGGGTGAATCGCAGACGATGTATTCAAAGTCCATGGTGGCCAGATCGGTCAGCACCTTTTCCACCCCGTCCTGCGTCAACGCATCCTTGTCACGGGTTTGCGACGCCGCCAGCACGAACAGGTTGTCGCACTGCTTGTCCTTGATCAGTGCCTGGTTCAGATTGGCCTCACCCTGAATCACGTTGATGAGGTCATACACCACCCGGCGTTCGCAACCCATGATCAGGTCCAGGTTGCGCAAACCAACATCAAAGTCGATCACGGCCGTCTTGTGGCCGCGCAGGGCCAGGCCCGTTGCAAAGCTGGCGCTGGTGGTTGTTTTACCCACACCGCCCTTGCCAGAGGTAATCACGATGATTTTTGCCATGGGTGAAATGTCTTTCAAATTAAAAATTTAGGTTTTCAGCGCTTCGATCAGCAAGCGGTCTTGCCCGTCGTCGCTCAGGCGAACCTGCGCCGGTTTGCCGCGCACCTCGGGCGCCAACGGGTTCTCGCTGGTGCGGTAGACACCGGCAATGGAAATCAACTCGGGCTCCAGACACAAGGAAAAAATGCGGGCACTGGTGTTGCCACCGGCACCGGCCATGGCCTTGCCGCGCAAGGGCGCATACACGTGAATGTTGCCATCGGCCACCACCTCGGCGCCCTGGTTAACCATGGCCAGCATGATCAGGTCGCTTCCCCGTGCATATATCTTTTGCCCGGAACGCAAAGGCTTGTCGATCACCAAAGCAGAAGGTGCTGCCAACTGCACTTCACGCACGATCTCACGCACGACTTCCTGCACCACTGGCTTTTCCGCCGACGCAGCGCTACGCGCACGAGAAAGCTCCGGCGGCGCCAATGCCAGACCCATGGCCTGCGCAGACTGGCTCCACGCCGCGTTGGCGCCACGCATGGCCGCCGGCATCAGGTGGCAGGACCGCAAGGTTGCCAGGAAAACACTGATGTCCCGAACCGGCAAGTCCGGATTGAGCTGCGAAAAATCAACGATCAGCGCGTCGTTATCAAAAAAATGCGGACTTTCACCGGATTCGCCAAACCTGTTTTCAAGGTCGATTGCCAGTTGCTCCCAATCACTGGTTTTGAGCATCAGCGCCACTGACGACAACTGGGCACTTTTGATTTCAAAAGACACGTGAACGTTGGTTGGCGAATGACCTGTGGAAGAAACGGACATGGAAAATGTGCGGGAGAAAGCCAGAAAACGGGCAATAGCTGATGAACTTGGGAGTCGTAAATCTTACTTGATTGAATCGGATGGAGCGCAAGGATTTTTGCTTTCTTTTTGTGTCTGCGTATTCCTTTTGTTCCTTGTTAAAAGTTCTAATTCAGAATAGCAGTAGTAGATAAGGATGGACACTTTTTGTGGATAAGAGAATTTTATTGATATAAATCAACAGCTTGTCGAACTTGAATCCATGTGGGTGAGCCCGCTTTGGCTTTGTATCCGGAAAATGAACAACATTGGATTTTGAACCGGCACTGTGGATAACAGTTGGTTTGTTCCAGAACTGTCCACACCTTTGTTGCTTGACAAAACAAGTGATCAGCTTCACGCTGTTTTCTCTTTCTTCGATTCAGGTCAAATTTTTTCTGGACGGGTTTGTTGTTCCAGCTGTGTCAACCAGATCAAAGCCTGGACGCTGGAATCGCCACACATGACAGCCGATGGTCTCAGACGGGTGCATACGGCGGGTCGTTGTGGCTGGCCGAAAATACGGCAGCGGTTGGCAGTGTCAAGTTGCGCGCAGCGAATACCTGCCGGTTTGCCGTGCGGCATGCCGGGGATGGGGCTGGAGATGGAGGGTGCAATGCAGCAGGCGCCGCAGCCGGATCGACATAGCATGGGAATGATTTGTTCGGGAAAAGAAGGCACTTGAAATGCCGGTGGGGATGGGTATTCGCGTTGATTGTTACGGAATTTGGCATCGATAGATAAAATCGGGGCCCTTCGCTTCCCCGTGCGGCCTCTTGACGGGCCCCCTTGCACCATGCTTTATCCACAAGAATTCGATGTCATCGTCGTTGGCGGCGGTCATGCCGGCACCGAGGCCGCGCTGGCGGCTGCCCGCATGGGTTGCAAAACGCTGCTGCTGAGCCACAACATTGAAACCCTGGGGCAGATGAGTTGCAATCCGTCCATCGGCGGCATCGGCAAAGGACATTTGGTCAAAGAGGTGGATGCGCTGGGGGGTGCCATGGCGGCGGCCACCGATGAAAGCGGCATCCAGTTTCGCATTCTCAATTCGAGCAAGGGGCCGGCGGTGCGCGCCACCCGCGCCCAGGCGGACCGGGTGTTGTACAAGGCAGCGATCCGGCACCGGCTGGAAAATCAGCCCAACTTATGGCTGTTTCAACAGGCGGTGGATGACTTTCTGGTGCAAGGCGAGCGGGTGGTGGGCGTCGTCACGCAGGCTGGCATCAAGTTTCGTTCGCGCACGGTGGTGTTGACAGCCGGTACGTTCCTGGATGGCAAGATCCATGTTGGTCTGAATAATCATTCAGCGGGCCGTGCGGGCGATCCGCCAGCCATCAGCCTGTCGGCCCGTTTGAAAGAATTGAAATTGCCACAAGGGCGTCTCAAGACCGGTACGCCACCGCGCCTGGATGGTCGCTCGATTGATTTCAGCAAGTGCGTGGAGCAACCGGGCGATGGTATGCCGGGTGGCATGAGCGCGGCCATGCCGGTGTTCAGCTTCATGGGGCGGGCCGAGCAGCATCCGTCGCAGATGTCGTGCTGGATCACACACACCAACGAGCGTACTCACGACATCATTCGCAGCGGTTTTGACCGCAGTCCGATGTTCACCGGCAAGATCGAAGGTGTCGGGCCGCGCTATTGTCCGAGTGTGGAAGACAAGGTCAACCGCTTTGCCGACAAGGACAGTCACCAGATTTTTCTGGAACCCGAAGGCCTGACTACGCACGAATACTATCCCAACGGCATCAGTACCAGCTTGCCGTTTGACATTCAATATGCCCTGGTGCGTTCGATGACCGGGCTGGAAAATGCCCATATCCTGCGGCCCGGCTACGCGATTGAGTATGATTATTTTGACCCGCAGCAGCTCAAGAGCAGTTTTGAGACCCGGGCGATCAGCGGTCTGTTTTTTGCCGGGCAGATCAATGGCACTACCGGCTACGAAGAAGCAGCGGCGCAAGGTCTGTTTGCCGGTGTCAACGCTGCCTTGCAGGCAGGTGCCCGGACTGCCTGGCAGCAGCAGACCTGGGTGCCGGGCCGAGACGAGGCCTATCTGGGTGTGCTGGTGGATGACCTGATTACCAAAGGTGTGACGGAACCCTACCGCATGTTCACCAGCCGGGCCGAGTTCCGGCTGCAGTTGCGTGAAGACAATGCCGATGCTCGCCTGACGGAGGTCGGGCGTCAACTGGGCCTGGTGGACGATGCCCGTTGGGCGGTTTTCTGCCGCAAGCGTGACGCTGTTTCACGTGAAACAGAGCGTTTGCGCTCAATCTGGGTCAGCCCCAGGAATTTGGCAGCGGCCGAGTCGCAGCGGGTGCTGGGCAAGGCAATTGACCATGAATACAGTCTGGCGGATTTGTTGCGCCGGCCGGATGTGAACTATGCTGGCTTGATGTCGCTCGATGGCGGCAAATATGCCAATCCTGAACTGGCGGCGCTTGTTTCACGTGAAACAGAGGTGGCGCCGACGCCCGAAGCGGCGTTGGCCGCGGCGGTGGTTGAACAGGTGGAGATTGTGGCCAAGTATTCGGGCTACATTGACCGGCAAAAAGAAGATGTGGGCCGCGCCGCGCACTATGAAAACCTCAAGCTTCCGGTTGGGTTGGACTATTTGCAGGTGTCGGCTTTGAGCATTGAGGCCCGGCAGAAGCTGGCCCGCCACCAGCCGGAAACGCTGGGGCAGGCCTCGCGCATCTCGGGCATCACGCCGGCAAGCATTTCATTGTTGTTGATTCACCTGAAGAAAAACAAGTTCAAGGGTTTTGCGAAGCTCGACAAAGTGACGGCTGATGTAGCGGCGGACGCGGGGGCTGTCTGATGCGGCCGTTGGAAAAGGATTTTCGCCAGGGCCTGGCAGCGCTGGCGCTGGTGCTGGACGATGCGCAGGTGGCCCGTTTGCTGGATTACCTTGAGTTGATTCAGAAGTGGACCAAAGTCTACAACCTGACCGCCGTGCGTGACCCGTCCGAGATGCTGACGCATCATTTGCTGGACAGTCTGGCGGTGATTGCGCCGCTGCGCACGCAACTGGATGCGCTACGGGCCGTGTTGCCGACGCAGGAGGAGGGCGTAGCAGTTGCGGCGCCCCATGCCGGTCTGCGTCTGCTGGACGTGGGCTCGGGCGCGGGCCTGCCGGGTGTCGTCATCGCGATCTGCTGCCCGGAACTCTCGGTCGACTGCGTCGACACCGTGGCCAAAAAAGCAGCGTTTATCCGGCAGGTGGCGGCAACCTTGAGGCTGTCCAATCTGCACGGCTTGCACGCGCGGGTGGAGGGTCTGACCGAGAAGTACGATGTTATCAGTTCCCGCGCCTTCGCTTCCTTGTCTGATTTCACGCGCTGGTCAGCCGGCGCGCTGGCCGGACGCGGCATCTGGCTGGCCATGAAGGGCAAATACCCGGCGGAAGAAGTGGCGGCCTTGCCGGTGGATGTGACGGTGTTTCACGTGGAACAATTGACCGTGCCGGGTCTGGCGGCCGAGCGTTGCATTGTGTGGATGCGCAAGCCGTGAGGGCCTGACCCGTCACTTCTGCCACCTTTTCCAGGGTGTAAAAATCGGGTCGAACGTAACGTAAACTCGACCCTTCATCAGAAGAAGCTTTTTCACGCCCGACCCGGCTTGGCGTTCTCTTTGGTGGCGGTGGCGTAATTCATTGGTTTCACGTGAAACACTGAGCCTCGCTATTTTTATTTTCACACCCGGTAAGCACTCCTCCATGGCCAAAATATTCTGCGTTGCCAATCAAAAGGGTGGTGTTGGCAAGACCACCACTACGGTCAATCTGGCGGCCGGTCTGGCCAAGGTTGGCCAGCGCGTGCTGATGGTGGACCTGGATCCGCAGGGCAACGCCACCATGGGGTCGGGGGTGGACAAGCGCCAGCTCAAGCTCACGCTTTATGACGTGCTGCTGGAGTCGGCCTCGGTGGCGGAGGCGCGGGTCCAGAGCGACAAGCTGATTGAAGGGGGTTGTGGTTATGACATTTTGGGGGCCAACCGGGAGCTGGCCGGGGCCGAGGTTGAGCTGGTGGACGTGGAACGGCGTGAAAAGCGTCTCAAGCTGGCACTGGCCGAGGTGGTGCAAGACTACGATTTCATCCTGATCGATTGCCCGCCCAGTCTGTCGATGCTGACGCTCAACGGCCTGTGCTGCGCGCACGGCGTTATCGTGCCCATGCAGTGCGAGTACTTCGCGCTGGAGGGCTTGACCGATCTGGTCAACACCATCAAGCAGGTGCATGCCAACCTGAATAAAGACCTGGCCATCATCGGCTTGTTGCGCGTCATGTTTGACCCGCGCATCACCTTGCAGCAGCAGGTGAGTGAGCAGCTCAAGGGCCATTTTGGCGACAAGGTGTTCAACACCGTGATTCCCCGCAACGTGCGCCTGGCCGAAGCTCCCAGCTATGGCGTGCCAGGGGTGGTGTTTGACCCCGCCAGCAAGGGTGCGCAGGCTTTCCTGGCGTTCGCCCGGGAGATGGTCGATCGCATCCAGACCCTTCAGCCCAAATGACGTCTGGACCTTGTCCGGCCAGCGCTGGCTGCCACAAAAAGAACAAATGAACGCCACCAATGTCCTGCTCCTGCCCGGATGGAATAATTCCGGCCCTGAACACTGGCAAAGTCATTGGCAGGCGATGCATGGTTACCAGCGTGTCGAGCAGCACGACTGGCGGCACCCCCTGCGCGGTGACTGGATCGCCCGGCTCGAAGACGTGCTGCTGCAGCGTGACGTGGAGCGGGACGGGCCGGTGCTGTTGGTCGCGCACAGCCTGGGGTGTCTGCTGGTGGCCGCGTGGGCTGCGCATTCGCGCAACACCCATCGGGTCGGCGCCGCACTGCTGGTGGCTCCCGCCGACGCCGAGCGTGAAGAATTGAGGTCGGTCCTGAGCAGTTGGTCGCCGGTGCCCGGGCAGTCCTTGCCGTTTAAAAGCCTGCTGGTGGGCAGTGGCAATGACCCGTATTGCAGCGCGGCGCGGGCCAGGGCATTCGCCAGTGCCTGGGGCGCCGAGTTCATCGACGGTGGGCAACTGGGCCATATCAATGCCGAATCCGGGTTGGGTGCCTGGCCGCAAGGACAGGCACTGTTGCGTTACGTGGGTGGGGAGCGGGTTGAAAGCCGGCCCCACCAAAATCAGTAAGGAAAAACGATGGTTACCAAAAAACCCAAAGGACTGGGCCGCGGACTCGAAGCGTTGCTCGGGCCCAAGGTGAGTGAAGCTGTCACCGCAGACGCTGCCGTGGGCGGCGGCTCCGGCGCGGGGTTGCCGACCACGCTGTCGCTCGGTGACATGGTGGCGGGCATGTACCAGCCGCGCACGCGGATGGACGAGGGCGCCCTGTACGAACTGGCCGATTCCATCAAGGCGCAGGGCATCATGCAGCCGATCCTGGTGCGTCAACTCAAGGACGGCGTCAACCAGGGCAAGTACGAGATCATTGCCGGTGAGCGCCGTTTCCGCGCCGCCAGGCTGGCCGGACTGGAGCAGGTGCCGGTGCTGGTGCGCGACGTGCCCGATGAGGCCGCTGCCGCCATGGCCCTGATCGAGAACATTCAGCGCGAAGACCTCAACCCGCTGGAGGAGGCGCAGGGTCTGCAACGCCTGATCAAGGAGTTTGGGCTCACTCACGAGCAGGCGGCGCAGGCGGTGGGGCGCTCACGCAGCGCCGCCAGCAATCTGCTGCGTTTGCTGAATCTGGCCGAGCCGGTGCAAACCATGTTGATGGCGGGTGACCTCGACATGGGGCATGCGCGTGCGTTGCTGGGGCTGGACCGGGCGAGCCAGATCACGGCGGCGAGCCAGATCACGGCCCGCAAAATGTCGGTGCGCGAGGCCGAAAGTCTGGTGAAAAAGCTCAGCGCCGAGTTCACGCTGACGTCGACCAAGCCGAAAAAGGAAAAGTCGCGCGACATGAAACGGGTCGAAGAAGAGCTGTCCGACCTGCTCACCGCTGCGGTCGAGGTGCGGGTGAAAAAGCGCGTCAAGCGCGCCGGGCGGATGGAGGAGATGGGCGAGCTCAGCATCCAGTTTGGCTCGCTCGATGAGCTCAACGGCCTGATTGACAAGCTCACGCGCGGCGCCACCCGCTGACGCGCCGGGGCGGCAGGATCATGCTGGCCCGACGGCTCTGGCCGCTTCCGGCGCTGCTGGTGTGGGCCAGTGCCTGGGCCTTGTTCTGGGGTCTGCAGCGTCTGGGCCTGTCGGCCTGGGCTGCGCTGGCCGTGGCCACGGTCCTGGGTGTGCCCGGCAGCCTGCTGGCGCACACCTGGTGGCGGCGCGTCCTGATCGGTCTGGGTTTCCCCCTGTCGCTGGCGCTCTCGGGTCTGGCCGGCGTGCCGGCCTGGGCCTGGTTGTTGCCGCTGGCGTTGCTGCTGCTGATCTACCCCCTGCATGCCTGGCGCGATGCGCCCCTGTTCCCGACGCCGGCCCATGCGCTGCGCGAGCTGGCCGCGCTGGCCCCATTGCCCGCCGGTGCGCGGGTGCTCGATGCCGGTTGCGGTTTGGGTGATGGCCTCAAGGCCCTGCGTCAGGCTTATCCGGCGGCCCGGCTGGAGGGACTGGAGTGGAGCTGGCCCTTGCGTGGCCTGTGCGCCTTGCGCTGCCCTTGGGCGCGTGTGCGCCGCGGTGACATCTGGCGAGCCGACTGGAGTCCTTATGCCCTGGTCTACCTGTTTCAGCGGCCCGAGAGCCTGCCGCGGGCGGTGACCCGGGCTCAGGCCCAGCTCAGGCCAGGTGCCTGGCTGGTGAGTCTGGAGTTTGAGGCGCCGTCGCTGCAGCCGCAGGCTTGCCTGCGTTGTCCGGATGGCCGTGTTGTCTGGCTGTACCAAGTCCCGTTTCAGGAGCGCAAGGCATGAAGAGCAGGAATGAGAAATAGCACGGACGCCCCTTATCGTCGCCTAAACTGGCGGCTTGAAGAATCTTTGAATACTGGAGCCTCATGTTGAACTCACCTGACAGCGGCCAAGCGGCCGACACCGACTCTGTGCGTGCTGCCATGAATGTGGTGGTCTTTGCCCTGGCCTCGCTGGCGGAAACGCGCGACTCGGACACGGGCAAGCATATATTGCGAGTCCAGAATTACGTTCGAACGCTGGCGCAGCAGCTCAGCGGGCACCCGCACCTGGGTGCGGTTTTGACGAAGCCGTACATCACCGAACTGATTCAGTCAGTCCCCTTGTACGACATGGGCACGATCGGCATCCCGGACCGGATT
>DIVK01000013.1:25720-27674 GCA_002422455.1 Rhodoferax sp. UBA6134
AAATGGGACGGCAGCGGCTATCCGCAGGGTCTGTCCGGGGATCAAATCCCGCTGTCGGCGCGCCTGGTGGCGCTAGCCGATGTCTACGATGCGCTGGTCACCGACCGTGTGTACAAAGCGGGCGTGCCGCACGACAAGGCGGTGAGCATCCTCGTCGAGGGGCGCGGTGGTCATTTTGATCCCGACCTGGTCGACGCTTTCATTGCCGTCAAGGACGAGTTCCAGCTGATCGCCCGGCGCCATGCCGACACCGACTTGGATATGCAACGCAAGATTGAGTACATGGCGAATGCCATTGCCGAAGTGGCCGAGATGCCCGCGTCCTGAAACGTGGTGATAAAAAGGGAGATTCAGCATGGGACAACGACTGACACAAATTGCCACCCGCACCGGCGACAACGGCACGACGGGTTTGGGCGACAACACCCGCGTTTCCAAGGACAGCTTGCGCGTGCATGCCATGGGTGACGTGGACGAGCTGAATTCCAACATCGGGGTGCTGCTGTGCGAAGACATGCCCGCAGACGTGCGCGCGCTGCTGGTGGAGATCCAGCACCAGCTGTTCAACCTGGGTGGCGAGCTGTCGATCCCCGGGTATGAACTGCTCAAGCCGCAGGCCGTGCTGGCGCTGGATGCCGCGCTGGCCCAGTACAACGAAGCACTGCCGCGCCTGCAGGAGTTCATCCTGCCGGCGGGCAGCCGGGCCGCGTCATTGGCCCATGTGTGCCGCACCGTGGCGCGTCGTGCCGAGCGCGCGGTGGTCGCGCTGGAAGGGCAGGAGGCGTTGAAAGACACGCCGCGTCAGTACCTCAATCGCCTGAGCGACCTGATGTTTGTGCTGGCCCGTGTGCTCAACCGCCATCGCCCCGACGGCGGGGTGGGCGATGACGTGTACTGGAAGAGCGAGCGGCTGGCACAGGCGGCACAGTGAGCGCGGCCTGATCCGGGTTAAGGCAATGCTGAACAAGTCTNNGACTTATTCAGCGTAGCCTTAACGCGGCAGAAGCATCGCCATCGTGATGCGGGAAACGCAGGTGAGTTCACCAGCGTCGTTGCACATGTCGATCTGCCAGACCTGCGTGGTGCGGCCGATGTGGACCGGGCGCGCGGTGCCGGTGACCCAGCCACTGCTGACGCCTTTGAGATGATTGGCGTTGATGTCCAGTCCGACGGCGCGCTGGCCTTCGGGCGACGCATAAACGGCGCCGCAGGAACCCAGGGTTTCAGCCAGCACCACGGACACGCCGCCATGCAGCAAGCCGTAAGGCTGGTGGGTGCGGTGGTCCACCGGCACGCGGGCCCGCAGAAAGTCATCACCCACCTCCAGAAATTCAATCCCCAGATGGGCCACGGCTGTATTGGCATTCATGGCAACAATGTCGGTCAGAGAAATGGGTTTTTTCCAGATGCGCATCAGGGTTCTCAGTAAAAAAAGTTACAGGGACTATAAACAAAACCTTCGGCGCGAAGCAAAAAGGGAAGTGCCGAGGGTGCCGGGTGGCGGGTTTTGCAGAGTCAACGACCGGGTTACGATTTAATCACCGTAAAACTCGTGTGATGAATTTTGCGATGATCACCCCATGAACCCTGAAAACCCGGCGTTGCTGGCCCCTGTTTTTGTTGTCTGCCTGTGCGCCGAGTGGTGTGGCGTCTGTCGCGACTACCGGCAACGCTTCGAGCAGGTGCAGGCGAGCTTTCCGTTGGTGAAGTTCTTCTGGATCGACGTGGAAGATGAAGCCGACCTGCTGCATCCGCTGGACGTGGAAGACTTTCCCACCCTGCTATTGGCCGCAGGGGACGCGCCGCGCTTTTTTGGCCCGGTGCCGCCCCAGCTGGAGACGCTGGAGCGCCTGATTCGCGCGCAGCTGGAGAGCCCGCAGGCGCCAGTGCTGGCAGACCGTGCCGTTGCCGACCTGCTGGCCAGAATTCGGGCCGCGAAATCAGGTTGACGCGG
>DIVK01000027.1:0-4726 GCA_002422455.1 Rhodoferax sp. UBA6134
CACCGGCCACCACAAAGCTGGTTTTCTTGCTGACCGAACCGGCCACCTTGCCGCCGGCGGTCTTGACCAGGTCTTTGGCCTCGTCCCGGCTCAACGTGGGCAGGGTACCGGTGATGACGAAGGTTTTGCCGCTGAGCGGCGTGGGGCTGAGCGGCGCCGGCGCGCCCTCTTGCCAGGTCACACCGCAGGCGCGCAGTTGCTCCACCACCTCGCGGTTATGCGCCTGGTCAAAAAAAGTACGCACGCTTTGCGCCACGATCGGGCCCACGTCGCTGACTTGCAGCAGTTGCTCCACCGAGGCGTCCATGATGGCGTCGAGCCCGCCGAAGTGGCGCGCCAATTCTTTCGCGGTGGCCTCGCCCACATGGCGGATGCCCAGCCCGAACAGAAAGCGCGGCAAGGTGGTGTGCTTCGATTTTTCCAGCGCTTCAATGATGTTCTGCGCCGACTTGTCGGCCATGCGTTCCAGGCTGGCCAAGGACGTGAGGCCCAGCCGGTACAGGTCTGGCAGCACGCGCACCACGCCGGTGTCGACCAGTTGATCCACCAGTTTTTCGCCCAGGCCTTCGATCTCCACCGCCCGGCGCTGGGCAAAGTGCAGGATGGCCTGTTTTCGCTGCGCGCTGCAAAAGAGCCCGCCGGTGCAACGGTAGTCGGCCTCGCCCTCCTCGCGCACGGCGGCCGAACCGCAAATCGGGCAGGTGCGCGGCATGGTGAAGACCGGGCCGCGTTCGGGCTGGTCATGCAGCGGCCCTTCGACAGGCTCAGGGCGAACGGGGGGGAGCACGACGGCCACCACTTCGGGAATCACGTCGCCGGCGCGGCGCACGATCACGGTGTCGCCCACACGCACGTCTTTGCGCCGCGCTTCGTCTTCGTTGTGCAGGGTGGCGTTGGTCACCGTCACGCCGCCGACGAATACCGGCGCCAGTTTGGCCACTGGCGTGAGCTTGCCGGTGCGGCCGACCTGCACGTCGATGCCGATGATGGTGGTGAGCTGCTCTTGCGCCGCAAACTTGTGCGCCACCGCCCAGCGCGGCTCGCGCGCCACAAAGCCCATGCGGCGTTGCAGCGCCAGGCTGTTGACCTTGTAGACGACGCCATCAATGTCAAACGGCAGGCGATCGCGCTGCTGGCCGACGGACTCGTAATACGCCATCAATTCAGCAGCGCCCTGCGCCACCTTGACAAGGGGAGACACTGGAAAACCCCACAGCTTCAGGGCTTGCAGAATTTCATGGTGCGTGCCAAAGGCGGGGCCGCCGGCTGCGGCTGGCGTCAGCTCCCCCAGGCCATAGGCAAAGAAGCTCAAGGGGCGCTGGGCGGCAATGGCGGGGTCGAGCTGGCGCACGGCACCGGCGGCGGCGTTGCGGGTGTTGACGAAGGTTTTTTGGCCCCGTTCCCGCTGCTTTTCATTCAGCGTTTCAAAGTCATCGCGCCGCATGTAGACCTCGCCGCGCACCTCCAGTACGGGCGGCACCGGCCAAACCGTTCGGGCCGGGCTTGTCGAAGCCTGCCCATGCCCTTCGACGGGCTCAGGACGAATGACATGGAGACTCAGCGGAATCTGGCCGATGGTGCGGATGTTTTGCGTAACGTCTTCACCCACCTCGCCGTCGCCGCGGGTGGCGGCCTGCACCAGCAGGCCGCGCTCATAGCGCAGGCTCATGGCCAGACCATCGAACTTGGGTTCGACCACATATTCGACGACTGGCGCCAACTCGTCCAGACCGAGTTCACGCCGCACGCGGGCGTCAAAATTCCGGACGCCCGCAGGCCCGATGTCGGTCTCGGTACGGATGCTCAGCATGGGCACGGCATGGCGCACACTGGCAAACTGCTCCAGCGCGCGGCCACCGACCCGCTGCGTGGGGGAGTCCGGCGTCACCAGTTCCGGGTGCCGTGCCTCGATCGCCTGCAATGCCTGAAACAGACGGTCGTACTCGGCATCCGGCACAAGCGGCTCGTCCAGCACGTAGTAGCGATGCGCATGCTCGCGCAGCACGCGCCTGAGCTGCTCCAGATGAGCGGGGCCGGGCACCGCCGTCTGCGCGGCAAACGGGTCTGGCCCCTGGCGTAGCGAGTCCGTCATGAGGTGGTCGCCCCCGGCCCGAGCGTCAGGAAAACAGGCGCCGCGCCAGCGCCGAACCGGCGGCCAGGTCACGCCGCTCCAGTGTGTCGTACAGCTGCTCCAGTTCCGCAGCGATCACGTCCATCGCCTGCGCTGGCAGGGGCAGGCCGTTGTCGTCGGTCACCACGCCGTCCATGCCGGCGGCCAGCGCCAGGGCCGCCTCGCGCATGCGCTCAAAGGCGCGCTCGCCGCGGTCGACCTGGGCCACGTCCAGGCTGAGCGTCAGCTCCCGCACCGCCGACTGCGCCGGGTCGTCGGCCATGGCGGCCTGGGTGTCGAAACTCAGGCTCAGCACCGGCGGCATGCCGGCACCGCTGGCGGGCACGACCATGCGCCCCGGGATGGCGCCGGCCACGAACCCGAGACTGGCGGCGGCCTGCTGCACGTAACCCGGGCTCCAGGCCGCGTGGCGGGCCCGCAGCACAAAGCTCAGTTGGGCGTCGTGGTCGCCGGCAAACTGGTCGAGCTCACGGGCGCGTGCGACTTCTTCGCGCATTTCGGGAAAATCGGGCGTGCCATTGACGGCATCGCAAAAGGCCTGCGTCTTCATGACGAATTCGGAGTATTCGATGTCGTTGAGCGCGCCCGACCGGTTGGCCAGTTGCACCCCCGCCTGCAGCATGAGGTAGCGCTGGCCTGCCAGCGGCAGTTCCCAGCGCTGCGCGGCTTCGTTGAAACCCTCGATGGAAAACGGTTTGCTGCCGGCCCGGCGCGTCGCGGGCATGGCCGCCAGCACGGCCGCACCCGAGACCGGGCCTTCCAGCGTGATGGGGGCAATGACGTCGATCAGGGCGTCCATGGACGACCGCTTTTCCAGCACGGGCAGGGGAAAGTTCGCCACGTCAAACGCCGCCGCGTCAAGCTCCGGCTCGATGCCCACCGCCGTCCGGGGTTCGTCACCGGGCGCATGGGGCGTGGCCTGCCGGGGCCGGTTCTTGCGCGAGGTCCAGGCCCCGTGCGCGACCATGGCCGCCAGCACCAGCCCGCCCGCCACGGCCAAACCAAGTTGCAGATTGCTCATGGGCATCAGAGCGCCTCCACCATTGAAACCGCCGCATCCATGTCCACCGCCACGATACGGGACACGCCCTGCTCCTGCATGGTCACGCCGATCAGCTGTTCGGCCATTTCCATGGCGATCTTGTTGTGACTGATGAACAGGAACTGGGTCTCTTGGCTCATGCTCGACACCAGTTTGGCATAGCGCTCGGTGTTGGCGTCGTCCAGCGGGGCATCGACTTCGTCGAGCAGACAGAACGGCGCCGGGTTGAGCTGGAAGATCGCAAACACCAGAGCGATGGCCGTCAGCGCCTTCTCGCCGCCCGACAGCAGGTGAATGGTCTGGTTTTTCTTGCCCGGCGGCTGGGCGATGACCTGCACGCCGGAGTCCAGGATTTCGTCCCCCGTGATCACCAGCCGGGCATTGCCACCGCCGAACAGCTCGGGGAACATCTTGCCAAAGTGCTGGTTGACGGTGTTGAAGGTGCCCGCCAGCAGCTCGCGCGTCTCACCGTCAATCTGCCGGATGGCGTCTTCCAGCGTGGTCATGGCTTCATTCAGGTCGGCCGACTGGGCATCCAGAAAATTCTTGCGTTCGCCGGCCGCGCTCAGCTCATCGAGCGCGGCGAGATTGACCGCCCCCAGAGCCGCAATCTCGCGGTTGAGGCGGTCAATTTCGCCCTGCATGCCGCCCAGCCGCACGTTGCCGTCGGCAATCGACCGGGCCAGCGCGTCCAGGTCGGCCTGCGCGTCGGTGAGCAACTGGGTGTACTGCTCAAAGCCCANNCTCATCGCTGGCGCGCAATTTGGCGGTCAGGTCGTCGTACTCGCTGCGCTTGGCACCCAGCGCCTGCTCGCGTTCGAGCTTGACGGCCAGGGCGTTTTGCAAGCCGCCCTGCGCCGCCGCGTCCGTCAGCCGCGTCAGTTCTTCATGGGCGCGCTGCTCTTCCGCCCTGATGGCGTTCGCCTGCTGCACCGCGGTTTCAACCGCACGAGACAATTCGGCCCGGCGCGCATCGAGGCTGCGCAGGGAGAAAACCGCTTCTTGCGCCTGGCGCTCCAGACTGCGCTGCTGCTCGCGGCATTCGTTCAGTTTGCGCTCGGCATGAATGACCCGGTCATCCAGTTGGGCCTGGCGTTCCTGGGTATCAGCCAACTGCATGTCCAGCTCCTCGAAGCGTCCCTCGGCGGTGACGCGGCGCTCCTGCAGGTCGCCCAGCAGGGCGTCCACCTCGGCCAGGTCTTCGGCAATTTGCGCACCGCGGGCACGGGCTTGTTCGGCCAGTTGTGACAGACGAAGGGTTTCCACCTGCAACTCATGGGCCCGGCTCTGGCTCTCGGCCGCGTCCCGGCGCACCAGCACCAGACGCTGCGACGCATCGGCACAGGCGGCCTCGGCGCGCACCAGCGCGGCGCGGGACTCATCGCAGATCAGGGCCTGCGCCCGCAATTGCTTGTCCAGGTTTTCAATTTCCTGGGCCCGGGCCAGCAGACCGGCCTGCTCCGAGTCGGGCGCGTAAAAGTTCACGCTGTGCGGGCCCACGGCGTGTCCGGCTGGCACAAAAATCAGTTCCCCCGGCTGCAGCTTGTCACGGC
>DIVK01000027.1:4751-11991 GCA_002422455.1 Rhodoferax sp. UBA6134
CAGCGATGCCAGGGGCGGGCTGTAGAAGGCGAGCTTGGCGGGCGGCGCGTCGTTGCCGAAGGCGCGCACCAGCTCCAGGCGCGACACTTCCAGCGCGCCCAGGCGCTCGCGCAGTGCGCCTTCCAGCGCGGTTTCCCAACCCTGCTCGACGTGGATGCGACTCCACAAACCCTGCAAACTGTCCAGCCCGTGCCTGGCCAGCCAGGGCTGCAGCTTGCCGTCGGTCCTGACCTTTTCCTGCAAGGCCTTGAGCGCCTCCATGCGGGCCGACAAATCCGCCTGGCGAGCCGATTCGGCATTGACCGCCTGTTGCTGCTGGCGCCGGGTTTCGTCGAGCTGCGGCACGGTGCCCTGCAGCTCGTGCAGGCGGGCCTCGTTCACGCTGGCCGCCTCCTGCGCCTGGGTCAGCTGGCTTTGCAGGTTCAGCAGGCGGGCCTCGTCGGGGGCGGCCAGTGCGTTGCGGTCCGCGCTCAGGCGCTCCCGGCGGCTGCCGAGCTGGCGCGACTGCTCCCCGATGCCGCGCTGGTCGGCTGCCAGCACCTGAATTTGCTGCTGCACCTGGGCCACGCTGGCACGCTGCTCGTTGGCGCCTTTTTGCGCCAGGCGCAGGGCGTCTTCCAGATCGGGCAGTTGCTGGGCCTGGTCTTCCACCTGGGCACTCAGAAAACCGGTTTTTTCTTCGCCCAACAGTACCAGTTCCGCGAGGTTTTCAATTTCGGTCTGCGCCTCATCCTTGCGGGCGGCCCATTGGGCGGTTTGCTCCTTGAGGCTGAGCAGGCGCTGCTCGACGCGCTGGCGGCCTTCCACCACAAAACGGATCTCGGCTTCGAGCCGGCCGACCTCGGTGCTGGCCTCGTACAGCAGGCCCTGCGCCTGGTTTACCTGGTCGCCCGCCGCGTAGTGGGCCTGGCGCACCGTCTCCAGTTCGGCCTCGACGTGGCGCAAGTCGGCCACGCGGCTCTCCAGCGCATTGAGCGCCCCCTGCGCCTCCGCCTTGACCCTGGCCTGCTCCGCCTCGGACTCGGCGCGTTTGAGAAACCAGAGCTGGTGCTGCTTGAGCGTGACGTCGGCCGACAGCGTGTTGTACCTGCGGGCCACTTCGGCCTGCTTCTCCAGTTTGTCCAGATTGGCATTGAGCTCGCGCAGGATGTCTTCCACCCGGGTCAGGTTTTCGCGCGTGTCCGACAGGCGGTTTTCGGTTTCGCGCCGGCGCTCCTTGTACTTGGAAACACCGGCCGCCTCCTCCAGAAACAGGCGCAGCTCTTCCGGCTTGCTTTCGATGATGCGGCTGATGGTGCCCTGACCGATGATGGCATAGGCGCGCGGCCCCAGGCCGGTACCTAGAAAGACGTCCTGCACGTCGCGGCGGCGCACCGGCTGGTTGTTGATGAAGTAGCTGCTGGTGCCGTCGCGCGTGAGCACGCGCTTGACGGCAATCTCGCCGAACTGGCTCCACTGGCCGCCGGCGCGGTGGTCGGCATTGTCGAACACCAGCTCCACGCTGGCGCGGCTGGCCGGTTTGCGGGTCGTGGTGCCGTTGAAGATGACGTCCTGCATCGACTCACCGCGCAGCTCCGAGGCCTTGGACTCGCCCAGCACCCAGCGCACGGCGTCCATGATGTTGGATTTGCCACAGCCATTGGGTCCCACCACGCCGACCAACTGTCCCGGCAGCATGAAATTGGTCGGCTCGGCGAAAGACTTGAACCCTGATAACTTGATTGAATTAAGACGCACGGATCGCTGGGGCTACTGAAGCTGTTGATTTGACGGGGCCAGGGCCGCCTGACAGCCCGTGAAGCACCCTGTCATGATACATTGCCCGTCCTCTGATGGCCGACGGCGCAATCGCCTCCAAAGCGGCGCCAAGGCCAGCCGGTGGCGCGACTCAGACCGCGGCATGCTGGACGCCGTGGGCCAAGGCCATCACTTCACGTGCCGGCAGGCCCTTGAGCTTGTGATCACTCCAGACCTGGCGCCAGCGGCGCGCACCCGGCAGGCCGTGGCGCAGACCCAGCATGTGGCGGGCGATGGCATACCAGAGTGTGCCGTGCTCTGCCGCCTCGCGCTCCATGTAGGCCACCATCTGGTCCTCGACCTGCTCGCGGGTAAGCCCTTCGACAAGCTCAGGGCGAGCGACATGGGACTCAGGGTTCGCGCCACCGTAGAACGTGGCATCCCACTCGCTGAGCCACCAAGGGTTGTGATAAGCCTCGCGGCCCACCATGACACCGTCAACGTGCTGCAGTTGATCCCGCACCTGCGCGGTGGCGGTGATGCCACCATTGACGACGATGGTAAGCGCTGGAAAATCTTGTTTCAACCGGTACGCCAACTCGTAGCGCAACGGCGGCACTTCGCGATTTTCTTTCGGGCTCAGGCCCTGGAGCCAGGCGTTGCGGGCATGCACGATGAAGGTGCGGCAACCGACGGCACTGACCGTGCCGACGAAGTCACGCACAAAGTCGTAACGCTCCACCCTGTCGATACCAATACGGTGTTTGACGGTGACGGGCACTTGCACCGCGTCGACCATGGCCTTGATGCAATCGGCCACCAACTGCGGCTCGGCCATCAGGCAGGCGCCAAACGCGCCGCGTCGCACCCGCTCGCTCGGGCAGCCGCAGTTCAGGTTGATCTCGTCATAACCCCACTGCTCACCCAAAGCCGCGCAGCGCGCCAGCTCAGCCGGCTCGCTGCCGCCGAGCTGGAGCGCGAGCGGATGTTCCTCCACGTTGTAGCGCAAATGGCGCGCCACATCGCCGTGAAGCAGCGCCCCGGTGGTCACCATTTCCGTGTACAACAGCGCATGCTGCGAGAGCAGCCGATGAAAATAACGGCAATGGCGGTCGGTCCAGTCGAGCATCGGCGCGACGGACAACTTCCAGCGGTCTGGGGGAACGGGTTTGAGACTCGGCATGGGAGAGATTATCCCGGCCCGACCCCCTGACGCGTCAGGGGGTCACGCACCACGGCGCGGTATTGTGGGCAAAGCCCATCCACAAAGCCCAGGCGGAACTGACAGCCAGCGCCAGGCCGGCCAAGCGCACACCCCACTCTCCGGAGCCTGTGCCGCGCAAACGCAGCCAAAGCCAGGGTCCGGCCATCATGGACACGCTGGTCCCCAGGGCGAACAGGGCCATGACGGCGGCGCCGTCGAGCGCCCGGCCCGCCAGGGCCGCGACCAGCAGGGCCGAGTAGAGCAGGCCGCAGGGCAAAAAAGCCCACAGCGTCCCGATGACCAGTGGCGCCCCCCTGCCCCGCCCTTGCGCCAGCGCGCGCGCGCCCGACCAGATGCTGCGGCCCGCCTGCTCCAGCCAGACGGGCTGACGTGCCCGCCACAGCAGCAGCATGCCAAGCACAAAGGCGGCCACATGAAACAGCGTCCAGACCGGACGCAGGGCGGCCGACTGAACCGTCAGCCAGCCCAGGCCCTGCATGGAGGCCGCCGCCAGCGCGCCCAGCGCGGAATAGCCCAGTACCCGCCCCGCCTGAAAACTCCACATGGCTGACATTTTGCGCGGGCCGGCCGCCTGTCCGATACCGGCACAGGCCGCGCCGCACATGGCGACGCAGTGCGGGCCGCCCACCACGCCCATCAGGAACGCTGTCAATGCGAGAGAAGATTGCATCCGGCGATGCTAGATGATCTTGGAAAACCGGGCGCGCGTGCGGTCAGTCTGCAAATAGCGGTCAAACACCATGGCCACGGCACGGACAAAAAACCAGCCCGTATCGGTCACCTGAACGCCGCTGCCGTCCAGCGTGACCAGGCCCTGATCGGCCAGTTGGCGCAAGGTCTCGATTTCCGCGGCAAAGTACTTCCGGAAGTCCACCAGATAGCCCAGCTCGATGGACTCGAACGACAGTTGCCCCTGGCACATCAGGGCCATGATCACGGCCCGGCGAACCAGGTCGTCGCGCGACAGCGCCAAGCCGCGCACCACAGGGAAACGCCCCTGGTCCAGACAGTCGTAGTACTCCTCCAGCGTCTTGGCATTCTGGCTGTAGGTGGCGCCGATGCGGCCGATGGACGACACCCCCAGGCCGATCAGGTCGCAATCGGGCTGGGTGCTGTAGCCCTGAAAATTGCGGTGCAGCCGCCCCTGCCGCTTGGCAACCGCCAGCGCGTCGGTGGGCAACGCAAAATGGTCCATCCCCACGTAGACGTAACCGGCCCCCATGAACGCGGCCAGCGAACGCGACAGCATGGCAACCTTGGCCGCACCGGTGGGCAGCTCGGCGCCGGCAATCCTGCGCTGC
This sequence comes from Rhodoferax sp. UBA6134, assembly GCA_002422455.1. Lineage (GTDB taxonomy): Bacteria > Pseudomonadota > Gammaproteobacteria > Burkholderiales > Burkholderiaceae_C > Rhodoferax. The sequence continues at coordinate 9,015 of DIVK01000027.1, forward strand.
GGCTTGAAGCGCTCCGGCAAATGGGCGTAGGCGTACAGGGCAATGCGGTCGGGCCGCAGCTCGATCACCTGCTCCAGCGTGCGGTCGAACGACTCCGGGCTTTGCTGCGGCAGGCCATAGATGAGATCAACATTGATGGAGTCGAACTGGCGCTGGCGCGCCGCCGCCACCAAAGAAAAAACCTGCTCCACGGGTTGCACGCGATGCACCGCTTTTTGCACCGCCGGGTCAAAATCCTGGACGCCAAAGCTCAGCCGGTTGAACCCCAGGCCGGCCAGCGTATCCAGCCGCGAGGCGTCGATGGTGCGCGGGTCAATCTCGATCGAGTATTCGCCACCGGGCGCCAAAACGAAGTTGCGACGCAACATGGCCATCAGCTCGCGCAATTCATCGTCCGACAGGAAGGTGGGGGAGCCTCCGCCCAAATGCAGTTGCGTCACGGTCTGCCCGACGCCCAAGTGCGCCGTGTGCAAGTCCACCTCGCGACTCAGGTAGCGCAAATAGGGCGCGGCCCGGTCATGGTGCCGGGTGATGATCTTGTTGCAGGCGCAGTAGTAGCACAGGGATTCGCAAAACGGGATGTGAACGTAGAGGGACAAGGGCAGCGTCATGGCGGCGGCCCCGGTGCGCCGCTGCTTCAGGGCCTGAACGTAATCGTCGGCTGAAAAAGCCTCGACAAAACGATCCGCAGTCGGGTAGGAGGTGTAGCGCGGCCCAGGCACGTCGAAACGGCGCAACAAGTCTTCGGAAGCGGGGGCGGCAACAGCGGCATTCATGGACAGTCCTCAGGCGGTATGCTGAATATGCCTTAAAAGGAAAGTTTGTTTCTTGATCTCAATCAACCGGCACAAAATCCACGTTTTGGAAATCCCCCCAACAGGAAGGTTCATGAATTGATGCCAAAATGAACGGCATGAACCCTCAAACCATCAAAGTCGCCTGCTCCAACTGCAACTTGCGGGAGCTGTGCATGCCCATCGGCCTGAACAGGGATGAGCTGGATCGCATTGACCACGTGATCGGAGCCCGGCGCACGGTCAAACGAGGCACGGCACTATTTCACAATGGCGACAAGTTCAACAGCCTGTATGCCATTCGCACCGGATTCTTCAAAACCCGGGTGACGTCGGAAGATGGCCGGGATCAGGTCACCGGGTTTCAGATGGCCGGCGAAATCATGGGTCTGGATGGCATTGTGAACGACTATCACACTTGTGATGCAGTCGCACTGGAAGACGCCGAGGTCTGCGTCATGCCGTTTGACCGGATTGAAGAACTGTCCCGGGAGGTGAGCGCCCTGCAACGCCACGTTCACAAGATCATGAGCCGGGAGATCGTGCGGGAACACGGCGTGATGCTGTTGCTCGGCAGCATGCGGGCCGAGGAGCGCCTGGCCACCTTCCTGTTGAATCTGGTGCAGCGCCTGCACGCGCGGGGATTCTCCCAGTCGGAGCTGGTGCTGCGCATGACCCGTGAAGAAATCGGCAGCTTTCTGGGATTGAAGCTTGAGACCGTGAGCCGTACCTTTTCACGCTTTGTGGAAGATGGCATCGTGGAAGTCAAGCAGCGCCACATCCGTCTTCTCGATACGGACGCGCTGAGGGACATCGTCAACCCAAAAGCCTGCACTTGACGCAGACCCGGCACTGTTGCCGGTCCGGCAGGAACGCGACTAGGGACGCGCCTGCGGATGCCCGCCGGGGTCGCGATTAACTTCGGAAGAAGACATCGACAGCAGGATCGTCAGTCCGCTGGACACCATGGCCATGACCCAGAATAAAAAAAAGGCCACGCTGTAGACGCCCAGCCGCGACATCCCTATGGGTTGACCCAACCAGTGCAGGTCTTGCGGATCAAGCATTGCAAAGACCAGTGCCTCAAGGACGCAGGCCACCAGAAAGGCGGGCCACACAATCCACATCATTCGCTGTATGAACATGCTCGTGCGCCCTGAAAGTTGAGGTCCACCGGACTCAGGGCTTGCCGGGAGCCCGGGGGGGCGGCACAACGCCGGTTGCTGCATGGTTGCGCGCCAGCAGGGCCGGCGCCAGACTGGCAGCCTGGTCGTCTCGGTCGCCCTGACCCAGGGTCTTGTTGATCTCAATCCCCTTGCGGTAATAGTCTTCGGTAACCACCGGGTCCGGTCGCGTCACCGCAAGGTACAGAGTGATGAAACTGGCGATAACCACGATGGCGGGCCCTGCCAGTACCAGCCAGACGTGTCCGAACCGCCACCAGGGAGCGGGCGAGCCAAGAGTATTGTTTTGCATGGTCAATCCTTATCGCGGAACCAGAAACGCCGATTTTTCCACCAAATGCCCCGGCGCGTCCAGCGAGTCAATTTCAAACTGAATCGCGTGGGAACCTGGCGCCGCCGCATCAAACGGGGCCTGCACCCGCACTGCAACCCAACGTGACTGGGTGGCTTCCACCTGCACCGTGTCGTCGGAAGCCACCTGCAAACCGGGCAGGCCAGTCGCGGTGATTCGGTAGCGCTGCGCCGACTCGGTGGCGTTCATGACCTGCAGCCGGTAAACATTTTCGATCTTGCCCCCCGGCACGATACGCGCCATGACGCCCCGGTCCCGCACCACATCAACCTTGAATGGCGTGCGCAGCGACAGGCTGACCAGCATGGCGATAACGATGGTCCCCAAAATCGACGCATAGACCAGAACGCGGGGCCTGAGCACGTGGCGCCAGGTCTGCGCCCGGCTCCAGTGCCGGCTCACGGCATTTTCGGTGGTGTACTTGACCAGCCCCCGGGCATAACCCATCTTGTCCATCACGGTATCGCACACATCGGCGCAAGCGCCACAGCCAATGCACTCGTACTGCAGGCCTTTGCGGATGTCGATGCCGGTGGGACAGACCTGAACGCACAGAGTGCAATCCACGCAGGCACCGAGGTTCAGCGCCCCGGCGTCTGCCTTGCGCGACCTCGAACCACGGGGTTCGCCCCGCTGCGCATCGTAGG
>DIVK01000005.1:0-2248 GCA_002422455.1 Rhodoferax sp. UBA6134
GCATGTCCTGCACGCTGGCCGGGTAAAGCACCGGCATGCCGACCGAGACAAAGTCGTAATCCGAGCAGCCGGTCACGGTGCTCGACACCGCATTGGGGTCATCCCCCGCAATGGCCAGCACGCCTCCGTGGGGTGAACTGCCCGCCTGGTTGGCATGGCGCAGCACGTCGATGCTGCGGTCCACCCCCGGCGCCTTGCCGTACCAGAGCCCAAAAACGCCATCAAAGGCCGTGTCACCGAGCAAATGCACTTGCTGGCTGCCCCAGACGGCGGTGGCAGCCAGTTCCTCGTTGACACCCGCCTGGAACGTGATGTCGCGCGCGGCCAGATGGGCCTCGGCCGCCCACAGCGCCATGTCGTAGGTGCCGACCGGTGAGCCGCGGTAGCCTGAAATGTAGCCGCCCAGTTTTTTGCCCGCGCGCGCGCCGCGCTCGTGCAGGGTCAGGGGCAAGCGCACCAGCGCCTGCATGCCGCTCATGAAGGCCTGGCCCTTGGTGTTGACGTACTTGTCGTCCAGCGAGACGTCGGCAAGGGTCGGGTGGGTGGTCTGTTGGCTCATGGGTGGCGTCGGCAGTCCGTGGTGAAAGGAATGAGGCAGATGGTGCCACAGTCACGAACTTCCCGGATTGGCATCCGGGCTACGAGTCCGCGCAAGTCTGTAGCCCGGATGAAGCGCAGCGTAATCCGGGAATCCATCCGCGCCGACTTAAGCCAGCAACAAGGTCCCCGGGCATTCCAGATAGCCGCGAATTCGCTGGATGAACTCAGCCGCGTTCATGCCGTCGACCACCCGGTGGTCAAACGAACTCGAGACGTTCATCATCTTGCGCGCCACCACCAGGCCGCCCTTGATCATCGGCCGCTCGACAATGCGGTTCGGACCGATGATGGCGACCTCGGGGTGGTTGATCACGGGGGTGTGCGCAATGCCCGCCAGCGGCCCCAGACTGGTGACGGTGATGGTCGAGCCGCTCAGTTCCTCGCGTGTGGCTTTGCCGTTGCGGGCGGCTTCGGCCAGGCGCAGGATCTCAGCGGCGCAGGCCCATAAATCGAGGGTCTCGGCATGCCGGATCACCGGCACCATCAGGCCGCCGCTGGTTTGTGTCGCCAGACCCAGATGCACGGCGGAAAAACGCGTCACCACAGCGGCTTCGTCGTCATAACGCGCGTTGACCTCGGGGTGCTCGCGTACCGCCAGCACGATGGCGCGGATCAGGAACGGCAGCAAGGTGAGTTTGCCGCGGCTGGCAGCGTACTGGGCGTTCAGGCGTGCGCGCAGGTCTTCGAGCTCGGTGACATCGATTTCCTCGACGTAAGTAAAGTGCGGAATGCGGCGCTTGGCTTCCTGCATCTTTTGCGCAATCTTGCGGCGCAGGCCGATCACGGGAATGGCTTCTTCCGCCGTGCCTTGCGCATAGCGCGGGTCGCCGGCTGCCTTGCCTGGGCTCGCGCCGCCGTGCTGCGCGTGCGCGTCCAGATCCGCCTGCGTGATGCGCCCGGCCGGGCCGGTGCCCTTGACGCTGGCCAGTTCAATGCCCAGTTCCCAGGCACGGTGCCGCACGGCCGGGGCGGCGATGGGTTTTAGTCCGGATGGTGTGGGTGCTGCCTTTGAATCTTGTAGGGCGGGTTTCAACCCGCCATGGTCGACTGAAGTCGACCCTACAGAAGTCCTGAAAGCGGGGACCGCATTGGGGGCCTCGAGCCGTGGTAATTCATGGTTGATGGATCCCACCACCTCAATGTGAATGATCTCGGTGCCCACGGGCACGACCTGGCCCACCGCCGCGTCGAGCGACAGCACAACACCGGCCACATGCGATGGAATCTCCACCGTGGCTTTGTCGGTCATCACGTCCGCCAAAATCTGGTCTTCCGCCACGGTATCGCCCACCTGCACATGCCAGGCCACCAGTTCGACCTCGGCAATGCCTTCACCGATGTCGGGCATCTTGATGCTTTGAATCGTCATGTCAGGCCTCCATCACGCGTTGCAGGGCGGCACCCAGGCGCGCTGGTCCCGGAAAATACGACCACTCCTGCGCGTGCGGGTAGGGCGTGTCCCACCCGGTCACACGCTCGATGGGGGCTTCGAGCTGGTAGAAGCAATGCTCCTGGATGAGGGCGCTGAGCTCCGCACCCAGGCCGTTGGTGCGTGTGGCTTCGTGCACGATGACGCAGCGGCCGGTTTTCTTGACCGAGGCCACCAGGGTGTCGAGGTCCAGCGGCCACAGGCTGCGCAGGTCGATGA
>DIVK01000005.1:2323-5578 GCA_002422455.1 Rhodoferax sp. UBA6134
AGCCGTTTGGGTTCCAGAAAAATCACAGGGTCGTTGTTTTCGATGGACGCGATCAGCAGGCCCTTGGCGTCATAGGGGTTGGACGGCATCACGGTGCGCAGGCCGCAGACCTGGGTGAACATGGCCTCTGGGCTTTGGCTGTGCGTCTGACCACCATAAATGCCGCCGCCACAAGGCATACGGATGGTGATGGGGCAGGTGAAGTCGCCCGCCGAGCGGTAGCGCAGGCGCGCCGCCTCCGACACGATCTGATCGGTGGCCGGGTAGACATAGTCGGCAAACTGGATCTCGACCACCGGGCGCAGGCCGTAAGCGCCCATGCCGACCGCCGTGCCGACAATGCCGCCTTCGGAAATGGGCGCGTCGAACACGCGTTGTTTGCCATGTTTTTGTTGCAGACCCTCGGTGCAGCGGAAGACGCCGCCAAAGTAGCCCACGTCCTGGCCATAGACCACCACGTTGGGGTCACGCGTCAGCATCACGTCCATCGCCGAGCGCAGCGCCTGGATCATCGTCATGGGTGTCGTATTCAGGGTGTTGGTGTCGCTCATGATCAGGCTCCCTGTCCGCGTTGCAGTTCTTGTCGTTGCTGCACGAGGTGCGCCGGCATCTGCTCAAAAACGTCCTCGAACATGCTGTCCACACTCTGGGCATGGGCGTCGGCCAGCGTTCCGAATTTTTCAGCTTCCTTTTGTGCGGCGGCCACTTGTGCCTCCAACTCTTTTTTGGTGACTTCGTGTTCTACGTCGGACCAGGCGCCCAGGCTGATCAGGTGTTTTTTAAGGCGCTCGATCGGGTCGCCCAGCGGAAAGCGCGCGGCGTCATTGGCGGGCCGGTATTTGCTCGGGTCGTCGCTGGTCGAATGCGGCCCGGCACGGTAAGTCACCCACTCGATCAGGGTCGGACCAAAGCTGGAGCGGGCGCGCTCCAGTGCCCATTTCGACGCGGCATAGACCGCCAGAAAATCGTTGCCGTCGACACGCAAGGACGCAATGCCGCAGCCCGCACCCCGTGCGGCAAAGGTGGTGCCTTCGCCGCCGGCAATGGCCTGGAAGGTGGAAATGGCCCACTGGTTGTTGACCACGTTGATGATGACCGGCGCCCGGTAGACGTGGGCGAAGGTCAGTGCGGTGTGAAAGTCGGCCTCGGCGGTGGCGCCGTCGCCAATCCAGACCGAGGCCACCTTGTCGTCGCCCTTGATGGCGCTGGCCATGGCCCAGCCGACGCCCTGAATGACTTGCGTGGCGAGGTTGCCCGAAATCGAGAAGAAACCCTGCTTCTTGCTCGAATACATCACCGGCAGTTGCCGCCCTTTCATCGGGTCGCGCGCATTGCTGTAGAGCTGGCAGATCATGTCCACCATGTTGTTGTCTTCGCGCGCCAGCAGCAGGCCCTGCTGGCGGTAGGTGGGGAAACACATGTCGCCGTCGCCAATCGCCAGCGCGTGGGCGCAGGCAATGGCTTCTTCGCCCAGACACTGCATGTAAAACGACATCTTTTTCTGCCGCTGGGCAATCAGCATGCGGGCATCGAAAGCGCGGGTCAGCAGCATGGCGCGCAGGCCGCGTTGCAGCAAGGCCGCGTCCATTTGCGGTGCCCAGGGGCCGACCGCTTTGCCACTGTCGTCGAGCACGCGGATCAGCGCAAACGCGAGGTCGTTGGTCTGGGCCGCCGCCACATCGACCGGCGGGCGGCGTTTGGCGCCAGCAGCCGACAGGGGGAGGTAGGAAAAGTCGGTGTCGTGGCCGGGACGCCCGGTGGGCTCAGGCACGTGCAGGTGCAAAGGTTTGCGCTGTGGCATGAAGTTGATCTCCTGGCGGACTTGTGATCCATCAAAGAATACGTGGAAAGCAGCCGGATGTGCATCGGGTAAAGCACTTAGGCCACGTTTTGCTGCCAAAAGTCACGGGATCACCGTGGCTTTTGGCATTGCGGCAAATCATAGCGCAAGGGCACCGCCTAACACCTGTGCGGTTTGTGAGGATTTACGGTCTCTTGATCGACCCGCCATGGATTTAGCAATTAAGCTCAAACTTATTTAATTCATGGAGACCTTCATGCTGACCGCGGATCAAACCAAAGACTTCGACGCCTTGCTGCCCGGCCAATCTACGGTGAACGGTGCCAGCCGCCGCACTGCCCTGAAAGTGGCTCTGGGTGTGGGTTATGCCGCCACCGCGATGCCGATCATGGCGCAGACCGCGATCAAAACTTCCAGTGACGGTTTGACCTCGGGCGAGTCGACTTTCACTGTGGATGGTTTTGCGGTGCCGTTTTTTTATGCGGCGCCCGAAGGCAAAAAAAACCTGCCGGTGGTGCTGGTGATCCAGGAAATTTTGGGTGTGCATGAGTACATTGCCGACACCTGCCGCCGCTTTGCCAAGGCCGGTTACCTGGCCATTGCGCCCGAGCTGTTCGCCCGCCAGGGCGACCCCAGCAGCTATGGCGAAATGGCCAAACTGATGGCTGAAGTGGTCTCCAAAGTGCCTGACGCCCAAGTCATGAAGGACCTCGATGGCGCTGTGGCCTGGGCTGGTGCCAACGGCGGTAACCTGAAAAAAGTGGCGATCACCGGCTTTTGCTGGGGTGGCCGCATCACCTGGCTGTATGCAGCACAAAGCAAAAACGTCAAGGCCGGTGTCGCCTGGTATGGCCGGCTGGTGGGCAACGCCACCGCGCTTACCCCCAAGCACCCGCTGGACCTGGCGGCTGATCTGAAGGCCCCGGTGCTGGGTTTGTACGGTGGCCAGGACGGTGGCATTCCGCTGACCACGGTCAACCAGATGAAGGATGCCATGGCGGCAGCCAAGGGCAACACCGCCGCCCAAGCCTCAGAATTTGTGCTGTACAAGGACGCGCCGCACGCCTTCCACGCCGACTACCGCCCGAGCTACCGCAAGGACGCCGCCGAAGACGGTTTCAAGCGCGCGTTGGCCTGGTTCAAGGCCCATGGGGTAGCCTGAATACTGAGCAAGTGACTTTGTGGGAGTCTGTCTTTGTGGGAGGCCCGCCTCNNCCGCTCCCACAGGGAACCGCTCCCACAGGGCGCCGCACCCACAATGACTAACCCTGCGCCACGGGCCTGCTGGCGTCACTGCACCATTCGCTCCAGCTGCCGGCATACAGCGCGGCGCGGCCCAGGCCGGCCACTTCCATGGCGATCAGGTTGGGCAGTGCACTTACGCCGCTGCCGCAGTGGTGCACCACAGTCGCCGGGTCGCGACCCGCCAGCAAGGCGTCAAATTCGGCCCTGAG
>DIVK01000005.1:5682-6531 GCA_002422455.1 Rhodoferax sp. UBA6134
CCCCTGCCGCCACCCAGGCCTGCAGGCCGCCGTCGAGCACCGCCACCGCTTCATGGCCTAGCCATTTCAGCATCCACCACAGCCGGCCGCAGTAATTGGCGCCCTGGCGGTCGTACACCACCACCTGCATGTCGGGCGCCAAGCCGACGCTGCCGAGCCAGTCGGCAAAGGCCTCGCGCGCGGGCAGCGGGTGGCGGCCACCACTGGCCGCATCGGGTGCGCCCTTGGCGCTCAGGTGGCGGTCGATGTCGGCGCGCACAGCACCGGTGATGTGCTGCTCCAGGTATTGCGCGTCGCCGCCGGCAGGCTTCACCAGCTCAAAACTGCAGTCAAACACCATCAGCGGCTGGCCACCGGCCATCAACGTTTGTAATTGGGGGACAGAAATCAGGGTGGTGTACATGGGAACTCCTCGGTTTTTCAGTGTTCTTCAGCGGGCATATCGGGCAGGGCGCGGTTGCGCAGCACGGTGCCGGCAATGCCGCTGGCCACAATCAGCGCCATGCCGGCCCAGCCGAGCAGGGTGATCTGGTCGCCAAACAGGAACAGGCTGTAAAAGGCGGCAAACACAATGCCGGCGTACTGCAGGTTGGCCACCAGCAGTGTGGCGCCGCGGCTGAAGGCGCGCGTCATGGCCCATTGACCGAGTGACGCCAGCACGCCGATCGGAATCAGCCAGGCCGCCGCCTGCCAGCTCACCCCGGCCCAGGGTGTGAAGCCGTCCCACAGCACTCCCACCAGCCCGGCCAGGGCGATGCTGAAGGCAAAGTGAAACACGGTGCGGCCTTCGGGCTCCCCAACCTTGCCTAAGGCGGTGACCTGCAGGTAAGCCATGGCCGCTCCCATGCC
>DIVK01000089.1:0-417 GCA_002422455.1 Rhodoferax sp. UBA6134
CCCGATACCAGCCCGATCAGATGCATCTCAAAAGCGTTGCGATCATCCTCATGCACCATTTCCAGAAAACTGGAATGGGCCGACGGCGGCGTGCCCACCAGCAACCACCAACCACTGTTGGCGCTGATCACCCGGCCCCGGCGGTCCAGTTCAAGCACCGCCTCTTCGAGCAGGTCCAGTGTGCGTACAAAAGCGTACTGCTCGGCCGCCCGGATTTTCTCGTTGCCCAGCGCCGCATGCAGAGCCCGGAAGGGCTGGCTCACGCTGTCCATGAAAACGGCACGGTAAATGAAGTAATAACTGCCCGCCTTGTAGACGTGCCCCGCTGCATTGAACAGGTCTGTGACGGATGAATAAAGCGTGAAACAGAGTTCGGACAGGGCAGCGATGGCGGCGGCGGCGAAGAGGTCGCAGGCA
>DIVK01000089.1:541-8486 GCA_002422455.1 Rhodoferax sp. UBA6134
CCGGCATGCCGGCATAGGAGAGCATGTGTACAAAGTCCAGCAGGCCGGTGCCAAACAGTGCGGCGCCCATGAGCACGATATTGCCCGGACGTTCCTGAGCATAGGCATTCCAGGCAATGCCAAAGGCCAGCATGGCGATGATGATGGCGGCGGTTTCCATCGTCGTATGAAGCGGCAGGTAATGATCAACATGCACATTGATGCCGCGCCACGCCAGAAACCACAGCAAAGCATAAACCAGCGTCAGCGCGCCCACCCACCGAAGAGCTTGCCGTCGGCGGGCGATGTCAACAAGACTCATCGTGGATGTCATCAGAATTTCCGGGGCAAAACGTGCTTGGGCTGGCCTGATCCCAACGCACAGCTCGCCAGCCGGGCCGCAGGAATGTAACTGAGCGTAACCGTAAAGCCGTTGACAGTCGATCCCCCAAATGGGGGGCAACAGGGTCATCACACCGGAGGCGTCAACGGGCGCCGCTGAATCTGGCGGCCCGGGGGGAGAAAAGCTTATGCTCCACGCGCACGAACCCTGCATGCGTACCATTCGGGTTCAGGACATGACTTTTTCGAATCACTTTTTAGAAACGCCAAGGCTTGCATATGCTCCGCTACCTGACCATTCCGGTGACCCCCTTCCAGCAGAATTGTTCCATTCTCTGGTGCGACGAGACCATGAAAGCCGCCGTGATCGACCCCGGCGGCGATCTGGACCTGCTGCTTGACGCGGTCAAGCGCCTGGGGCTGACGCTGGAGCAGATCTGGCTGACCCATGCCCACATCGACCATGCCGGAGGCACCGCCGAACTGGCGGAGCGCCTGGGTTTGCCCATCATCGGCCCGCATCCGGGCGACCAGTTCTGGATTGATGGACTGCCCGAACAAAGCACGCGCTTTGGCTTTGCGCCGGCCAAGGCCTTCACGCCGACGCGCTGGTTGTTCGACGGCGATACGGTGAGCATCGGGCACTGCACCTTGAATGTGCGCCACACACCCGGCCACACACCCGGCCACGTGGTGTTTCACGCACCCGCGATCGGCCGGGCCTTCGTGGGCGACGTGCTGTTTGCCGGCTCGATTGGCCGCACGGATTTTCCGCAGGGTGACCATGACACACTCATCGCCAGCATCACGCAGCGTCTGTGGCCCATGGGGGATGACACGGTATTCATACCCGGTCACGGGCCGGAGAGCACGTTCGGGCGCGAACGCCGGAGCAACCCGTACGTCGGCGGCACCTGATGCCGGCGCATGGGGCGGGCTGTCGATGACCCCGTCTCAGCTTCGTTTGGCGCGTTCGTACAGCGGCATCACTTTGGGCAGATTGGCCTCAATGTCGGCGATGCGGGAATTGCCCGACGGGTGGGTCGACAGCCACTGCGGTGGTGCCTCCTTGCTGGCGGCCCCCATTTTTTGCCACAGGGTGATGCCGGCCCGGGGGTCGTAGCCGGCGCGGGCGGCCAGTTCCATGCCGACCAGGTCGGCTTCGGATTCGTCCTTGCGGCTGAACTCCAGCGTGAGCAACTGGGCGCCGTAGTGGGTGACCGTTTGCCCGACCTGGCCCAGGCCGAGAACCTGGCTCAACAGGCTGGCGCCGATGCCGGTGACGGCATTTTTGCCCATGCGTTCGCGGGCGTGCTCGCGCAGGGCATGGGCAATCTCGTGACCCATCACCATGGCGACTTCGTCATCCGTCAGCCGGAGCTGTTCCAGAATGCCGCTGTAGAACGCAATTTTTCCGCCGGGCATGCAAAACGCGTTGATCTGCCGGCTGCCGATCAGGTTGACTTCCCAGCGCCAGCCGCGGGCGCGCGGGTTCCATGCGGTGGCAAGGGGAATGATCCTGCCGGCAATGGCGCGCAGGCGCCGCACTTGCGGATGGTCATTGCCCCCCAGCGCGTTTTTCTGGGCGGCCTGCTGCAGCAGTTGGGCATATTGCTGGGTGGCAGCGTGCTCCACGTCGTCCGCCGGGACCAGCCTGCTGAATGCCGAGTTGGTGCCCACGTCAACACCATCGCGCGCCATGGCGGCTGGCCAGGCCACGGGTGACAGCAGCAGGCACAGCGCCATGCCGCGCAGGGCCAGTTGATGCGCCAGGCGCCGGGTAAAAGGGGTGACGATATTCATACTCGGTTTCAAAAGTTGCACAGGGCAGCGCGTATTATTCCCCGCATGACACCAAGTGCCTGCGACGCCCCCCGAATCAAGCCCTCCTGGCTCACCACTTTCAAGGTTTATCTGGAGCCGTCCACGCTGCGCATGTTGCTGCTGGGGTTCTCTGCCGGGTTGCCCCTGCTGCTGGTGCTGGGCACCTTGAGCTTCTGGTTGCGCGAAGCCGGCATTGACCGCACCACCATTGGCTACCTGAGCTGGGTCGGTCTGGCCTACGCCTTCAAATGGGTGTGGGCACCGCTGGTGGATCGTTTGTCCATTCCGCTGCTGACGCCTTGGCTCGGTCGTCGGCGCAGCTGGCTGCTGCTGGCGCAACTGGCCGTGATGGCCGGCCTGGTTGTCATGTCGTTCAATGACCCGCAGCGCGCGCTGCAACCCGTGGTCTGGGGTGCCCTGGCCGTGGCCTTTGGCTCGGCTACGCAAGACATCGCCCTGGACGCGTTTCGCATTGAATCGGCCGCCGCTGAACGCCAGGCGGCGCTCGCTGCGGCTTACCAGACGGGCTACCGCCTGGCCATGATCTGGGCCGGGGCCGGCGTGTTGTGGATAGCCGCCCGCGCCGAGGTGGCGGGTGTTGCAGCGTACCAGCACGGCGCCTGGCAAACCGCTTACCTGGTGATGGCGGCCAGCATGCTGACGGGCGTGCTGACGGTGTTGCTGTCGCCCGAGCCGGTTCATCGTTTGACAACGCCTGCGAAAAATGCCGCCGAATGGCTGCAAAGCGCCTTGATCGAGCCGTTTGCCGATTTCCTGCATCGTTATGGCACGCAGGCCATGCTGATTCTGGCCCTGATTGCCGTGTACCGCATCAGCGACGTGGTAATGGGCATCATGGCCAACCCGTTTTACGTCGACATGGGCTACACCAAAGACGAAGTGGCGGCCGTGACCAAAATTTACGGTGTCATCATGACCCTGGCCGGCGCCTTTGTCGGTGGCGTGCTGTCCATGCGACTGGGCGTGATGCGGGTGCTGATGCTGGGTGCGGTGTTGAGCGCCGCCAGCAATCTGCTGTTTGCCTGGCTGGGTACGCGGGGACATGACGTGACGGCGCTCATTTTTGTGATTGCGGCGGACAATCTTTCCAGTGGCATTGCCTCGGCGGCATTCATTGCCTATCTGTCGAGTTTGACAAACATCAACTACTCGGCCACCCAATACGCGATATTCAGCTCCATGATGTTATTGGCCCCCAAATTCCTGGCGGGCTACTCGGGCCGCTATGTTGACGTTTTTGGTTATCAGTATTTCTTTGTCGCAACGGCCCTGCTGGGCGTGCCGGTGCTGCTGCTGGTGTGGCTGGCGGCCAGAGTCAAGCAGCCCTAGCGTCGCATCGGGCGCGTAGCGCCCTCTCCTTTGCAGTGCCATGTCGCCGCATCTGGAAGCTCCCCAAGGTCACGCCGCATGGCTGGGCGAAGCCGATGTCTGGCTGCTGGCTGAAGGGCGCCATTTGCGGCCCTGGGAAAAACTGGGCGCGCATCCCTGCACCCAAGGCGGCGTGGCGGGGACGGCGTTCGCCGTCTGGGCACCGAACGCCCAAAGGGTGTCCGTGGCCGGTGACTTCAATCACTGGGACGCGCAAGCGCACGTGATGCGCCGCCACGCCGCTTGCGGCGTCTGGGAGGTTTTTGTGCCGGGCGTTGCCCCGGGCGCGCTGTACAAGTTCGCCGTGCGCGGGGCCAATGGCCAGGAGGTTCTCAAAGCCGACCCCTACGCCCTGCGTACCGAGCGCGGTGGCGGCCAGGCCTGCGTGGTGATGGCGCTGCCCGCGCCGGTGCCGCCGCAGCAACGAGCCCGTGCCAACGCCCTGGATGCGCCCATGGCCATTTACGAAGTGCATGCGGGTTCGTGGCGCCGCCCCGGTGGCCAGTTGCCGGACTGGGACTATTTGGCCCGGACCCTGCTGCCCTACGTCGTGGACATGGGGTTCACCCACCTCGAACTCATGCCGGTGAGCGAGCATCCGTTTTATGGTTCGTGGGGCTACCAGCCCACCGGCTTGTACGCGCCAAGCGCCCGTTATGGCCCGCCCGAGACTTTTCGCGACTTTGTTGCGGCCGCCCATGCCGCGGGCCTGCAGGTGCTGCTTGACTGGGTGCCGGCCCATTTCCCCGCCGATGCCCATGCCCTGGCCCGCTTTGATGGCACGGCGCAGTTTGAACACGCCGACCCGCGTGAGGGTTTTCACCGCGACTGGAACACGCTGATTTACAACTACGGCCGCCATGAAGTGCGCAATTTTCTGGTTGGCAACGCGCTGTTCTGGGTGGAGCGCTACGGGCTTGACGGCTTGCGCGTCGACGCGGTGGCGTCCATGCTGTACCGCGATTACAGCCGCCCCGAAGGGGAGTGGATTCCCAACCGGGATGGCGGGCGCGAAAACTATGAGGCGATCGACTTTCTGCGTGAAGTCAACCGCGTGCTCGGTCTGGAGGCCCCCGGCGCGATCACGCTGGCCGAGGAGTCCACCGCCTTCCCCGGTGTGACGGCGCCACCCTGGGCGGACGGGCTGGGTTTCCACTACAAGTGGAATCTGGGCTGGATGCACGACACCCTGGCTTATTTCGCGCTCGATCCGGTCTATCGGCCGCATCACCATGACCGCATCAGCTTTGCCATGATGTACGCCTACAGCGAACATTTTGTGCTGCCGCTGTCGCACGATGAAGTGGTGCATGGCAAAAATTCGCTGTACGGCAGGATGTGGGGCGACCCCTGGCAGAAGCGGGCCAATCTGCGCGCCCTGTACGCGCTGATGTACGCCCACCCCGGGCGCAAGCTGTTGTTCATGGGCAGCGAGTTGGCGCAGGTGGGCGAGTGGCATCACGACGGCGAACTCGACTGGGGCGTGCTGGACGATCCAGGCCACGCCGGTGTGCAGCGGCTGGTGCGTGATCTCAATCTCGTTTACCGCAGCCGTCCCGCCCTCCACGCGCGCGATGACGAGCCCGGCGGATTCAGTTGGGTTGACGTATGGGACCGGGCGCAGTCGGTGTTCAGCTTTGTGCGCCACGGCCATGCCAGCGCCGAGCAGATGGTGGTGGTCTGCAACCTGACGCCCGTGGTGCGGCACGGCTACCGCCTGGGTGTGCCGCAAGCGGGCGTCTGGAAAGACGTGCTCAACACCGACCTGGCGTGTTACGGCGGCAGCGGCGTGGGCCAGGACGGTGATCTGGTGAGCGAGCCGGTGGCGTGGCAGGGCCATGCGGATTCCGTGGTGTTGAGCTTGCCGCCGCTGGGCGTGCGCTGGCTGGAGCCGGGGGCGGCCGCATGAGCCCGGCTGGCGTGCCCGTGTCCGTGTTGCCGTGCGCGCCGGGGCGGGCCTGGCCCATGGGCGCCAGCGCCATCACCCGGCACGGACGCGAGGGCGTGAACTTCGCGGTTTATTCGCGCCATGCGCAGCGCATCGAAGTCTGTCTGTACGACGCGCAGGGCAGCCGGGAGACGGGACGGGTCACCTTGCCGTTGTGCAGCAACGGCGTATGGCACGGCTTCGTCGCCGGGCTGGGCGTCGGGCAGTTGTACGGGCTGCGCGCACACGGGCCGTACCAGCCCCTGCGCGGGCTGCGCTTCAACCCGGCCAAACTGTTGCTTGACCCCTTTGCACGAGACATCGTGGGGGAGACGCACTACCTGTCGCTGGAGCGCGACTATGCGGGGCAGCCGACAAAGCATGCCACGGTGCTGGACGCCTTGCCAGATGCCGGGGACAACGCAGCCCGCATCCCCAAAGCCCGGGTGCTGGACCTGGCGGCGGAGTTGCAAGCCGGTGCCGCCGTTGCCGCGCGGCCCCAGGTGGCGCTGGCACAAACGGTGCTGTATGAGGCACACGTCAAGGGCCTGACACAACGCCACCCGGACGTGCCGGCCGCGCTCAGGGGCTGCTATGCCGGTCTGGTCAGCGCCCCTTTGCTGGCGCACTACCAGCGGCTGGGCATCACGACGTTGTGCCTGCTGCCGGTGCAGCTGCACATCCCCGAGGCGCACCTGCTTGAAAAAGGGTTGCGCAACTATTGGGGTTACAACACGCTGGGCTACTTTATTCCGGAGCCCCGCTACGCCAGTGGCCACTACCCCGATGCGCGCGCCGAATTCCGGCACATGGTGGACCAGTTGCACCGGCACGGTCTGGAGGTGGTGCTGGACGTGGTGTTCAACCACAGCGCGGAGAGCGACACCTTCGGGCCCACTTTAAGCTGGCGCGGTCTGGACAACGCCAGCTGGTATGCGCATGACCGGGCCGGCCAGTATCTCAATTTCAGCGGCTGCGGCAACAGCCTCGATCTGGCGCAGCCCTGTGCCTTGCAACTGGTGATGGACAGCCTGCGCTGGTGGGTGCAGGCCTTCGGGGTGGATGGGTTTCGCTTCGACCTGGCCACGGCCCTGGGGCGTGACCCGCTGCTGCAGTGGCATTTTCACCCGATGTCCGGCCTGCTGGCGGCCATCGCGCAAGACCCGGTGCTGGCCGGGGTCAAGCTGATCGCCGAACCCTGGGACTTCGGGCCGGGTGCTTACCAGCTGGGACGATTTCCCGCGGGCTGGCACGAGTGGAACGACCGTTTTCGTGATACCAGCCGGGCTTTCTGGCTGGGCTTTGACTGCACGCGCGGCGAGCTGGCGCGTCGGCTGACGGGCTCCAGCGACCGCTTCGAGCATGACGGGCGCGGCCCCTTGTCGAGCATCAATCTGGTCACGGCGCACGACGGGATGACGCTGGCCGATCTGACGTCCTACCGTCACAAGCACAACCTGGCCAACGGCGAACACAATCGCGACGGACACCACAACAACCTCAGCGCCAACGCCGGGGTGGAGGGGCCGACGCCGGATGAAGCGGTGCAGGCGCTGCGCGGGCAGTGGCGGCGCGCCCTGCTGGCCACGCTGTTTTGCGCCCAGGGGATTCCGCAGTTGCTGGCCGGCGATGAGTTCGGGCAATCCCAGCACGGCAACAACAATGCCTATTGCCAGGACAACGAGACGGGCTGGCTGGACTGGCCCGGCGCTGACACCGGCCTGACCGATTTTGTGGCGGGCCTGATCCACCTGCGCCATGCCCACGCGGCCTGGCGCCATGCCCGCTGGTTCACGGGCCGTGCGAGTACCGCTGCCGGGGCGCCGGACATCAGCTGGCGCAATCCGGACGGCAGTGCGCCGACGCCGGCCGATTGGGAAGACCCGCAGTCCCGCAGCCTGGCCTGTCTGATCGAGGTGGCGGACGAAGTGATGGCGGATGAAGTCGTGGGTGGGGGCCTGGCGCCGGGCGAGCGCTGGTTGCTGCTGTTTCATGCCGCCTCCGAACCGATGCCGTTTGCGCTGCCGCCGGGGCGCTGGCGGCTGGTGCTCGACAGCGCGACGGCCTGTGCGTTGCCGCAAGCCCGCTGGGGGGCCGCCCGGCCGTGCGTCAATGACGTGACGCTGCCGCCCCATTCGGTGTTTGGACTGGTACAGACGGACAGGCCATGAACCCGACGCACGCAACCATCTTTGCGCGGCGCACCAGTGGCGTACTGCTGCACCTCACCTCACTGCCCGGCGCCCGCGGTTGCGGCGATCTGGGGACGCAGGCCTACCGCTTTGTGGACTGGCTGGCGGCGGCCGGGCAGCGGCTGTGGCAGATCCTGCCGTTCTCCCCGGTCGGGCCGGGCAACTCGCCGTACCACAGCGCCTCGACCTTCGCGGGCAATCCGCTGCTGGTGGACCTGGAAGAGCTGGAGCGCTGCGGCTGGCTGGCGCCCCGGCCCGATCCCGGCTTCGAGTCCGCCCGCTGCGATTTTGA
>DIVK01000063.1:0-3011 GCA_002422455.1 Rhodoferax sp. UBA6134
CCACCAGATTTAAAAGATCATCTTCACCGTGACCGTCGTCAACCCGGACGATGAAGTCGGGCCGGTACTGGCGCATTTCGGAGCCATAGCGGTACGGCACTTCCAGGCCCAGGTTGTGGTTTTTGACGTAAGCCCGCACGCGTGGGTGCGCCTCGGCCACGCGGCAGAACTCGGCCTCCCAGTCGCTGTCCAGAATCACCCAGTTGAGCTGGCAGTGCTGCGCGCTGGTTTCCCAGCGCTCGGTTTTCGAGGTGTTGAAGTTGACATGGGCGGTGCTGCCGGTGGGGTTGTAGGGGTCAAGCACGGCTTTGATGGGCGGCGCTTCAGGCGCGTCTTCCATCTGACCGCGCAGGATGGCCGCATTGATTCTTTCGCTGGCCATGTCGGCCAGCATTTTGTATTTGAGTTGTGCGGGATAAGTGCTGCCCCTGCAGTCCAGGTAGCCATCAAGCCATTGCCGGGCGATGCGCTTGAGCTGGCCGAACAAGTGCAACTGCGGTTCGCCATTGGCATCGCGCCATTTATTCAACAACAGGTGCGAGGTCAGTTCGTACACCACCTGGGACGGGCGCACATCGCCGGTATGGACCAGGTTCAGGTCCACTGTTTTTCCAATAATCCCTGAGTTACGCGTCTCCGTTGCCCCCACCAGCTCAGGCGTCAGCGTGAGCATGGAGTCCTCGGCAAAGCGAGGATGCGGCAAGCGCTGGCCCGGCAACTCGACTCGGTAGCCCTGCACGCGGGGAAAGCGGATTTCCAGCGCGTCGCGCTCGGGCCGCACGGCTTTGACCTGAATGGTTTCGCGCGGCTTTTGCGGTGGCGCGACCACTGGCTTGGCGTTGAAGTCGAAGGGAATGCCTAAAACGTCGGCGTATTCGACGTTGAAGAGACCTTCTTCATTGAGTTCGTAGGACTGGCGGCGCAGCGCACGGCCGATGACCTGCTCGCACAGCAGTTGGGTGCCGAAAGCACGCACACCCAGCACATGGGTGACGGTATTGGTGTCCCATCCTTCGGTCAGCATGGACACCGAGACAACGCAGCGGATGGAGTCGCCCAGGCGGCCTGCTTTACCGACGGTGTTCATCACCTCGCGCAGCAGGTCTTGATCAGTGATGTTCTGGCCGGCCTGTGCGTCGCCGGTGCGCTGAACAATCTCGCGGCGGAACTGCTCAATTTCGTCGGCCGCCATGCCTCGAAAATTGTCGTCCAGCGCCTCTCCGGATTCGAGCTGTTCGCTATCGATCAGCAGCGTTCGCGGGCGGCCCAGTGCGTTGCCGTGTTCGTCGTGATTGCGGAACAGAGGCAAACGGCCTTCCACCAGTTTGCTGCTTCCATCCTTATGCGGCTGCTGAAAACCGGAAATGTAGTCGTAGACCAGCTTGGATGCCGACGTGTTGTTGCAGACGACGATGAAGCATGGGGGAACAGAAATTTTTTCCTTGGCCCAAAGCTCGAAGGTTTTTTCGTAGTGACCATAGAGTGCTTCGAGCGCAGTTTGAAGCTGTGTCGGCAGGTCGAGCGGGTTCAGCCCTTCGGCTTTGCCACGGCCCTTCTTGGGCATCTTGGCGCGAATGTGTTCCCACAGGTTGCGGAACATCGGCATTTCGGCGCCGGGGATGTTGTCAGCTACGGGAACCCGCGGCAGTTTGACGATGCCGCATTCGATGGCGTCCATCAGCGAGAAGTCGCTCAGGGTCCAGGGGAACAGCGTGCCTTCGGCATAGCCCGAGCCGCGCAAGAAGAATGGCGTGGCGGACAGGTCGAATACGCGGGACACGCCGAGCTTGCGGTTGACGGCTTCCAGGCCGGATATCCACAGCCGCGCGGCCTCATTGTTTTCTTCAGCCTCTTTTCTGTCGTCACCCTTCAGGTCGGCATCGTCCGCTTTGGGACCAGGCTTCTCACGGTAGCAGTGATGGGCTTCGTCGTTGATGACAAGCACATTGCTCAGGCCCATCAGGTCAGGCATTACGCGCTGGAGCATCTGGCCTTCGGTTTCCAGCGTGTTGAGCGCGTCGCCGCCCCGGCCTTGCAGCAGCAAGCGGCCGCCCTTGGACAGCTCCATGCGCTCACGCGGTTTGAAGGCGTGGTAATTGGTGATGACGATCTTGGCGCGTTCCAGGTCGCCAAGCATGTCGCCGGGCACCAGTTCGCGGCTGGCGTAATAGCTGTCGGGGTCGTTGGGCTGCAGGACGCGCAGGCGGTCCTTGATGGTGAGGCCGGGTGCCACCAGCAGAAAGCCGCGTGTGAACTTTTTGCTGTTGGGCCGGCGCACGGCGTTGACGGTTTGCCAGGCGATAAGCATCGCCATCACGGTGGTCTTGCCCGCGCCGGTCGCCAGCTTGAGGGCCAGGCGCATCAGCTCGGGGTTGGCGTCGTTGTTGGCGCTGGCGAGGTGATCCATAAAGACCTGCCCCGCTTTGCCGATCTGCGGCGCAACCTCGGTCAACCAAATCGCCGTCTCAACGGCTTCGACCTGGCAAAAGAAAGGACGAACGCCACTGAACTCGTGATGGCGCCAGTGTTGCAGGAGGCGGGCGGTTTCGGGCGTCACACGCCAGTCGTTCGGATTTTTCAGGGCCCGCCACTTGTCCACCTCGGTTCGGACCGAATTGATGATGGCAGAGTGGTATTGCTGGGCCTGCGTGGACAGCGTGTCGTCGAAAAGCAGGGCTTCCTGCTGCGCGCCCTTTTGCTTCTTGGGTTTGGGGATGGGCGTGATGAATTCAGCGGGCCTGCGCTTCTCAATGATCTGTTGCGTCGGCTGGCCTGTCTTGTCGAGTTCCCAATGACGCTCCGGGTAGCCGTACGGCGCGTTAAGAATCGGCTTCTCGAAGAATTGATTTGTCACTGTAATCGAGTCCCTTTCATCAACGCAATTTACAGCGCTGGATGTCAATTGTTATTTGTCTGCAGGTGCCCCAGTTTCACATTTGCACGTCGGATAGCGGACAGCACATTCTAGGGTCGAACCGTCTGCTAAACGCATTCACGGTGCCAACACCCGA
>DIVK01000063.1:3094-4013 GCA_002422455.1 Rhodoferax sp. UBA6134
GCGTTCACACCCTGCGGCGGGTGGGCGCAGAAAAACGGGGTATCGCTGGGCTGCACGGTCCAGCCCAGGGCTTGCAGTCCCTGCACCTGGCGCTGCTTCCAGCCGCGCAGCGTCTGCAGGCTGCTGTGCAACCAGGCTTGGGTGTCAGCCTGCGTCCATGCCATCAGCAGGGCCACGCCGTGTGCGCCCAGCACCCAGGATGGGGCCAAGGCGTCCAGCTGCGCGGCTGCTTGTTGTGCATCGGCGGGGGCAATGGCATAGGCGGCGCGCACGCCGGTCAGGCCCAGGGCCTTGTTGGGGGAAAACAATTGCCACACCTTGGTGCGCTGCGCGTCGCTCAGGCTGGGTGTGCCACCCAGGCGCAGCGGGGCGTAGGCGCTGTCCAGCACCACGGTGTTGCACAGCGGCTCGGGTGCGGCGGGGCTGGTGTGCAGTGCGCCGTCTGCGGTACGGTGCAGCCACGCGGGCCACGTGGTATGGGCCTGCCCCAAGGGGCTGGACGGCTCGCAGGCCCAGACCAAATCCGCTGCATCAGGCTGAGCCGTTGACTGCAAACCCCACGCCTGCGCGGCATGGGCGTAGTCGCCATAGGCATGGCGGGGCAGGCACACGGTGCGCGGTGCCTGGTGGGCGCCCTGCCCTTTGACCCAAGCCGTGATGCGGAAAATGAACTCGCTGGCGCTGCCCGCCAACAGCACGCGCTCTGGTGTGACCCGGTGGAACGCGGCCAGACGCTGGCGCAGCGCGGTGTACAAGGGGTCGGGGTAAAGCGTGGCATCAGCCGCTTGCACTGCGGCCAATGCTTGCGGGCAGGGGCCACAAGCATTGCTGTTGGTGGAAAAATCCACGCGCGGTGCACCCAGTGCGTCGGCACCGCCATGTACCCGGCTTGAGATCGGTGGCGCTGTCATGACAGCGC
>DIVK01000033.1:0-1840 GCA_002422455.1 Rhodoferax sp. UBA6134
GCGCCCACGGCCAGCTCTTCAATCAGGAACTGGAAGTCGTAGTCACCTGACAAGCCCACCACGGTGCGGGTCGGGTCGGCGGCGACCACGCCCAGCGCGGCCGGAATGGTCCAGCCCAGCGGGCCGGCCTGGCCGCAGTTGATCCACTGGCGCGGACCGTAGACATGCAGAAACTGGGCCCCGGCAATCTGGCTCAGGCCAATCGTGGTCACATAAATCGTGTCGCGCGGCAGTGCCTGGTTCATCTCTTCGTAGACGCGTAGCGGCTTGATCGGGGTCTCGGTGAAATGCGTTTTGCGGTGCATCAGCGCCTTGCGCTCGGTGCAGCGACCCACCCAGTCGCTGAAGTCCTTCAACTGCCCGGCGGCCTTGCGCTCGCGCGCTACCTGCACCAACAATTCCAACGCAATCTTGGCGTCGCTCACAATGCCCAGCTCGGGGTTGAAGACCCGTCCAATTTGCGTGG
Source organism: Rhodoferax sp. UBA6134 (assembly GCA_002422455.1). Taxonomy (GTDB): domain Bacteria; phylum Pseudomonadota; class Gammaproteobacteria; order Burkholderiales; family Burkholderiaceae_C; genus Rhodoferax. The sequence continues at coordinate 467 of DIVK01000033.1, forward strand.
GCTCGATGTCCACATGGACAAAGGTGCGGCCCTTGCAATACACCTCGGGGCTGCCGGTGTGGCGATTGGCCCAGCGGTTGCCTAGCCCCAGCACAAAGTCGCTCGCCAGCATGGTGGCATTGCCGTAGCGGTGGCTGGTTTGCAGGCCGACCATGCCGGCCATCAGCGGGTGGTCATCGGGAATGGCGCCCCAGCCCATCAGGGTGGGGATCACCGGCACACTCACCAGCTCGGCAAACTCCACCAGCAAGTCGCTGGCGTCGGCGTTGATGATGCCGCCACCGGCCACGATCAAGGGTTTGCTTGACGCCATCAGCATGTCAAGGGCCTTCTCAATCTGCTTGCGCGTGGCCGCTGGCTTGTACACGGGCAGCGGCTCATAGGTGTCAATGTCAAATTCAATCTCGCCCATCTGCACATCAAACGGCAGGTCGATCAGCACCGGGCCCGGGCGGCCCGAGCGCATTAGGTGGAAGGCCTGCTGAAAGGCGCGCGGCACCAGCGCCGGTTCACGCACCGTGACGCTCCACTTGGTCACCGGCTTGGAGATGTTCTCGATGTCCACCGCCTGAAAGTCTTCCTTGTACATGCGGGCGCGCGGTGCCTGGCCGGTGATGCACAAAATGGGAATGCTGTCGGCAATGGCCGAGTACAGGCCGGTGATCATGTCGGTGCCGGCCGGGCCGCTGGTGCCAATACACACGCCAATGTTGCCGGCGGCAGCGCGGGTGTAGCCCTCGGCCATGTGGGACGCGCCCTCCACATGGCGCGCCAGAATGTGGGTGATCGACTCGCGCTCGCGCAGCGCCGAATACAAGGGGTTGATGGCGGCGCCGGGCACGCCAAACGCGGTTGAAATGCCTTCTTTTTCCATCACCAGCACGGCGGCCATTGCGGCTTTCATCTTTGCCATTGTCATCTCCTGTCGGGGTTGTTGATGGCCTGAAGTGTTTCGTGTAACCAGTGTTTATGGAAGTCGGCCGGCCAGCATTACGCTTATTCCTGGCTGGAATATTGCCAATGGCCGTCGTCCATGGTCTACTCTCGCGCCATGGACCGACTTGAGGCCATTCGGCTGTTTCTTCGCGTGGTGGACCTGGGCTCTTTCAGCAAGGCGGCGGCCGAATTGCGCATTGGCCAGCCAGCGGCCACCAAGCGTGTGGCGCAGCTGGAAAAGCAACTCGGCGCGCGCCTGCTGCACCGCTCCACCCACGGTGTCACCCCCACTGAAATCGGCTCGTTGTATTACGACAAATGCAAGTTGATTGCGCACCATGTCGACGAGGCCGAAACCGTGGCCGGCCTGTTGCAGTCCCAGGTGCAAGGCGTGTTGCGCGTCAGCACCTCGGTGGCTTTTGGCCGGCGCGTGCTGGT
>DIVK01000033.1:1940-6076 GCA_002422455.1 Rhodoferax sp. UBA6134
GCATGACGCGCTGGTTTACAGCACAGTGCAGGGCGATGCGCGCTGGAACTTCACCAGCCCCAAGGGGCGCCTGCTGTCGATTCCGGTGAAGGGTCCGCTGCGCTCCAACAACCTGTCGGCCTTGTTGGCCGCCGCCCGCGATGGTTTGGGCGTGGCGGCTTTGCCACGTTATGTGGCCGAGGAATCCCTCAAGACATCAGCCTTGACCGCACTGCTGACCGACTGGACCCTGCCGGTTCAGGAAATTCACGCCGTCTACAGTTCACCCCGGCTGGTTCCCGCCAAAGTGAGCACTTTCATTGCCTGGATGCAGGGCGAATTCGGCGATGCCTGGTGGGCCTAATGGATAATTTGGGTTAAACCATGCTCTGCCTGAGCCAATCGGCAAAGGCCACGCACTCCCAGCGCTCCATCATGCCGGTGCGCCAGCACAGGTAGTGCGCGTGTGGACTGGGTACATTACTGGCAAAGTCCTCGCTGGTGCCCAGGCGCACCAGCGAGCCGTTTTCCAGCCAGGGCATGGCCAGCTTGAGGCGCACCAGCGCAATGCCCATGCTGGCCGCTGCGCCATCACACATCAGGCCGACATCATTGAACTGCGAGCCTTCCAGCGGCTCTGGCCAGTCCAGCCCGCGGGCGGCAAACCAGGTGCGCCAGGGTTCCAGCGGGCTGCGCAACAAGGCTTCACCTTCCAGGTCTTGTGCCACCTCAAAAGGCCCGTGCTCGCGCACAAAAGCGGGTGAGGCCAGCGGCGTGACCTCGTCCTTGAGCAGGCAGACATGCTCGACATCGGCGTAGCGCCCGGTGCCAAACCGGATCATCAGGTCGGCGTCTTCAGCCACCACATCCAACAGAGGGATCGAGATTTGCAAGGTCAGATCGATCTCGGGGTAGGCCTCGGTGAACTGGCGCAGGCGCGGAATCAAGACCGAGCGCGCAAACGTGGGTGTGACCGCCAGGCGCAGCTTGCGCTTGCCCGGCGCCGTGACTGAGCTGGGGAATTTTTGCAGCATGCTCAGGCCATCACGCACATGCGCCAGGTAAGCAGCGCCTTCGGTCGTGAGCGAAAAATCGGCCCGGCCAAACAGTTTGGTGCCAATGATTTGTTCGAGCTGCTTGACCCGGTGGCTCACCGCGCTGGGCGTGACGCACAATTCTTCGGCGGTTTGGGTCACGCTGCGCAGGCGCGCCAGCGCCTCAAAAGTCAGCAGGCATTGAATGGGGGGGATACGGGTGGTGGACATTACAAGATTGTGGCAGGCGGCGGCTCGAAAGCACTGCGTAGAATCCCTGCCCTATGACTGACCGCACCGCCGTACTCGCCCAATACATCATCCCCAAGCAAGCCATCACCTTGCTGGCCGGGCGCATCGCGCGGGCCAAGGCAGGTGCGTTCACCACGCGGCTGATCACCTGGTTTGTGCGGCGCTATCGCGTCAATATGCTTGAAGCCGCCAATCCGGACATCGCCAGTTACGCCAGCTTCAACGATTTTTTCACCCGCGCCCTCCAAGCTGGTGCCAGGCCGCTGGCGTCGGCGGACCTGATCTGTCCGGTGGATGGCGCTATCAGCCAGTTTGGCCGCATCGAAGGCCAGCAAATCTTCCAGGCCAAGGGTCACCATTACAGCAGTACCGCGCTGGTCGGCGGCGACGCCACGCTGGCCGCGCAGTTTGACAACGGCCACTTTGCCACGCTGTATTTGAGCCCGCGCGACTACCACCGCATTCACATGCCCTGCGCCGGGCGCCTCAAGCGCATGATTTATGTGCCCGGTGACCTGTTTTCGGTCAATCCGACCACGGCGCGCGGCGTGCCGGGGCTGTTTGCGCGCAACGAGCGCGTGGTGTGTGTGTTTGAAGGCGCACACGGCCCGTTTGTGCTGGTGCTGGTGGGCGCCACCATCGTCGGCAGCATGGCCACCACATGGCATGGCGCTGTCAACGCGCCGCGTCCTGGGCGCTTGAGTGAATGGCGTTATGACGATCAGTCAATTACCTTCAAGCAGGGCGACGAGATGGGCCGCTTTTTGCTCGGCTCCACCGTGGTGATGTTGTTCCCTCAAGGTCCGTTGCAGTTCAACCCGACGTGGCAACCGGGGGGGGCGGTTCGGTTGGGTGAGGTCATGGCGCAAGGCGCTTAACAAGCAGACCCGCCATCAGCCGCTGCCGGGTTTGGCTTGAGATTTCTTGAGTTTCGGCTTGTGGTGTGGCTGATGCAGGCTCGAGCTGCCTTGCGACAGTTGCTCCAGTATGGCGCAGTGGGGTTGGTCGTTACCGTGGCAGGCTTTCACCAAAACAGCGAGCACTTCCATCATCTGCTCGATTTCTCGACGCTTTTCTTCCAACTCGGCCACGTGGTGCATAGCCAAGGCCTTCACCTCACGGCTGGTGCGCTGTGAATCGCTCCATAAACCGATGAGTTCGGCGATTTGCGCCACCGAAAAACCGAGCCGGCGTGACTGGCGCACGAATCTCAGCACCGAGACCTCGCGCTCGCCATACAGGCGGTAACCTGAGTCAGTGCGCTCTGCTTGGGGTATCAGGCCAATCTGTTCGTAGTGGCGAATCATCTTGGTCGACACGCCTGCGGCCGCAGCAGCTTCGCCAATGTTCATGAGAATGGTCATCGAGTGCTCCGTGGTTTGAGTTCAGCACTTGGGTATAGCTTGATGCCGTGGAAAGATCAAGACTCTCACGCTCATTGAGTGCATCAATGCTGGTTCGCCAGGCGTGGTTTGTTTGATGCCGTCCCGACTGCCGGAGTCTCGGTGCCGTTTTCGACCATCATCGGAGGCCGGAATCGTTTGAGCCGCAGCGCGTTGCCGAGCACGAAGACACTGGAGAGCGCCATCGCGGCCGCCGCGAAGATCGGCGAAAGCAAGGTGCCGTTGACCGGGAAGAGTGCGCCCGCTGCGACTGGGATCAGCACGGCGTTGTAGGCAAAGGCCCAGAACAGGTTTTGCTTGATGTTGCGGATCGTCGCCTTGCTCAGCGCAATGGCATTGGGCACGCCACGCAGGTCGCCCGACATCAGCACCACGTCGGCCGCCTCGATCGCGACATCGGTTCCGGTGCCGATGGCGAGCCCAACGTCGGCTTCGGCGAGCGCTGGCGCATCGTTGATGCCGTCGCCCACGAAGGCCACCCGCGCGCCATGGTTCCGGAACCTCTTCAGCGCCGCGACCTTGCCGTCGGGCAAAACTTCGGCCGCGACCTCATCGATGCCAAGCTGCCTGGCGATCGCCGCAGCGGTGGCTGCGTTGTCGCCGGTGATCATCGCGACCTTGAGTCCGAGGGCGTGCAGCGCCTTGATCGCCGCGGGCGTCGTCTCCTTGATTGGATCGGCAACCGCGATCACCGCTGCCAGGCGGCCGTCGATGGCGGCATAGAGCGGACTCTTGCCTTGCTCGCCGAGCCGCTGGGCGGTTGGCAGGAAGCTCGCGACATCCAGACCGAGCTGCGTCATGAACCGGTCCGCGCCGACGGCGACGGTCCGACCGGTGACCTTGGCCGACACGCCAAAGCCCGGTGTTGCGTCGAAGCCCTCGACGGGTGGGATCGTGATATCGCGCTGCTTTGCGGCTGCAACGATCGCTTCGGCGATCGGATGCTCGGATCGGGTCTCGACGGCCGCGACAAGCGTCAGAATTTCGTGGTATTCGAAGCCCTCGGCGGGAACCAGGTCGGTCAGCTCGGGGCGTCCTTTGGTCAGTGTGCCGGTCTTGTCGAGCGCGATGACGCTCACATCGCGCAGCGCCTGCAAGGCTTCTCCCTTGCGAAAGAGAATGCCGAGCTCGGCCGCGCGGCCGGTACCGACCATGATCGAGGTCGGCGTGGCCAGCCCCATGGCGCACGGGCAGGCGATGATGAGAACCGCGACCGCATTCACGAGGGCGAAGGTCAGCGCCGGGTCCGGACCGAAAATCAGCCAGACCAGGAAGGTCAGCGCGGCCGCGGCCATCACCGCCGGGACGAACCACATCGTCACCTTGTCAACCAGCGCCTGGATCGGCAACTTGGAACCCTGCGCTTCTTCAACGAGGCGAATGATCTGCGCCAATACCGTGTTTGCGCCGACCTGGGTGACGCGGAAACTGAAAGCGCCGGTCTTGTTGATGGTGCCGCCGACGACGT
>DIVK01000033.1:6124-11659 GCA_002422455.1 Rhodoferax sp. UBA6134
CCGGTCATCACCTGGTCAAGCGCCATCTCGACCGTTTCGCCATTGCGCTGCACGCGCGCGGTCTTGGCCTGAAGCCCGACGAGGCGCTTGATCGCCTGAGAGGTTCGACCCTTGGCACGCGCCTCCAGCGTGCGTCCGAGCAGGATCAAGGTCACGATGACCACGGCGGCTTCGAAATAGACGTTGGCGGTGCCCGCTGGAAGCACGTCGGGGACGAAGGTTGCCACCACCGAATAGCCGTAAGCCGCCGCCGTGCCGAGCGAGACCAGCGAGTTCATGTCGGGGGCACCGCGCAGCAATGCCGGTACGCCCTTTTGGAAGAAGCGCAGACCCGGACCGAACAGCACCAAGGTGGCGAGTGCGAACTGGATGGTCCAGCTCGTCTGCTGACCCAGGACCCCCATCACCCAATGGTGCATGGCGGGAATGAGGTGGGAGCCCATCTCGAGAACGAAGACCGGCAAGGTGAGGATGGATGCAATGAGTAAAGCGCGCCGCAGTGCCCGCGCTTCAATCTCGCGACGCTCTGCCTCCTGATCGCCCGCAGTCGCCGTCTCATTGGACAAGCGACGGGACTTGTAACCCGCCTGTTCGACCGCTGCTTCAAGGTCGGCCGTGGAGACGACCCCGGCAAGGTGGCGCACCCGCGCGCGCTCGGTCGCCAGGTTGACAGTGGCTTCGAGCACGCCCGGGACCTTTGCAAGCGCCTTCTCAACCCGGCCCACACACGACGCGCAGGTCATGTCTTCAATGGCGAGCTCGGTGGTCTCTTCGCGAACGCTGTAGCCGGCGCGCTCGATGGCACGGACAGCCGCCTGCGGATCGGCCAAGCCGGTGAAAGTGATGTCGGCGCGCTCGGTGGCGAGATTCACCGCGGCCGTCTGCACGCCGGGGACGGCTTTCAGCGCGCGCTCGACACGGCCGACACACGATGCACACGTCATGCCGTCGACCGGCAGACTCAGACGAGTGACTGAGGCCAGGGAGGGATGGGTGCCAGGTTGGGCAACGGAAGTCATTGAATTACCCCTTGAAGTTTAGGTTGATGGGAAGTGTGAAGCTTCCCACCGTGGGAATGTCAAGGCCTGTGGCTAATTTATTTCGCGACGCCCAAATTGCCCACTGCGTGTCGTTCTCCAGTTTGCGCTCGGCACACCGTGCTGTGTTAATTTGTAAGTGGACTTGACTTGTTGGTCTGATGCGGATTGAATCGCAGCCTTTCGACCCCACCACAAAGGCAAATCATGAAAAGCTTCAAAAAATTCGTCTCTGCAAGCATGATCGTTTGTATCACTGCCGCCGGTCTGCCCTTCAGCGCGCAAGCTCGCATCGTCGCGACTGAAGAAGTCACGGCACCGGCGACCACCGGCACCTTAAGCGCCAGCCGCGACGCAGTGAACCAGTTTCTGGTGCGCGATGACGTTCGCCAGGCCATGCTGGGCCAGGGCGTGACGCCGCAAGCTGCGCTGGAACGTGTGGCCGCCATGTCCGACGCTGAAGTGGCCCAACTGGCCGGCCGCATCGACCAGGCACCAGCGGGTGCCGGTGTGGTGGGTGTTTTGTTCACCGTGTTCATTGTGCTGCTGGTGACTGACATCATGGGCCTGACCAAGGTGTTTCCGTTCACACGATCGGTGCGATGATCGGTCGACCCGATCGTCTTCGAACCCCCGTTTTGACGGGGGTTTTTGTTTGGCTATTTGTGTTGTTGAGTGGCTGTGCCACGCCCCAAGTGGCCAAACTGGATGCCGCTTGGCCAGCAGACCTGCCGGCGCGTGTTGAACTCGCGCACGTGCCGTTTTTCCCGCAGGAAGAGTATGAGTGCGGCCCGGCAGCGCTGGCCATGGTGGCCCAAGCCGCGGGCGTCAAGGTCAGCCCTGAAGCGCTGGTGGATCAGGTTTACCTGCCAGGGCGTCAAGGCTCACTGCAGCCTGAAATGATGGCCGCCACGCGTCGGCAGGGCTTGCTGGCCTACCCCTTGCAGCCCAAACTGGAGGACCTGCTGCGCGAAGTAGCGGCCGGCAACCCGGTGCTGGTGTTTCAGAATCTGGCGTTTTCCATTTACCCGCTTTGGCATTACGCCGTGGTGATTGGTTTTGACCAGGAGCGCCGTGTGCTGTTGCTGCACTCCGGGGTCACGTCGCGCATGGAAATTTCCTTGTTTGCCTTCGAGCGCACTTGGGCGCGCGGGCAGTATTGGGCCATGCTGGCGCTGAAACCCGGGCAACTGCCGGCTACCGCCGAGCCCCAGGTCTACAGCGCCGCCGCCGCCACACTGGAGCGCACCGATGCACGCGGCGCGCAACAGGCTTTTGCCGCCGCGTTGCAGCGCTGGCCCGACGAGCGCGCCGCTTTGCTGGGCGCGGGCAACACGGCCTATGCGCTGGGTCAGCGCGAAGCTGCTGCCAAGGCCTACCGCCAGACGGTGGCCAAGCACCCCGACTTTGCCGATGGCTGGAACAACCTGGCGCAGGTACTGATGGAGTTGGGAAGCCGCGTCGAGGCTCGCAATGCCGTTGCACGCGCGGTGGCGCTGGGCGGGATGCGTTTACCTGAATACCGCGCGCTACAGGCAGAGATCGACCAAAAATAAACAGGCGCGCCTTGTGAAACCGCTTCTTTACAGCAGCAGACTGCGCAGCAACTCGCTCAGTCCGTCCCAAACGATCTGCACGCCCAGGCACAGCAGGATGAAGGCCGACAAGCGCAAAAAGATCACGCTGCCAGCCTCGCCCAGCGGCTTGAGCAACTGCTGGGCGTAGCGGAACGCCAGGTAGAGCAGCAAGCCGATGGTGAGCAGTGCCAGCACACCACCGCCCATGCGGGCCAGCGACAGCGTCAGGCGCGTGTCGTTCAGCGCCACCCCCACGGTGATGGCCGCGGCGATCGAGCCCGGTCCGCAACTGATGGGAAAAGTCAGTGGGTAGAAAGCCTGGCGCCGTGCCTGCTCTGGGGTGTACGACTCGGCTAGCGCAGTACGGCGGTCGTCGCTGGCATGGCTGGTATTGAGCAGACGCCACGCCGCCGCAGCCACGATCAGCCCGCCCCCCACGCGCACAATGGGCAGCGAAATGCCGAAAAACTCGAGCACGTAGGAGCCTACCAGCATCGAGCCCACCATCAGCGCAAACATGTTGCGCGCAATACGCCGCGCCAGCAGCGCGCGGGTGCTGGGTGATGCGCCCTCGGTCAGCCCCAGAAAAATCGGCGCCGTGGCTGCCGGATTCAAAATCGGCAGGATCGCGGCAAATACGAAAAGGTAGCTTTTACCCGCTGCCAGCAGCAATTCGGAGGTCATGTCACAGGCGGCTGGTCGAGCAAATGTTTCATGCGCCGGCGCAGCGTCTTGTCTCGCTTCTGTTCTTCGTCCCAGTCGTCGCGCACGCCGCGCCACAGGGCCACGGCCATGAGCACGATCACCAGCGTGAAGGGCAAGGCAAACACGATGGTGGCGGTCTGCACCGCCTTCACGCCACCGGCCAGCAACAGGCTGACGGCAATGCCTGAGACCAGCAGGCCCCAGACGACCTTCACGCGCGCGCTCGGGTTGGCCTGGCCACCCGTGCTCATCATGCCCAGCACCAGGGTGGCCGAGTCGCCCGAGGTCACGAAGAACACCAGCACCAGGATCGTGGCCACGCCACTGAGCAGGCCGCTCATGGGCAGTGCGTCAAACAGGGTGAACATGGCGGTGGACACGTCAGCGCCCACGGCTTCAGCCATCGGCAGACCCTGCATGATTTCCTGGTTGAGGGCGGTGCCGCCGAATACCGAGAACCACACAAAGGCGGCCAGCGTGGGCGCCAGCACGGTGCCCAGGATGAACTCACGGATGGTGCGACCGCGCGAAACACGCGCGATGAACAGGCCCACGAACGGCGACCAGCTGACCCACCAGGCCCAGTAAAAAACGGTCCAACCACTGACCCAGCCGCTGTCGCGGAACGGTGTCATGCGCAGGCTCATGCGAACGAACTCGCTCAGGTAGCTGCCCAGCGTGCTGGTGAAGGTGTCGATGATGGCCACGGTCGGCCCCATCACAAAGACCGCCAGCGTGAGCAGCGCGGCCAGCGTTAGGTTGATGTTGGAGAGCCACTTGATGCCCTTGGTGACCCCGGTGACGGCTGAGGCCAGGAACAGCACGGTGGTCACCACGATGATGCCTACCTGCGAGGCGCTGCCCACTGGCAGGCCCATGAGCGAATTCAGGCCGCTGTTGATTTGCAGCGCGCCCATGCCCAGCGACGCCGCCACGCCGAAGGCCGTGGCGATCACGGCCAGCACGTTGACCACCGGGCCGAGCTTTTTCAGCGGTGCCCACGGCAAGGCCTCAACCGCGGTGCTCACCAGTGCGGAGCCGCCCTTGCGGAACTGGAAAAAAGCGATGGCCAGCGCCACGATGCTGTAGACCGCCCAGGGATGCAGGCCCCAGTGGAAAAAGCTGTAGCGCATGGCGGCGTTGGCTGCCTCGGGCGTATTGGCCGCAATGCCGGGCGGTGGCGCACCGTAATGGGAGATCGGCTCGGCCACCCCCCAGAACACCAGGCCGATGCCCATGCCGGCGGCAAACAGCATGGCGAACCAGGACGCGATGGAGAACTCCGGCTCATCGTCCTCCGTGCCAAGCTTGAGGTCGCCGTAGCGGCTGAAGGCCAGTACCGCCGCCAGCACCACCAGGCCCAGTACCACCCAAAGGTAGAGCCAGCCGAAGTCGCGCGTGATGAAGGCCAGCAGCGTGTCGAATACCCCGCCGAGCGAGTTGGGGGCGATGACACCCCACAAGACAATGGCCAGGATCAGACCGGCCGAAAAGAAGAGTTGCATGAATGACTTCCTATCAATGGAAAAACAGGTGAGAAATTCAACCGAATGCGGCCAAGTATCGAGCATTCAGCATGAATAGCCCCAAGGGCAGATTCGGCACGAGCCCATCCGGTCTCTCTGCACCCGCTGTGCGTCTTCAGCTGAACCTGCTGAGCCCGACGTCACTGCCCGACTGAATCGGCGTCATAGGCTCTGGCACTACTTGAAAATCACTGTTTTGTGCCCGTTGATCAGCACCCGGTGCTCGCTGTGCCATTTCACCGCGCGGGCCAGCACCTGGCTTTCGGTGTCGCGGCCCAGCGCGGTTAAATCTTCCACCGTTTTGCTGTGATCGACCCGCGCCACGTCCTGCTCGATGATCGGGCCTTCGTCCAGATCAGCCGTGACATAGTGGGCGGTGGCGCCGATCAGCTTGACACCCCGGTCATGCGCCTGGTAATAGGGTTTGGCACCCTTGAAACTGGGCAGGAAAGAGTGGTGGATGTTGATGGCGCGGCCACTGAGCTTGCGGCACAGGTCGTCTGACAAAATTTGCATGTAGCGCGCCAGCACCACCAGTTCGGCACCTTCGGCGTCGATGATCTCGATCTGTTTGGCTTCCACCTGCGGCTTGGTGGCGGCGCTCACCGGCAGGTGGTGAAACGGCACGTTGTAGCTGGCCGCCAGCTGGTAAAAGTCCCGGTGGTTCGAAATGATGGCGCAAATGTCCAG
>DIVK01000033.1:11796-13104 GCA_002422455.1 Rhodoferax sp. UBA6134
TAGGGGCGGTATTGTCGCAGCCTTGTTTCACCTTCAATCGTCAGGAAAAAATCACATGGATCTCCCGGCTCTGCAACAAACCCTGCGTGACTTTGCTGCGGCGCGCCACTGGCAAGCGTTTCATACACCCAAGAATCTCAGCACGGCACTGCTGGTGGAAGCTGCCGAATTGGCTGAAATATTTCAGTGGATGAGCGCCGAAGAGTCGCAAGCCGCGCCGCTGGATCCCGCCACCAAAGAGCGTATTGCCGACGAGGTGGCTGACGTGTTGCTTTACCTGCTGCAGNNTGGCCGACCACTGCGCCATTGACATTCCCGGCGCGGTGGCCAACAAGCTGCTCAAGAATGCCGTCAAACACCCGGCTCCTGGCACGACGTCGTCGCGTGGATAATCTGATCCATGCGAATTCCCTTTACCAAAATGCAAGGTGCCGGCAACGACTTTGTGGTGCTCGACGAGACCCAAGCCCGCTTTGGCCTGGGCGCCGCACAGTACCGTTTTCTGGCAGACCGCCACTTTGGTGTGGGTGCCGACCAGATCCTGACGGTGCGCCCTTCCCCCGCGCCGGGCATTGATTTCGAGTATGTCATCCATAACGCCGATGGCGCCGAGGTCGAGCAGTGCGGCAACGGCGCGCGTTGTTTTGCGCGCTTTGTGCGCGATGCTGGTCTCACGCAGAAAGACGCGATCCGGGTGCAGACCCGGGGCGGGGTGATCGAGCCGCTGCTCATGGTTGATGGCCGCGTCACGGTCAACATGGGGGCGCCAGTGTTCGAGCTGGCGCGCATTCCGTTCGCACCTGGTCAGGTCGCGGCCCAGCCCAGCGGTTCGTGGCAGCAATGGCCGCTGGCGCTGGCGGCACCGGGCCAGGACGCCGTGGTGCTGGTCACCGTGGTGTCGATGGGTAACCCGCATGCAGTGCAACTGGTAGCAGATGTTGAAACTGCACCGGTCTTGCAGCAAGGCCCCTTGATCGAACACCATCCATGTTTCCCGAACCGTGTCAACGCCGGCTTCATGCAGGTGCAGAGTCGCCAACAGATTCACCTGCGGGTGTTTGAGCGCGGCGCCGGCGAAACATTGGCGTGCGGCTCGGGTGCCTGTGCCGCTGTGGTGGCGGGCATCCGGCTCGGGCTGCTTGACCCGCAAGTGGATGTGCAAACCCATGGTGGTGTGCTCACCATTGCCTGGGCCGGTGGCAACGCACCGGTCATGATGACGGGCCCGGCCACCACGGTTTTCCGCGGTGACATTGACATTCCCAACGACCTTACCAATGCGTCCTGACCATGCCTAATTCAACCCTG
>DIVK01000112.1:0-2465 GCA_002422455.1 Rhodoferax sp. UBA6134
CCGTCAGCCACCGGCGCACAAAAGTTCACCGTGAGCGAAATCGGATCACCCAGCCGCTGCGGGTGCCGCAGCACGGCATTCAGGGCTTGTGCCGCAGTAATGCCACCAAAGGGGCCCACTGTGTTGGCATACCCCGGGTGGGTATGACCCAGCCAGGAGCCATCGACCTGGGGCCGTACTTCAATGGCTGCGTCAAATGGATGTTGTGTCATATAACAATCAGCCAGACCTGGATCGAGGGCGTCAAGGGCGTCAGGCCCTCAGGCAAACACGGCATCGGTGTCCATGAGCACCGAAGCACCGGCGCGCGCCGTGCGCATCAGGGTCTCGGTTTCCGGAAACAATTTGGCAAAGTAAAAGCGGGCCGTCTGCAGCTTGGCCTGGTAGAAAGGGTCGACCGGCTTGCCAGTTGATTGCGCGGCGCTCAGCTCGCGCAGTGCCACCTGTGCCATGCGGGCCCAGAAATAGCCAAACACCAGGTGGCCCACCACACGCAGATAGTCCACTGCGGCCGCGCCCACCTCGTCCGGGTCCTGCAAGGCCTTGAGGCCGATTTCGGTGGTGAGCCGGGTCACCTGTTCACCCAGCGTGGCCACCGGTGCAATGAACTCGGCCATCTGCTCGTCGCAGCCCGCCTCGGCCACCAGCTGGGCCACCAGCCGGCCAAATTTTTTGAGTGTGGCGCCATTGTTGCCCAGCACCTTGCGGCCCAGCAAATCGAGCGACTGGATGGTGTTGGTGCCCTCGTAAATCAGGTTGATGCGGGCATCGCGCACAAACTGCTCCATGCCCCACTCCTTGATGTAGCCGTGACCGCCGAACACCTGCAGGCAGGCCGAGGTGGCCGTCCAGCCGTTGTCGGTGATGAAAGCCTTGACGATGGGCGTGAGCAGCGCCAGCATGTCAGCGGCCTCCTGGCGCACTTTTTCATCCGGATGGTGCAGTTCTTTTTCCAGCAGCATGGTGCCAAAGCACATCAGGGCGCGGCCGCCCTCGGCGTAGGCGCGGGCGGTGAGCAGCATCTTGCGCACGTCGGGATGCACGATGATCGGGTCGGCCGGCTGGTCCTTGGCCTTGATGCCAGAGAGCGAACGCATCTGAAGGCGCTCCTTGGCGTAGGCCAGGGCGTTCTGGTAAGCCACTTCGGTCAGGCCCAAAGATTGATTGCCCACCCCCAGCCGCGCCTCGTTCATCATCACGAACATGGCATTCATGCCCTTGTGCGGCTGCCCCACCAGGGTGCCCACGGCGCCGTCGAGCACCATCTGGCAGGTGGCGCTGCCACGAATACCCATCTTGTGCTCCAGGCCGCCGCAATAAATGCCGTTGCGCTCGCCCAGACTGCCGTCGGGCTTGATATGGAACTTGGGCACGATGAACAGGCTGACACCCTTGATGCCGGGCGGTGCATCGGGCAGGCGCGCCAGCACCAGGTGAATGATGTTGGCGGCCATGTCGTGCTCGCCCGCGCTGATGAAAATCTTGTTGCCGGTGAGCTTGTAGCTGCCATCCGGCTGCGGCTCGGCCCGGGTGCGCATCAGGCCCAGGTCGGTGCCACAGTGGGGCTCCGTCAGGCACATGGAGCCAGTCCACTCGCCGCTGGTCATCTTGGGCAGGTAGGCCTGTTGTTGCGCCTCAGTGCCGTGGGCGCGCAAAGCGGCATAGGCGCCGTGGGTCAGGCCGGGGTACATGGCCCAGGCCTGGTTGGCGCTGTTGAGCATTTCATAAAACAGCTGATTCACCACCAGCGGCAGGCCCTGGCCGCCAAACGCGGGCTCGCAGGCCAGCGCGGCCCAGCCGCCTTCGATGTATTTGGCATACGCTTGTCCGAAGCCCTCGGGGGTGGTGACGGCGTGGGTGCCCGGGTTCAACGTGCAGCCTTGCGTGTCACCACTGATGTTCAGGGGAAAGATGACCTCGGCGGCAAATTTGCCGCCCTCTTCCAGCACGGCATTGAGGGTATCCGCATCCATCTCCGCATGGCGGGGCATGTGCTTGAAATCGTCAACGACCTTGAGCAGTTCGTGCATCACAAACTGCATGTCGCGCAGAGGCGGGGTATAGGAAGGCATGCCGGTTACTCCTGGGGGGATGGACGCAATGAGCGCACTACTTGCCCGATTTAAAGCATGAGGGCCAGGCTGGCGTCCAGGTGCTCGGAGGGCAGGCGCCTGAAGCCCGAGCGCGCAAAGCGCTGCAGCCGCCCCACGATGAACGCGGTCAACACCGACGCACGCACCTGCGTATCCACACTGGGCGTGGCCGAACCGCTCAGATCCGCTGCAACGCGCAGGCTTTGTCTGAGAGCGACCTCGATCTTGTCAAAGAACTGGCTCATGCGTTGCTGCAGGCGCTCGTTCTCAAACACCAGCGCATCGCCCGCCATGACGCGGGTCATGCCCGGATTGCGCTCGGCAAACTGCATCACCATGGCCACCACTTTGCCCGCCTGGCGCGTGCCTGCC
>DIVK01000112.1:2583-2728 GCA_002422455.1 Rhodoferax sp. UBA6134
GCGTCAACAGAGGTTGAGGGCAGCATTGGAGAGGATGTAAATTCGGCGTCAGACATGGGGCACAGGACGAAAGAGTCAATTGATTCTCGCATAGCGGGCCCAAGGGTTTTTGCGGGGGTCAGACCGCAAAATCAACACCGCGAGG
>DIVK01000112.1:2866-4518 GCA_002422455.1 Rhodoferax sp. UBA6134
GTGGCCAGCTTGGCGGCCACCACGTCGGCGTTGATGTTGTAGCTCTCGTTGTTTTCACCAAACCCGATCGGACTGATGACGGGGATGAAAGCGTCGTCCTGCAAGGCTTTGACCACGCCGGGGTCGATGCTGACGATGTCGCCGACCTGGCCCACGTCATGCACTTTGGCGGGGTCAAGGCTGTCCAGCAACTTGAGTTTTTGGGCCCGAATCATGCCGCCATCGCGCCCGGTCAGGCCCACNNCCTTTCTTGCCCAGGCGCTTGAGCGCCGTTTCAATCTGCGGCCCGCCGCCATGCACCACCACCGGGTTGATACCGACCAGCTTGAGCAGCACCACGTCCTCGGCAAAATCGGCCTGCAAGGCCGGGTCGGTCATGGCATTGCCGCCGTATTTGATGACCATGGTCTTGCCATGGAACTTGCGGATATAGGGCAGCGCCTGTGCCAGGATTTCAGCCTTGTCGCGGGGGAGGATGTTGGTAAGGTTGGTCATGCTCGAAGTGGAAATATCAATGGACAAATTGTGCCGCATGTCCGGTCTTGCAGTACATGGCATCCACTTGTTTCTTTGATGCACCGTCGTCGGGCCATCAGTAAATTGATTCAATGGCGACCCACAGGGATGGGCATTCACCACGGTGCTCCTGCACCATGCGCACTGCGCGTTCGCATACTTCGGGAGAAAACTTCGTTGACTTCTTCATGGCTCCATCTTCTCAAAGGTTGGAGCTTCCTCGATTTCCGAAGCAATTCATACCGCCCTTCAACGAGACCCGCGCCTATGTTCAGCGCATGATTCGCCTCTACGGCAGCGTGCGCCACAGTTTTGACAAAAGCCTCACCGAAGCTTCGCCCTGGCTGGCTGCGACAAGCCGTCGACACTGAGGCGTCCGGCTGCAAGCCGGACAAGCGCTCAAAATGCACTGCTTTTCGGGCTTTATTTCCGCAACCGGCACATGGCGCTTGTTCCTATATTGGGAGCATTCCCAAACTGTTCCAGGAGCGCTTCATGCGAATCTCACCCATTGCCATCCAGCCCTTTGTCCGCGAGCACGGCAAACCCGTCACCGCGCGCGGCCATGCCGAGGCCAACGCCGCCAGCGGCTCAAACACACCCGCCGCGACCCGCACGCCCAAACCAGCCAAGGACGTGATTCCGTCGGCCAGCGTGCAAACGCAGACCGAACCCAAAACCACGCCCCCCGGCCTGGAGCGCGCTCTGTCCCGCCTGGAGCCCGCACGCAACGCCGGGCAGGCACGGGTTTACGAGCGCATCAGCGGCCATATCGCGCGCTACCTGGAGACGCAGACGCTGGCGTCGTCATCGATCAAAACTCCCGTTCCCATGACACAGTCGCCCGCCCCTGAAGCTGCGGCATCGCCCGATACACCTGTAACGACTCATGAAAGCGGTATCCCCGTTGCTGCCAACTCGGTTGACGCCGCGCCCTTGGTCGTCTCCCCTGCATCGACAGATACGCCCGTCGTCAATGCGGACGCTGACGCTCCAACGACAGGGTCCACGCCTGTCTGAGAGGACGTGCCGAATCAACAGTCGCAACGCCGGCTGTGAAGTGCCCGGCGAGATTTCAACTGTGGGCCTCGTCAAACAAAAAAGAACGCCCAGGGCTACGCTGAATAAGTCCGTTC
>DIVK01000043.1:0-3908 GCA_002422455.1 Rhodoferax sp. UBA6134
GGCGCGCTCGGCCGAGGTGACGATGAAGGCCGCGCCGCCGTCGGAGATCAGCGAGCAGTCGAGTTTGTGATAGGGGGTGGTCACCAGGCCGGAGTTCAGCACGTCGTCCACGGTGAGGGGCGCGGTCATCTGCGCGCCCGGCGTGCGCCGCGCATGCTCGCGCTGAATCACCGCCACCCGGGCGAACTGCTCGGCCGTAGTACCGAACTCTTTCATGTGCCGGTGCGCGGTCATGGCGAAGGTGTTGGCCACCGGAATGCCGAAGGGCATTTCGTATTGCTGGTCCCGGCTTTCGGTCATCGAGCGCANNGCGCAGGGCCAGGTCGGGCGACAGGCCGGTCAGCAGGCTGTCGCCGCCCACCACCAGCACGGTTTCGGCCAGGCCGCCGGCAATGGCGGCGGCGGCGATGTTGAACATGGTCGCAGCCGTGGCGCCCGAGACCTGCAGCGTATTGGAGAACGTGGGCTGAATGCCCATGTACTCGCTGATGGCCACGCTGAAGCGGTGGAACGGCGAAGCAAAGGCGTGGCTGGAGAGCACGCCGTCGATCTGCTGCTTGTCGATGCCGGCGTCGGCCAACGCCTTGCCGGCGGCGTCGGCGGCCAGCGCGAGCGCGCTCTTGCCCGGCACGCGGCCAACGGCGGAAATGCCGGCGCCGATGATCGCTGTTTTGCCGCGCAGCGTGTTCGATGAAGACGCGGATTTGATATTTGCCATGAAGGATGAAGAGTAAGGTTGGGTCAGGTGGTCGCGGGGCGCACCAACATGCGCAGTTGCGCCTTCAGGATTTTCCCCACCGGATTGCGCGGGATGATGTCAAGGTACTCAATGTGTTCGGGCAGCTTGTAGGCCGCCACCCCGACATGTTTGAGGTGGGCAACGATGTCCTCCAGCGTCGGCGGCTGCGCCTTGTCCTTGGGCACGACAAAAATACAGGTCTTCTCGCCCATGATCTCGTCGGGCACCGCCACCGCCGCCACCTCCTGCACACCGGGGTGCGTGAGCACCAGGTTCTCGACCTCGGCGGCGCTGACGTTGTAGCCGCCGCGAATGATGATGTCTTTCTTGCGGTCAAAAAAACCAATGTGGTGCGCGTCACGCACGATGAAAAAGTCACCCGTGCGGCAAAAACCATCCGGCGTGAACGAGCTGGGCGCCAGGTCCGGACGCCGGTAATAGCCTGCAAACACGTTGGGGCCGCGGTAGACCAGCTCACCCACCTGGCCGGGCTGCGTGCATTCGGCGCCGTCATCGTCAAGCAGCTTCATCTCGATGCCTCGAACGCCAGTGGGCCATTCGACTCCCGGACAACCCCACCACGGAAAGTGATCGACCCGCAAGGCAGCGTCTGGCATGTCGAGCGCGCCGGTAAACACTGCCGTGCCCTCGGTCTGCCCCCATCCGTTCATGATTTCAATGTTCCAGCGCCGCTTGAACTCCTCCATGCTCCAGCGCGAGGGCGGCGCCGAGCCGACCGCAATGCTGCGCACGCTGGAGAAGTCAAGCTGGTCCACATTGGGCAGTTTGAGGATCATGTTCAGCAGGGCCGGCACCAGCAAGGTGAAATGCACCTGCTCGTGCATCAACTGCTCAAGCAGCAGGGGCATGTTCAACGGATGATGCAGCAGCGCCGTGCCGCCCACGGCAACCGAAGCCAGCCAGGTGGCCACGCCGGTCATATTGACCACCGGCGCCGTCACCAGCACCCGGTCGCCTTCGTGCANNAGCCCTTGGACAGAGCTTCGGTGCCGGAGGACCAGCACAGGCTGAAAATGTCATTGGCATCGATGACGATGGCATCCAGCCGGGCCGCGTCGGCCGCGCCGCGCGCCATCTCGGCAATGCGTTCGATCGGTAGCGCGACAAAGCCGAGCTTCCCGGCAATGGTCAGTTGATCGGCACCCTTGAAATCGCGCATGCCGAAGAAAAAGCGCGCCTCGGTGAGTTTCTTGACGTTCTGAAACTCGTTGTCGCGCCACTGCATGGGCATCGGCGAGAGTATGCCGCCGGCGCGGCTCACCGCCAGGTACATGGTGATCAGTTCCCAGACGTTGGGCAGTTGCACAACGACGATTTCGTCCTTGCGCAAGCCCATGTCCAGCAGCCCGGTGGCGATGGCGTCCACGGCCGCAACCAATTCCCGATAGTTCAGGCTCCGTGCCGCCGTGCCGGTGAGGTCGGGTCGATCCGCCGGATCGACCACCGCTGGCCGGTCCGGCGCCTGGGCTGCCGTCTCGCGCAGCGCGTCAAGCAGGGTGCGCCGGCCCCAGTGGCCGCCTTCGGTGTAGCGCTTCAGTGTCTCGGGCGGGTGCAGAATCATCGCTTGTCTCCTCTGTTTATGGGGTGTAATGCGGGATGAATCAGGGGCTCAAACGCTGACACGCGAGCCCGGTGCGAACGTCAAAAACCGTGAAAGCTGGCGAAAGTCTCCACCTCGGCGCGTTCAGTGATGAAGGCGTTCTCCGGGGCCGACAGATCCTCGTGACCCAGGGCAATGCCGCAGGCGAGGATTTCCTGGTCGCCGATCGGCAACTGGGCCCGCGCCACCTTGTGGTACCAGGCAATCGCTGCCTGCGCGCAGGTATGCAGCCCTTGCGCGCGCGCGGCCACCAGGATGTTCTGGATGAACATGCCCAGGTCCATGAAGCTGCCGGTGTTCAGACGCCGGTCGAGCGTGACGAGCAAGCCGACGGGCGCATCAAAAAACGTGTAGTTGCGCAGCGTCTGGCGCTCGCGTGCCGCCATGTCATCGCGCGCGATGCCCAGGCTGGCGTACAGGCCGAAGCCGCAGCGGCGGCGGCGCTCCAGGTAGGGCTCGACCCAGGTGGTGGGGTAGTACGCGTACTCGGGCTGGTGGCGGTCCGGCTCCTGCGTGGCTGCTTCGATGAAGCCATCGCACAAGCGCTGCCGGGCCTCACCGGCCACCGCATACACTTTCCACGGTTGCACATTGTTGCCACTCGGGGCCCGCGCCGCCACGCTCAAAATGTGCTGAACGGCCGAGGAAGGAACGGATGTGGGGAGAAAACGCCTGACCGATTTCCGGCTGCGAATCGCTTCGTCGACATGCATGGATACACCACCCTTTTGACAGGTCACATGAAAAAATCCGGAAGGCCGCGCCAGACTTTTTTCTGGACTCCGACGTGCGCTTCGGCTACGATTGAGGCATGAATTCTACCAAACAACCGTTTGATTGGGTACCCACTCCTGAGTTGATGGCGCAGTCCAATCTGACCGCTTTTT
Organism: Rhodoferax sp. UBA6134; assembly: GCA_002422455.1. Taxonomy (GTDB): domain Bacteria; phylum Pseudomonadota; class Gammaproteobacteria; order Burkholderiales; family Burkholderiaceae_C; genus Rhodoferax. The sequence goes on from DIVK01000043.1 coordinate 3,248, forward strand.
TGCACAAGGCAGGCGAACCCAGCTTCGAGAGCCTGAGTGCCCGTGCCGATGCCGACCCGGCCTGGCTGATGCAGGAAGTATTCGAGTTCTGCGACATGCGCTTCTACCAGCCCTACACCCAGATGCTCGACACCTCGCGCGGCATCGAGTGGGCGCGCTGGTGCGTCGGCGGCACCACCAGCATCGTGCTGAACTGCCTGGACCGGCACCGCGGCACGCCGGTCTGGGATCAACCCTTTCTGGTCTGGGAAGGCGAAGACCCGCAAAACCGCAGGACCCTGAGCTACCGCGAATTTGACGCCGAAGTCTGCCGCCTGGCCGGGGCCTTGCAGTCGCTGGGCATCGGCCAGGGCGACCGGGTCGGTCTGTACCTGCCCAACCTGCCGGAGACCTTCATCGCGTTTTTTGCGGTACTGAAGATCGGCGCCGTGCTGATGCCGCTGTTTTCGGGCTTCGGGCCGCAGCCCATCGTGGCCCGCCTGAACGACGGCGAGGCCAAGGCGGTGCTGACGGTGGACGGCACCTGGCGGCGCGGCAGCCCAGGCATCATGAAGCAGGTACTGGACGAAGCATTGCGCGAGGTGCCCAGCGTGCAGCACGTGGTGGTGCTGCGCCACCTGGGCGAAGCCGCCCCCTGCCCGATGACGCCGGGACGCGACCA
>DIVK01000043.1:4009-8565 GCA_002422455.1 Rhodoferax sp. UBA6134
GCCTGCATTCCCAGCTATTTCGGCGCCAGCCTGCTGGTGGCCGAGGGCACGCCCGACTACCCCGACACGGGCCGCTTCTGGCGCCTGGTGCAGGACCATCAAGTCACCTACCTGGGTGTCGCGCCCACGCTGATCCGCAGCCTGATGCGCTACGGCGACGAAGAGGTCGAGCGCTACGACCTGTCCTCGCTGCGCATCACCTGCTCCGGCGGCGAGGCCTGGACCGAGGCGCCCTGGCGCTGGTTCTTCAAGCACGTCTGTAAAGAAAAATTGCCGTTCCTCAACATCGTCGGCGGCACCGAGGTGGGCGGCTGCAACTTCACCGGCACCCTGCACCATCCCTTGCGGTCAGGCTCGTTCGGCGCGCGCGGGCTCGGCGCCGGGGTCGACATCGTCGACGACAGCGGCCAGCCGGTCGGCGCGGGCCAGGTCGGCGAGCTGGTGCTGCGCAACCCCAACATCGGCTTTACCAAGAGTCTGTGGCGCGACGACGAGCGCTACCTCGACAGCTACTGGCGCACCCTGCCCGGCGTCTGGGTGCATGGCGACTTTGCGATGCGCGACGAGGATGGCCTATTCTACATTCTCGGGCGCAGCGACGACACGATCAAGGTCTCGGGCAAGCGCACCGGCCCGTCGGAGATCGAGACCCTGCTCACCGGCACCGGCAAGGTGTCGGAGGCGGCCGTGGTCGGCGTGCCCGACGAGATCAAGGGATCGGCCATCGTCTGCGTCTGCGTGCCCATGCCCGGCGTGGCGGCGGACGCGGCGCTGCAGGCCGAACTGTCGCAGGCGGTCGTCCATGGCATGGGCACGTCCTACCGCCCCCGCCAGGTGCTGCTGGTCAGCGACTTGCCCAAGACGCGCAACATGAAGATCATGCGCCGCGTCGTGCGGGCGGTGTACCAGGGAGACAGTCCGGGCGACCTGTCCTCGCTGGTCAACCCCGAGACGGTGGCCGAGCTGCAAGGCAAGCTGGCGAGGTGAGGCGAAGCGGCTGGCCCGTTACACCGGGGCCGCCGTGCCCTAACCGAACCTGAAGCTGGAGACGGTCACGCCGCCATAAAAACCGTCCTCGTGGTACACGCACACGGCTTCGTCCTGCCCGGCGGCACCCACCGCCACCATCAGGGGCAGCAGATGGTCTTCTTGCGGATGGGCCACCCGGGCGGCCGGTGCGTCCTGCCAGTCGATCAGGCGCTGCGCACGCTGCTGCGGCTCAGTGGCCAGCAAGGTCTGCTGCAGCCAGTCATCGAATTGCCTGGACGGCGCCGCGGCGGCTGGCCCCATGCGGCGCAGGTTGTGGTAGCTCAGGCCGCTGCCGACGATCAGCACGCCCTGCTCGCGCAGCGGCGCCAGGGCCCGGCCGACGGCCAGATGCGCCGCCGGGTCGTAGCCCGCGCGCAAGGACAGTTGCACGACCGGCACGTCGGCCTGCGGGTACATCACCGCCAGCGGCACGAAGCTGCCGTGGTCGAAACCACGCCGGGCATCGAGCCGCGCCGCCAAGCCCGCGCCCTGGATCAACTGCTGCACCTGCCCGGCCAGCACCGGCAGGCCCGGCGCCGGGTACTGGACGTGGTAGGTGTGCTCGGGAAAGCCGAAGTAGTCGTAAACCATGGGCGGCCGCTCGGCGGCCATCACGGTGAACTCGCGCGCCTCCCAATGGGCGGAGATCACAAGCACCGCCTTCGGTCGCTCGCCGAGCTGGCGCGGCATGTCCCGCAGGGACTGCGCCAGACGGTCGTACATGCCGTTGGACTGCGCCATCAGGTACGGCCAGGGCCCGCCGCCGTGCGAGATGAAATAGGTCGGCAAGCGCTTCGTTGTCATGGGCACTCCAGCAGTCATCCTTGCCCGGCTCCACGTCGATGGCGAACGGGGTGCTGGCGGGTATGCGGCTTGCTCATGTTTTTCTCCTGAAAATGCCCGCGCAGGCAGGCATTTCAGCTTGCGATTTTTTACTTCATCTGTTGGCCGTCGCCGGGCTGATGACGGCCGCCACTGGCGTGATCTTGTTGGCAGGAAAACCCGACTTTTGCGCATGGGTGCGAATCAGCTCCTCGCTGGGCGCGTTGTAGACGCAAAAGAGCTTGTCCCCCGTCACGTAGCTGTGCTCCCACTGGATGTCGGGACCAAGCCCCTGCAGCACCTGGTTGGAATGCTGCGCCGCACCGCGCAGTTCCTCGGCAGACATTTTCCCGGCACCGGGAATCTCGCGTTCAATCACAAACTTTGGCATGAAACATTCTCCTTTGCGTTAAATGAACCCAGGGCGCGAACCGCGCCTCAAAACGGAAGCACCATCGGTGTCTTGCGACGCCACTCGGCATAGTCCCGACCCAGAGCGCGCAGCAGGCCGCGCTCCTCGAAGTGGATACCGATGAAGACATAAATCGACATGACGGCCGAGAACAACAAATGGGACACCGTCATGACCGGCGTGGCCCAGAAGGCAATCAGCAGCCCCAGCATCATCGGGTGCCGGATCCACTTGTAAAGAAACACGACCTTGAACTCAACGTGCGAGTAAGTCTTGCGCGCCAATTCCAGGTAAACCTGCCGCAACCCGAACAAGTCAAAGTGGTTGGTGAGAAAGGTTGCCACGAAAATCAGCACCCAGCCAAAGGCAAACAGACCCCAGAGCACATCGTGCGCCAGCGCACCCTCAAACTGCCAGACCACACCCTCCACGGGTTGCCACTGCCACATCGCCAGGGCCAGTACCAGACTGGAGGCCAGCACATAGGTGCTGCGCTCCACATGCCGGGGCACCCAGCGCTCGATCCAGGTTTTGAACCCGGCACGCGCCATGACGCTGTGCTGAACACCGAACAATGACAACCAGAAGACGTTCATGAAGACGGCAGACAAGCCGCCCATCGGCGCACCGTGCGTCACGGTCTTGGGCACCCAGCCCACCACCGGAATGTCGGCAATGAAGGCCACCATGTACAGGAAAACCAGCAGGAAGAACACGTAACAGCCAACGCCATACAAAAAACCCAGCACTCTTGACATACGAAACCCCAGGTGATCTTGAAAAAATATCCCTCTGAAACGCATCGCGGATGATACCGGAAGAAGGTCGAGTGTCGGCTTTTTTCAAACCGCGCGCACAAAATCAGCGAGCGACACGTCGGCAGCCAGCACGCGGTTGCCGATCCACAGATTCCAATGCGCTTCCGATCCATGGGCCATGCGCCATTCATGCAGGCGCCGGGTCAGCAATTGCAGATCGTATTCTTCGGCAACGCCGATCGCGCCGTGCAGGGCGTGGGCGATGGAGGCGACCAGCACCGCCGCCTCGCTGGTGCGGGACTTGGCCATGGCGGCAGCGAGCAGGGAGGGCGTGGCCGCATCGGTGCGGAAAGCCGCTTCGGCGGCCACCCCGGCCGCGGCGACGTGTTCGGCCATGACGCTCAACTGGTGCTGCACCGCCTGGAACTTGCCCAGCGTTTTGCCGAACTGGACGCGGTCGTTGCAGTATTGCAGCGTCATGTCAAAGACGCGGGTCATGGCGCCGCTGAGCAGAGCGGCATGCAGGGCCGCCGCGAACGCGGGCAGCAGCGGACCCGCACCGGGCACCCGGGTGGCAACAGCCTCATCAGGCCAGCGCAGGGTGGCCACCTGGCTGCCATGCACGCCGGTCGCCTCGCGCCGGGCTGCCGCCGCGGGCAGCAGCAGCAAGGCCTCGCCATCCTGGGCCAGTATGACATCCGCCACCAGGCCATAGGGTGTCAAGGGGCACACGATGGCGCCACCGGCCTCGCGCCGCAGCGCAGCGGCCAGCGTGATCATGCCGCCGGGCATCGCACACTGCTCGCCCAGCAACGCGCGTGCCACCATGGTCTGGGCCACCGGCAGCGGCACTGCGTAGCGGCCCAGGTGGCCCAGGATCGGGAACAGTTCAGCCAGCGCCAGGCCGGCGCCGCCAGCGGACTCGGGGGCCAGCAGTTCAAGGAAGCCGGCGCTCTCGATCGCCCGCCACAGCGGCAGCGGCGTGCCGCCGGCTTCAATCGCCCGCACCACAGCGGGCGTGCATTGGTCCTGGAGGATGTCTTCAATCGCTTGTGCAAACATGGAATACTTTCGTTTTCAGGCTGGGTTCAACGCAGACCCAGACCGCGCGCGATCATGCCGCGCAAAATCTCGCGCGTGCCGCCGCGCAGGGAATAAGTGGGAGCCACCTGGCTCACATAGGCCACGGCGCGCAGCAGCTCGGCGTCGACCGGAGCGCTCGGGTCCATGGCGATGGCCGCTTCAATGATGGCCGGAATGCTCTGCTCAAACTCCGTCCCGATGTCCTTGACCAGGGCCGCTTCAACCAGGGGGCTTTCCCCGTTGACGAGTTTGGCCGTGACGGTGATCGACATGTTGCGCAGCGTGGCCAGGTGCGTGGCGAAGCGGCCGATGGTGGCGGCATGCGCCGACGCGTCCGGAGCGCGGCGCAGGCAGGTGATCCAGTGCTCCAGCAGCACGATGCTGGAGTACACCCGCTCCGGGCCGCTGCGCTCGAAGGCCAGCTCGGCATTGACCTGCGTCCAGCCGTTGCC
>DIVK01000043.1:8578-12043 GCA_002422455.1 Rhodoferax sp. UBA6134
TCCTGCGGCTCGCCCGACGAGCGCACCAGGGCAATCATGTAATGGCAGTGGTGCGCATTGGTGGTCCATATCTTGCGACCGTTCAGGCGCCAGCCGCTTAAACCATCAATTTCGCAGCGCGTCGCGCGGGTACCGACGCTGGCCAGGTCGGAGCCGGCATTGGGCTCGCTCATGCCGATGCAAAAGAAGGCCTGGGCAGCGCAGATTTTGGGCAGGTAGAACTGGCGTTGCGCCTCCGTGCCGAACTTGAGGATCAGGGGCCCGCTCTGGCGGTCGGCGATCCAGTGCGCGGACACCGGGGCGCCGGCGGCCAGCAGCTCTTCGACCAGCACGAAGCGCGAGAAGGCGTCCAGGCTGGCGCCACCGTATTGCGCCGGCAGGGTCACGCCGACCCAGCCCCGTGCGGCCAGCTTCTGGCTGAAGTCGGCACTGAAGCCCATCCAGGAACGGGCCCGGACATCGGCGGGCATGGACTCAAAGCTGGATGCAAGAAAGGCCTTCACCTCGGCACGAAATGACGCCGTCGCGGCAGGCAAAGCGGCGAGCCGGAAAGCGGACAGTAGGTTGCTCAAAAAAAACTCCTGCGTAAATCGGACATGCAAGCTGATGACAAACGGTACAGCGTCCATCGTAAACGATGCCGCGCCGCAGGCAAGCAATTATTGATTTTCAACACCCCTTAAAATGACACGCGGACTTGAAGACAAGAAGACAGCGTGGCCGAAGACATCACCTCAGTCGACGGCAACACGCGAACCCATGCGGTCGACCTGACCTGCAAGAAGAAGTAGTAGTGAGTACGCGCAGCCCGCTACGCGGCAAGTCTGACACCCGGCCCTTTTACCAGTTACCCACCCGCACCTTTTCAACCATGACCAAGACATCCAACGCAAAGTTTCAATGGCAGGACGCGCTCTTGCTCGACGGCCAGCTCACCGCCGACGAACGCGCCGTGCGCGAAGCCGCTCAGGCCTACTGCCAGGAGAGCCTCGCGCCGCGCATCATCAATGCCTTCCGCCAGGAGAAAACCGATACGGCCATCTTCCGGGAAATGGGGGCGCTCGGCCTGCTGGGCTCCACCATCCCTGAGGCCTACGGCGGCGCGGGCCTGAACTACGTGTGTTACGGCCTGGTCGCACGCGAGGTCGAAGCCATCGACTCGGGCTACCGGTCGATGATGAGTGTGCAGTCGTCACTGGTCATGGTGCCGATCAACGAGTTCGGCACCGAAGCGCAAAAACAGAAGTACCTGCCCAAGCTTGCCACCGGCGAGTCCATCGGCTGCTTCGGGTTGACCGAGCCGAACCACGGCTCCGACCCGGGCAGCATGATCACGCGCGCGCGCAAAGTGCCCGGCGGCTACAGCCTGAGCGGCGCCAAGATGTGGATCACCAACAGCCCGATCGCCGACGTGTTCGTGGTGTGGGCCAAGGACGATGAGGGTTCCATCCGCGGCTTCGTGCTGGAAAAAGGCTGGAAAGGCCTCTCCGCCCCCGCCATTCACGGCAAGGTTGGCCTGCGTGCCAGCATCACTGGCGAAATCGTGATGGACGAGGTGTTCTGCCCGGAAGAAAACGCCTTTCCCGACGTGCGCGGACTCAAGGGCCCGTTCACCTGCCTGAACTCGGCCCGTTACGGCATTGCCTGGGGTGCGATGGGCGCCGCCGAGGACTGCTTTGCGCGGGCGCGCCAGTATGTGCTCGATCGCCAGCAGTTCGGCAAACCCCTGGCCGCCAACCAGCTGATCCAGAAAAAGCTGGCCGACATGCTGACCGACATCTCGCTCGGCCTGCAGGGCTGCTTGCGGCTGGGGCGCATGAAAGACGAAGGCTCGGCCGCCGTCGAGGTGACTTCCATCATGAAGCGCAACAGCTGCGGCAAGGCGCTGGACATTGCCCGCACCGCGCGCGACATGCTGGGGGGCAACGGCATCAGTGACGAATTCGGCGTCGCGCGCCACCTGGTGAACCTTGAAGTGGTCAACACCTACGAAGGCACCCACGACGTGCATGCGCTGATTCTTGGCCGCGCGATCACCGGCATTGCCGCCTTCTGAAAGAGATACAGCCATGAACCAAGCCTTCATCTGCGACGCCATCCGCACCCCCTTCGGCCGCTACGGCGGCGCCTTGAGCAGCGTGCGCACCGACGACCTGGCCGCCCTGCCGCTCAAGGCCCTGATGGCACGCAACCCGCGCGTGGACTGGCAGGCCGTGACCGACGTGATCTTCGGCTGCGCCAACCAGGCCGGCGAAGACAACCGCAATGTCGCGCACATGGCCAGTCTGCTCGCCGGCATGCCCCTGGAGGTACCGGGCGCCACCATCAACCGCCTCTGCGGCTCCAGCCTGGATGCCCTGGGCACGGCGGCGCGCGCCATCAAGTCCGGCGAAGCCTCGCTCATGATTGCCGGCGGGGTCGAGAGCATGAGCCGCGCGCCCTTTGTGATGCCCAAGGCGGACAGCGCCTTCAGCCGCGCCAACGCGCTGTACGACACCACCATTGGCTGGCGCTTCATCAACAAGCTGATGAAAGAACGCTATGGCGTGGATTCCATGCCGGAAACCGCGGAGAACGTCGCCACCGACTACAAGATCGGCCGCGACGACCAGGACAAGATGGCCTTGAACAGCCAGCTCAAGGCCGTTGCCGCGCAAAAAAGCGGCTACTTTGATGCCGAAATCACGCCGGTCACGCTGGCGCAGAAGAAAGGCGAGCCCATCGTCGTGAGCCAGGACGAGCACCCGCGCGCCACCACGATGGAGTCGCTGGCCAAGCTCAAGGGCGTGGTTCGGCCCGACGGCACGGTCACGGCCGGCAATGCCAGCGGCGTGAACGACGGCGCCTGCGCCCTGCTGCTGGCCGACGAAGCCACTGCCGCCAAACAGGGGCTGACGCCGCGCGCCCGCGTGGTGGGCATGGCGACCGTCGGCGTGCCGCCGCGTGTGATGGGCATCGGCCCGGCACCGGCCACGCAAAAAGTGCTGGCCCTCACCGGCTTGCGGCTCGATCAAATGGACGTGATCGAACTCAACGAAGCCTTTGCCGCGCAGGGCCTGGCTGTCTTGCGTTTACTGGGCCTGCAGGACGACGACCCGCGCGTCAACCCCAACGGCGGCGCCATCGCCCTGGGCCACCCGCTGGGTGCCAGCGGTGCGCGCCTGGCGACCACGGCGGTCAACCAGTTGCACCGCTCTGGCGGGCGCTATGCGCTGTGCACCATGTGCATCGGCGTGGGACAGGGCATTGCCGTGATTCTGGAACGGGTTTGACGTGGGGTGCGGCCGGGGCCGCCCCCTGAACCACATCATGTGCATGACCACTGGTCATGCACATGACCCGCACATTACGTTTGCTTGACCACGGGCTTGAGCAACAAGGCCGCAAGCGCCGGCAGCAGGAAGATGGCACCAAGCAGGTTCACCAGGAACATGAAGGCGAGCAAGATGCCCATATCGGCCTGGA
>DIVK01000081.1:0-28453 GCA_002422455.1 Rhodoferax sp. UBA6134
CCCCAAAGAATTTTCTCGACTTCTACCCCTGCACCTCCAACCTCAAGTTTCTTTCATCATCCGGGGCGTCGGCTTGGATTCATGAAAGTTAGCCCCAAATGTACCAACGAACATGGGCAATGCTGAACAAGTCTCCCCGTTCGGACTGAGCCTGTCGAAGGCTTCTGCAAGTTGTTGATTTGCAAGGACTGCGTTTCGACAAGCTCAACGCGAACGGACTTATTCAGCGTAGCCTAGGTTCAAGTCCGGGCTGATCGGCTCAGGGCGCTGGCGGTCAGGGGTGGCTGGCGCGGCCAGTCGTCGGCCATTAGCCCATGCCGGTACACCGCCTCGCAGGCGGCCTGGAACGCGGGCACGCCGGTCGCCAGACCAGCTCCGATCATGCCGGCCAGCACGTCGCCTGTGCCTGCCGTGGCCAGCCGGGCGTTACCGGTGGGGTTGATGACCGGCGTTTGCCCGGGTGCGGCGATCACGCTGCCGGAGCCTTTGAGGGCCACGCTGCAGTCAAAGCGCTGCGCCAGTTGCTGTGCGGCTGCCAGACGGTCATGCTGCACTTCGGCTGCCGTGCAGCCCAGCAGCCTGGCAGCTTCCAGCGGGTGGGGGGTAAGCACCGTGGCCGTCAGGTGTGTGGCCCGGGCGATCAGCAGGGTTTGGAGTTGCTGGTCACTCGCTATCGCGTTGATGGCATCTGCATCAATCACGATGCCGGCAGCGGTGGACAGCATCCTTGGAAGGGGCTCGCGGATGGCGTCGCCGCCGCCACAGCCGCACACCACGGTCAGGCCCTTGAAGTCCAGCGCATCAACTGCTCGAAACATCAGTTCGGGTTGATGGGCATCGACGGCCAGGGTGCGGCCATCGAGCAGGCCCACCAACACCCGACCGGCGCCCGCGTGCAGGGCCGCCGAGGCCGCCAGCAGGGCAGCCCCTGTCATGCCTGGTGCGCCGCCGACTACGAGCACGTCGCCATAGCTGCCCTTGTGCGAGGCATGCCGGCGTGCCGCAGTGGCTGGTGCGCCCGCCAGCCAGGCGCTGGGCGCGATGGTCTCCTGGTGAGCCGATGGGTTGTGGCCGACATTCAGCTCGTCCAACCAGATTGTTCCCGCAGCGTCGCGGCCCTGGGCGGTGAACAAGCCGGGTTTGAGTGTGAGCAGGCTCAGGGTGTGGCTGGCGTTGACGCTGTGCTGCGCCGCAGCGCCGGTGTCGGCGTGCAGACCGGTGGGCAAGTCCACGGCCAGTACGGGGGACGTGCCGGCGTTCATCAGCCTAATCCAGTGGGCCATGCGGCCTTCCGGTGCGCGCTGGTCGGCACCGATGCCCAGCAGGGCATCGATGCACAAGTCGAAATCATGCGGCGGGGTGGCGGCAAAAGTGACGCCGGCCTCGGCCGCGCGCTGGCAGGACGCGGCGGCGTCCGGCGGTGCCTTGTCGGCGCTGCCCAGCCAGGTCACCACGGGAGCTTTGCCCCAGCGCTGCAGGTGCATGGCGGCTTCCAGTCCGTCACCGCCGTTGTTGCCGGGGCCACAGGCAATCCAGACGTGCCGGGCATGGGGTGCCAGTGCCAGTGCCAGCCGCGCCACGACCAGCCCGGCGCGCTGCATCAGGACATGGGGCGGCAGGGTCGCCTGGGCAGTGTGTTCCATGCGGCGGCTTGCCGCAACGCCGTACAGGGGCTGGCGCGTGCGGGAGTCAATTTTCAGCATGAATTCGCTCAGGCGATGGAGTGCGGCGCGCGGCTGGCAGCACTAAAACTCGTAGGTCTCGCCCTCGCGCGCCAGTCGATACTCGGGGTCACCGGCTTGCGGTGGATGATCTGCCAGCACCTGCCGGAAGACGGCATCCAGCGCGTCGTCATTGCGAGTTGGTTCATGGTGGGTGCAAAACAGCACCTTGGCTCCTGCGTCTTTGGCGTACTGGATGCCGGAGTGAAAGGTGCCATGGCCCCATCCCTTTTTGGCGGGGTATTCCTGCTCGGTGTAGGAGCAGTCTGCGATCAGCACGTCCACCCCCCGCATGGCGTTCAGGATGCTGGCGGCTTTTTCATCGACGAAGGCCTGGTATTCGGCATGGCCTTCATCACCCGGCTCGTAAATGTTCTGCGGCGGCTCGTGGTCACCGGTGAAAAAAACCGATTTTCCATGGGCTTCAATCCGGTAGCCGAAATTGATCACCGGGTGGTTCAGCAGGTAGGGTGTGACGGTGGCGGAGCCGATCCGGATGCTTTGCTCAGGGGCGAGCGTGACGTATTCAATTTGTGCTTTCATCTCGGCCTCGCGCACCGGAAAGTAGCTGTATTGGAGTTGAACCGACATGATCTGCTCCACGCCTTTGCCCGACACCGGGTCGAACGCACCATGCAGTCGCAACCGGTTGCCGGGAATGAAGTTCGGGATGAAAAAAGGCAAACCCTGAATATGGTCCCAGTGCGAGTGGGTGATGAACACATTGGCTGTTACCGGCAATTCGGCCAGCAGCGTCTGGGACAGGGGAAAGATGCCGGTGCCGGCGTCGAGGATGATCAACTCGTCGTTGTCGGTGCGAATTTCGATGCAGGTGGTGTTGCCACCATAGCGTACCGTGCCCGGGCCGGGTGAAGCGATGGAACCACGCACACCCCAAAATCTGACTTTCATGCCTGACCCTCAAATTTTTGAAAATATCCTGGCTTCCTCAACCATTGGCGCCAGATCGCCCAGGGACGCAATGATCTCGTCCATCGTCCCTCCCAGGCGTTTGGCCAGCATGGGCGGGAGCTCTTCAATGCAAGGGTTGCCAGCGAAGCCGAAGTTTAGTTTCTTGCTGATCTGGTTGGCGGCAAAAACGCAGGCGATCATGTCGGTGTCTTTCAGGTCGGCACCGTATTGATGGCGGATGGTTTCGGTGAGATTGGGTGCGAAGCGCCACTTCTCCACCAGCATCGCGCCCACCACGGCATGGTCTGCACCAACGCTGTCGCGCAGGGTCAGGTGCAAAGAGCGGCCACTGGACTGGCTGGCCTCCAGAGCCTGGCGAAACTCCTGCGGCATGAACTGCGCAAACACCACTTTGCCAAAGTCGTGCAGCAGGCCGGCAATGAAGCAGTCCATGGGGTCGGCATCATCAACCCGCAGCGCCAGCTGCTTGGCGATGCTGGCGGTGGCCAGCGAATGCAGCAAGTACTGCTGGCCGTCAAAACCGGCCGCATTGTCCTTGGGCAGCATGCCGATGGCGGCAATGCTCAGGGCCAGGTTTTTGATGGTGTTGAAACCCAGATACACCACCGCATGGCTGATGGAGGTGATTTGTTTGGGCAAACTGTAATACGCCGAGTTGACCACCTTCAGTATCTTGACCGTGACTACCGGGTCCTTGTCGATCACTTGCACCATATCCTTGGGCGTGCAATTGACGTCCCGCGTTAATTCCAGAATTTTTTGAACGCTTTTCGGAAATGCCGGCATGCCGTCAACCGCGGCGGATAATTTCTGGGAAAGTTCAGGGCTCATGGTGTTGATTGTCTGTGAACCCCGCATTGTGTCAATACGTCAGGGGCAGTTCCATTAATTGCTTTTGAAGCCTGGCACGGACAGGATTGCGTTCATTTCGAGGGTGGCAGCCGTCCGGCCGCCATCATGCCGGGGCGACAATGGGATTCTTTACACAAAGCGCCGCGTGTGGCCCTGGGGTCAGGTCGTGGCGCGTTCTACAGGAAGTTGAAGGCAGGTAATGGCAGTTTTGACTCAGGACGTTCTCGGCAAACCACTGGCGGGGTGGCGCTTGCGCCTGTACACCATCATTTTTGAGGCTGACACGCGCGCCGGGCGTCTTTTTGATCAGTGGCTGATTGCAGTCATCCTGGTGAGCGTCGCGGTGGTGGTGGCCGACAGCGTGCAGGGAGTCGGGCCGGCCAATCGTTCTGTTTTTGTCTGGCTGGAGTGGATGTTTACCGTCGCCTTCACGACCGAGTACGTGGCACGTCTGCTGTGTGTGCGTCATCCCTGGCGATATGCGCGCAGTTTTTACGGTGTGGTTGACCTGCTGGCCCTGTTGCCGACCTACGTGGCCTTGCTGGTGCCCGAAGTGCATGCCTTGATTGACGTGCGGGTGCTGCGTTTGCTGCGTGTGTTTCGTGTTTTCAAGTTGACGGCCTATGTTTCCGAGTACCAGTCGCTGGCGCACGCCCTGAGCGCCAGTCGGCGCAAGATTTTTGTTTTTTTGGCGGCGGTGTTGATGATCGTGCTGGTCATGGGCACGTTGATGTACGTCGTGGAGGGGCCTGCCAACGGCTTTACCAGTATTCCAACGTCGGTCTATTGGGCCATCACCACGATGACCACGGTCGGGTTTGGCGACATCACACCCAAGACCGACCTCGGACGCCTGGTTTCATCAGCCATGATGCTGTTGGGTTGGGGTACGTTGGCGGTACCGACCGGCATCGTGACCGCGGAAATGACGGCGCAACGTTCCGCCGCCGCGCCGACCACACGCACGTGCCAAGAGTGTCTCGCCGAAGGTCACTTGCCGGAAGCCAACTATTGTTTGCATTGCGGCGCTGCTTTGCCCCGCTATTTCAACGACGCTGCCCATGAGCGTCGGCAACGGGATTAGGATAGCCGCGCAGTGGTATTTTTAGGGGAGAACAAGATGTTTCAAACTTTCCCTGTCAGGGCTTCATCATGAGCCGCGGACGCGCGGGTTCGGCAGCTTCCGGCCTGACGCTGCCTGTCGTGTCGCCGGAGCAGGTGGGCATGTGTCCGCAGCGCACCGGGCGGCTGATGGCGGTGCTGCAGGCCGAGGTGGAGCGCCAGCGCCTGCCCGGTGCGGTCGTCGTGGTGGCGCGGCACGGCAAACTGGCCTTGTTTGAAGCGGTGGGCGCGCAGGACCCGACAACGGGCAGCGCCATGACGCGTGACGCCATCTTTCGCATTTATTCCATGACCAAGCCTATCGTGTCGGTGGCGGTCATGATGCTGATGGAGCAGGGGAAGCTGTTGCTGAGCGACCCGGTGGCCAGCCACCTGCCCGAATACGCTGCGCAGCAGGTGGCCAGCTTTGCCGACGGAGCGGTGCAACTGCAGGCGGTGCGGCAGGTGGCAACCATTCACGACCTGCTGCGTCACACCGCAGGCCTGACTTACGAATTCATGGGCAGCACACCGGTGCAGCGGCAATATGCCCAGGCCAGAATCGGGTCGCGCGGGCGCAGAAATGCCGAATTTTCCCACGCACTGGCGGCCCTGCCGCTGATGTTCGAGCCTGGTACCGTGTGGGAGTACAGCCGGGCCACCGATGTGCTGGGGCGGCTGGTGGAGGTGGTGAGCGGGCAGTCGCTGGGGGCGTATCTGCACGAGCACGTCTTCCAGCCGCTGGGCATGCTGGAGACCTGGTTTGGCGTGCCGCCTGCACAGCACGCCCGCATTGCCGAGCCGTTTTCCCGCGATCCCGAGGGCGGCTTGCAGATGCGGCTGATCGACGTGCGCGAGGCTGCCGTGCTGGAGTCGGGCGGCGGCGGGCTGGCTTCGACCGCGATGGATTACGCGCGCTTCCTGCAATTCATGCTGAACCGGGGTGAACTCGACGGCGTGCGTCTGCTGGGCCCAAGAACGGTCGCCTTCATGACCGCAGACCATCTGGGGGATATTCCCGTGAACGGCGGCGCATCCCGCAGCCTGCTGCCCCCTGGCCATGGCTTCGGGCTGGGCTTTGCCGTGCGCAAGACACTGGGCGTGGCCTCGGTGCCGGGGTCTGTGGGCACCTATTTTTGGGGCGGCATGGCGGGCACGTCTTTTTTTGTTGACCCGGCCGAAGACCTGTTCGCCTGTCTGATGTTGCAGGCGCCCAACCAGCGCGAGTACTACCGCATGCTGTTTCGCGATCTGGTGTACGCCACACTGCTGGATTGACGGGTGCCGACCAGGCACGTGGTTTGCAGTTTGTTTTGCGGCAGCCGACAGTCCGGAGGGCTCAACCCGGTACGGCGGCTGCCGCATTCTCGGTAGCGCTTTCCGGGCTGGAGCAACTGGTGCCGCCACAGCCATGGATCGGCTCCTGCGGCAGGGCCCGGGGTGCATGCACGATGCCCGTGGCCGGGTCATAGCCCACGTTGCGCAGGTGCAGGACGAGGGCTGCATCCATGCTCTGCGCGTGTTGGGGAAACCAGATGCCCAGTTCATGGGCCATTTGCCGTATGACGCCCAGGTCACCGGCCTGCCCGTGTTTTTCGCCTTCACGCATCACCTGAAGAATCACCTTGTGCTGTGTTGAATGGCAGTTGCCGGCGGAGAAGCGGGTGTCCTGCATCCATCGGTCTTCGTTGCCAAAATGATCGTCAGTGTGCGCGATCAGGGTTCGCCATGCCGGCAGCAAGGTGTCGTCGGACGCGTTGGTGACGCTGGCCAGCAAGTCGACAAATTCGTGGTGCGTGTCGTCCATGAACGGCAAGCCAAGCGCGAGTGAATCGGACCATTGCAGTGTGGACATAGCGGTATCCCCAAAAAATAATTTTCGCGAGCATACGGGAAGCCGGTTTTTAGAGTTTGACCAAGGTCATGAAAGCATGAAACTGTCACCCGCAGTCCCGGGGGCTACGTTTCCCGGCTTATTCATGCGCCCTCCGGGGCGGTAAGCTTGGGGCCCATGACGACATCGTTTTCTCCCCCTTCCTTGATCACGCCCGGCACGCTGGGGACGGTTTTGCGGCAGCAGGGCTACGGCGTACTGGATGCACGGGGCGTGAGCATGCTGAGTGGCTGCCCGGCAGGGGCGCTGGACGCCCTGCGTCCTTTTTGGGCGAATCTTCCGCCCGACGCCTACCTGCGCGACGGTGGGCGCTACCGCCGGCGCCGCCATGCCTGTTTCGTGGTGCAGGACGGGTGCGTGACCCAGGCACCGCATCGCGCGCACTGGCAGCCGCTGGAGTACAACGCCTTGCATGGCGGCATGCAACGCCTGTTTGAACCGGTGCTGCCAGAGATGCTCATGCCGCCGGTGTGGAGCCGGTTGCTGTTGTGGCTGGCACGTGTCTGCTCGGACCTGAAAGGCGCGCAGCCCTGGTTTGTGGAGGCGCACCAGTTCCGCATCGACACCACCGACGGCATCGGCCGGCCCACGCCGGAGGGGGCGCACCGCGACGGGGTCGATATGGTCGCCGTGTTTCTGGTGAATCGGGAGGGCGTCAAGGGCGGGGAGACTCGCGTGTTTGACGCTGCCGGGCCGGCCGGTCAACGTTTCACCCTGACCGAGCCATGGTCGGTGCTGCTGCTGGACGATACCCGTGTGATCCATGAGACGACACCGATCCAGCCGCTGCAGGCAGCCGCGCCGGACGGGCATCGGGATACGCTGGTCGTCACCCTTCGCGCCGGTGGTTTTCAGGGAGATGGTCGTTGAGTTGATGATGGTCAAGGTTTTTCCGGCGGGTTGATCCGACACTGGTCGTCGTCAGATTTCAAGGAGTTTTCACCATGTTCAAGCACATACTCGTTCCGGTCGATGGTTCATCTGCCGCACAGTTGGCCGTCGAGAAGGCGATGGGTCTGGCCCGGGCTTTTGACAGCCGCGTTTCGGTGATGTTTGTGATTGATCCCTATCCGTTTACCGGGGTTGGGAGCGATTTCGCGTATGGCCAGGACGCCTATTTGAGTGCTGCCACTGCCGAGGCCAATGCGGCGATCCAGACTGCCAGGAGCGTGCTGGAGGCGGCCGGTGTCAGTGTGGACACCTCCGTGGTGGAATCGCATGCCGTCTGGCGAGGCGTGGTGCAGACGGCCGAGTCGGGGCAGGCCGACTTGATTGTCATGGGCTCGCATGGCCGCAGCGGTCTGGAAAGACTGGTGCTGGGCAGCGTCACACAGGCGGTGCTGTCGCACACCCGGTTGCCCGTGCTGGTGGTGCGTGACGTCAAGGCCGGCGACTGAGGGGACGTGGCGTCCGGCGAGTTGCGATAATGACGTCATGTCTTCCCCCAAAGTTTTGTTCGGCTTTCACGCCGTCGGTGTGCGTCTTAAAACCGCACCTGAATCCATCATCGAAATTTATTTCGAGCCCACCCGCCGCGACGCACGCATGCGCCAGTTTCTGGAAAAATCCAACGAAGCCGGTGCGCGGCTAATCGAGGCCGATGGCATGCGACTGGCCAGGCTCTGTGGCGGCCATGGGCACCAGGGGGTGGCGGCACGGGTGCATGAATTGACGCAGGCGCATTCGCTGGACGAATTGCTGGAGAACCTGGAGGCCGCGCAGGCGCAACGGCCGCAGGCCGAGCGTGAGGCGCCGCTGATTCTGGTGCTCGACGGTGTGACCGATCCGCACAACCTGGGCGCCTGTCTGCGGGTGGCTGACGGCGCCGGGGTGCATGCCGTGATTGCCCCCAAGGACCATGCCGCTGGCATCAACGCCACGGTGGCCAAAGTGGCCAGCGGTGCGGCAGAAACCGTGCCGTATTTCATGGTGACCAACTTGGCGCGTACCCTGAACGAACTCAAGGAGCGCAACATCTGGATCATCGGCACCAGCGACGTGGCCCCCAGGACGATTTACCAGGCTGACCTCAAAGGCCCGGTGGCGCTGGTGCTGGGGGCTGAGGGCGCGGGTATGCGTCAGCTCACCGCCAAAACCTGCGATGAGCTGGTCAGCATCCCCATGCGCGGCGCGGTGGAAAGCCTGAATGTGTCGGTGGCCAGCGGCGTCTGCCTGTATGAGGCGCTGCGCCAGCGCAGTTGACAACGAGCCTGCTACACCCAGCCCAGCCACCCCAGCAGTCCACCGGCAGCCAACAGCCACAGCAAATGCAGCCGGGTGCGCCAGACCAGCAGGGCGCTGAGGGCTGTGAGCAGCCATAAAGGCCCGTGTTGCAGCGAGCTGCCGTGGCCGGCGGCCAGAATCCAGCCAGTGGCCAGCAGCAGGGCGACCACGATCGGCGCCAGGCCTTGTTTGAAGGCACGTACGGCCCGCAGCTCCCGGTTTTGCTGGCCCCAGCGGGCGGCCGCGAAGGTGAGGGTGGTGCTGGGCAGCATGATGCCGACCATGGTCAGCGCGACGCCGAACGCGCCAGAGGCCCAGGCACTCGCGCCCGAGCCCACGCCACCGGCGGCGTTGATGCCCACATTCCAGCCCAGCAGGGCGACGAACAGCAGGTTGGGCCCGGGTGCCGCTTGCGCCAATGCGATGGATGAGGCGAACTGCCCATCGCTCAGCCAGTGCTTTCCGTCCACCAGGTAGCGGTGCATGTCGGGCGCCGTGCTGACGACACCGCCCACGGCCAGCAGGGACAGCGACATGAAATGGGTCAACAGGGCCAGCCAGTCGGCGGCCGTCAATGTCGGGTTCATGCATCGGCTCCTGGCGCGCGCGCCCGGCCCAAGCGCCAGTGGGCCCAGCCGCAGGCCGGCCCACCCACACACAGCAGCACCCATGCCAGCGGTATGCGAAGCACGGCAATGGCGACAAAGGCCGTCGCTGCAAATAACCCACAGGCGAGGGTGCCCATGGTATTTTTCTTCAAGGTGACAGTGAGTTTGAGCCCGGTGGCGGTGATCAGGCCCGCTGCCACGGCGCCCATGCCGCGCAGCGCGCCTTGAACGGCGGGCAAGTCGGAAATGCCTGCAAATGCGGCCGCCAGTGCCAGCACGATCAGCAGCGGGAAAGTCAGCATGCCGGCCAGCGCCGCCAGTGCGCCGCGCCAACCAAAGTAGCGGTCACCGATCATCAACGACAGGTTGACCACATTGGCGCCAGGCAAAATTTGCGCCACCGCCCAGTCTTCCACAAACTGATCGCGGGTCAGCCATTGTTTTTTTTCCACCAGTTCGCGTTGCATGACGGCCACTACGCCGCCGAAGCCTTGCAGTGCCAGCCAGGTAAAAGACCAGAACAGGTCATGCAGCGATTCAGGGCGGGCGCCGGACGCTGGTGAGACGGGGTTTGTCATGGGCAGCATAGGTGACGCGTCACGCCCGGGTCATTTTGGCGCCCATCTTGTCCAGGGTTTCAAACCCGCCGATTCGGGCAATGACTGCGTCTACACAGTCCAGCCACTTCTGTAGGACGACGGGATAGGTTTCACCGGGTGTTTCCCGCCATCGATTCCGTACCTGGCGTGCTGCCATGCGCAACTGCCATCCGGCCTCCCGGGTGATGAGGGTCATTTCGTTGAGCAGGTTGTTGTCAAGCGTTTCGTTGCCGAGGTAGATGAGTTGGTCCGGTGCCGCTCCGACCTGAGCCAGTGCACGCCGAGTTTTCCGAAGCTGGACGCCTATCGGTTGAAGTTCCTCGCGCCGGGCTGCGCTTACAGTGAAGTCTTGGGAGAGTTCTACAGGCCATCGTCCCAGCACCTCGTCGATATTCAACAGCAGTTGTACTGGATCAGGGAGGTGATCCAGCAGGCTTGTCGTGCTGTCCGCGAGTGGCTGCAGCAAGCCGATAACCTGCAGGGCCAGCGTGTTGTCGTAGCGGTGGGTATTCATTCGCAACAAAACGGACAGGCGTAACTCCGGCGCATCCCGGTTCGGTGAAAACATGGCGGCAACCACGTTGGCCAGCGACAGTAGTTTTCCCAGGGGACTGATCGCGTCTTCGACCAGTTGGCGAGGATAGCCGGACCCATCCATGTACTCATGGTGCTCACGAACGGCACGGACGATCTCCTTGGGGTACTGATGATGTCGTTCGATCAACATGGTGGAGACCAGGGGGTGAGAATAAAGTTGGCGTTGCTGCGCTCCGTTGAGGGCATGCTCCGGTGACAGCAATAGCGGGTCGACGTGCAGCATGCCAATGTCGTGCAGCATGCCGGCCGTGCTGGCCATGTTCACGTCGAAGCGCGATAACAACGGGGTTTTTGTCAGCCAGCCAGCGGTTAATGCAGTGCGAATCAGTTGCAGATAAATTTCCGGATGTACGTCGCGTGCGATGGTCAGCTGAATTGCAATGGGTGCAGGTAAGGGTACGGTTTCAATGGCGTCAAGCAAGAGTTTGCGGGACCTGTTATCGGGGGCCATTCGCATAAAGAACGGAATGTCGTTCAATATCGCTTCTGCACTGATTCTCAGGGTTTTTCCGGTCACCATGTTGCTGCTGCTCACGCAACTTTCGATGGGTTCCGATAACTTGTGCTGCACCAAGCGTTCGTACAGTCCCTGATTAATCGCAGTTCCTTTGTCGACGATTTTTATGCCGTTGGCATTGAAAATGGCACAACTGGCGATGACGGGCTGCTTTTTACCTAACTCGACTACGGCCTGGCTGAAATACTGTTCGTGATCGAGTGAGTTGGTCATGATTTTTGCGAATAGACGGATGACTTGGGAGCTTACAGGATGGTGGATGCTGACAGCCATTCACGGGTCTTGGGGGCGGCGCTGATCGTGCCGGGCATTACCTGGCGGATTCAAGTCAGGTGTTCAAGCCTGTGTGCCAAGAGACTCTATCTGCGCATCTTTCTCCAGCCACAGCTGGTGGCCCCACCTTTGGTATGCGGCACGCACTACCGGGTCACCCGCATAGTCGCCTTGCGCCAGGTGGTAGGGAATCGGCAACGGCCGCACCCGCACGATGATGCGCCTGAGTTTGGCGCTCAGGAATTGCCAAAAATCGGGGACGCCGTCCGGGTAAACGATGGTCACGTCCAGAATGTCCTGGAACTTGTCGCCCATGGCGTTGAGCGCCAGCGCCATGCCGCCGGTCTTGGGTTTGAGCAGGTGTTTGTAGGGTGATTGTTGTTGTTGGTGCTTGGCGGCGGTGAAGCGCGTGCCCTCCATGAAATTCATTACGCTGGTGGGGATCAGTGCAAATTTTTCACAGGCCTGGCGTGTCGTCTCCTGATCTTTGGCCCGCATCTCTGGGTGCTTCTTCAGGAACGCTTCGCTGTGGCGGCGCATGAAGGGAAAATCCAGTGCCCACCAGGCCAGTCCCATCAGCGGCACCCAGGCCAGTTGTTGCTTGAGGAAGAATTTGAGCAGGGGAATGCGCCGGTTGAAGACGTGCTGCAGCACCAGAATGTCAACCCAGGACTGATGATTGCAGTTCACCAGGTACCAGCCATGGCCGTCCAGGTTGTCGATGCCCTGCACGTCCCAGCTGGTGCGCTGCGTGAGCCGCATCCAGCCACTGTTGCCGGCAATCCAGGTTTGCGCGATGCGCAGCAGTACCGGGTCTAGCGCCAGGCGCACTTTTCTGAGCGGGATGAGCAGTTTCAGGACGGCGAAAAACAGCAGAACCGGTACCCAAAGCAGTGTGTTGAGCAGCAGCAGCACGGTGGCGATCAGCCCCACCACTGGCGCGGGTAAAACGTAAAGCATCTACAGCACCTCGGCGCTTCAGTTGCGGGCATAGGCCAGCTGGAAGCTGTCCATGCCACGGAATTGGGTCATATCCCGGGTCAACTCCGACGGAGGGCCCATTTTTTGTCGACTGCGCGCCACGGCCACAAAGTTCCACTCATGCGCGCCGTCCTTGAGCGCGATGCTGATGGTGCCGCTCGCAATGTCATAACCACGGGAATTTGCCATGTCATGCAGTGTTCGCTCCGTGGGAATGAGGTTTTTGTCGAATTTCAAACTGATGGCCACGGCCTGTCGGGACGGCAGCCAGCCTTCAAGTTTCGAAATCCAGACCATGCCAATGGCGCTCGGCAGTGCCCCCGTAAGATTAAGGAAGACGAGGATGTTGACGGCGACGAGCGGGTCCGACCAGCAGGCCTGGAGTGTGGTCAAGGAAAGCATCCGGGAACGATAGCGCATTTTTGGAGCGTTCCAGAAGGAGTGTTTTTCGCACGCTTATACCGTCGGGACGATGACCGGGCGTGATTTCAGGAACGGTTGACGCTAGTGAGCGTGTCAGTTAGCATTCTTGGTAATTAATCAATTACCAAATTGTGGTGGGTGTTCGTGAAATTTACAGCCCTTACTCGTTTCCCGACTGAGACTCGCCAGGCCGAGATCGTGGCTGCGGCATTGCGCCTGGCGCAGGACCACAGTCCGGCGTTCATCACCACCACCGACCTGGCCCGTGCCGTGGGTTTGAGCCAGGGGGCGTTGTTTAAACACTTTTCTTCCAAAGATGCAGTCTGGCTGGCGGCCATAACCTGGGTGACGGAGCATTTGCTGCAGTCGCTGAACGAAGCGGCGCAGCGGACCGAGGTGCCCCTTGACTCCTTGCGCTGCGTGTTTGATGCCCATGTGGATTTTGTCGTAACCCACCCCGGCGTACCGCGCGTTATCTTTCATGAACTTCAGCAGTCGGCGGACTCGCCGCTCAAGCAGCGGGTGCGTGGTCTCATGCAGAGCTACCGCCAGTTGCTGTTGCGCCTGCTCAAGGCGGCCGTGCAGTGTGGCGACGCAGCGGCCGATCTGGACGTGTCTGCCGCTGCCACCCTTTTCGTCGGCATTGTGCAGGGCTTGGTCATGCAGTCCATGCTGGGCGGGCAGATTTCCTCCATGCGTGCGCAAGCGCCGGCCGTCTTTCACCTTTACCTGTGCGGTATCCGCAACCCATCATGAAGCTCAAAGTCCCATCCTCCAAAGTGCTCATGCTGGGCTTGCTGGGCGTGCTGCTGCTGGTCGCCATCGTTTTTGTCATCCGGCGTGCCGGTCCGCTGGCCCCCGTGCGGGTGACGGTGGTGCAGGCGGCCGAAGGCTCGATCACGCCCGCCCTCTTTGGCATTGGCACGGTGGATGCGCGCCGCAGCTACCTGATTGGGCCCACCGCCGCCGGCCGGGTGCTGCGCGTGCTGGTGGACGTGGGCGACACGGTCAAGGCGGGCCAGTTGCTCGCCGAAATGGACCCCGTTGACCTGGACAACCGCCTTGCGGCGCTGGATGCCTCGATGGCGCGGGCTGGGAGCGGCATTGCGGCTGCTGACGCGCAAACGGCCGATGCGGCAGCCCGCCGGGAGCTGGCCGCCATCAGTGCACGGCGCTACGTCGAGTTGGGGCGGCAAAACTTTGTCAGTTCCGGCGTTGTAGAAGCCAAAGTGCAGGAGCAGACTTCGGCCGAAGCCGGGAGCCGCGCAGCGAAGGCCAACCTGTCGGCTGCACAGCAAGACCTGTCCCGGCTGAAAGCCGAACGTGCTGGTCTGGTGCAGCAGCGTCAGAACGCACGCCTGGTGGCCGCGCAGGACGGCGTGGTCCTGTCGCGCGACGCCGAGCCGGGTTCCACCGTGGTGGCCGGGCAGGCGGTGCTCAAGCTGGTGGAGCCCGCCAGCCTGTGGGTGAAAGCACGTTTTGACCAGAGCCGCTCCGCCGGTCTGGCACCCGGCCTGCCTGCCGACATCGTGCTGCGCTCCAGCGCCGCCACCACGCTGCGCGGCAAGGTGGCCCGCGTGGAGCTGCAGGGCGATAGCGTGACGGAGGAGCGCGTGGCGCAGATTGCATTTGACGCCCAACCTGCGGGCGTTTCGGTCGGTGAGCTGGCCGAGGTCACACTCAAGTTGCCCGCTACGCCGCGTTCCCTGTTGCTGCCCAATGCCGCCATCAAGCGGCACGCCGGGCAGACCGGTGTCTGGGTGCAAGACGATGGGGGTCTGCGCTTCGCGCCGCTGCGTCTGGGCCAGGTCAGCCTGGACGGACAGGTGCAGGTGCTGGACGGCTTGAAGACCGACAACCGGGTTGTGGTCTACAGCGAGAAGGAAATCGATGCGCGCAGCCGTATCCAGGTGGTGCAAAGCCTCGCGCCGGGCAAGCCATGATCAGCCTGGCCGGCCGCGACATCCTGCATTCGTGGAGCAAGTTCGTTTTCACGGGCATCGGTTTGGGCCTGTTGATCGGCGTCACGCTGACCATGGCCGGTGTGTACCGTGGCATGGTGGATGACGCGCTCATGTTGCTGAACAACAGTGGCGCCAACCTCTGGGTGGTGCAGAAAGATACCCAGGGACCGTACGCTGAATCGTCCAGCCTGCGCGATGACGTGTACCGCTCACTTCTGGGCATGCCGGGCGTGGCGCGTGCTGCCAATGTGACCTATTTCACGATGCAGGTGCGCCGTGGGGCCACTGACGTGCGTGCCATGGTGGTGGGCGTGGAGCCGGGCCAGCCTGGTGAGCCGGGCTACCTGATTGCGGGCCGTCACATCACACGCAACCACTATGAGGCCGTGGCCGATGTGAAAACGGGCTTCTCGGTTGGCGATGTCATCAAGATTCGCCGGCGTGACTACAGCGTGGTTGGCCTCACGCAACGCATGGTGTCCTCAGGCGGCGACCCCATGGTCTTCATTCCGCTGGCCGACGCGCAAGAGGCGCAGTTTCTGAAGGACAACGATGCTATTCAAAATGACCGTGCCCGCACCGCCACCAACCCCGCACTGAACCGCCCGGGCGTGCCCGGCCTGCTGGAGGCCATTCAGGCCTCGCAAAGCAGCAACCACAATGTCAACGCGGTGCTGGTGCAGATCGAGCCCGGCTTTGAGGCCGAGCAGGTGGCCGAACCCATTCGCCGCTGGAAGCACCTGCAGGTGTTCACGCGCGAGCAGATGGAAGATATCCTGGTGGCCAAGCTGATTGCCACGTCCGCGAAGCAGATCGGCATGTTCCTCGTTATCCTGGCTGTCGTGAGCGCGGCCATCGTGGCTTTTATCATCTACACCATGACGCTGGGCAAGCTGCGTGAGATTGCGGTGCTCAAGCTCATCGGTACGCGCAATCGCACGATTGTCAGCATGATTCTGCAGCAGGCGCTGGGCCTCGGGCTGGTCGGCTTCATCGTCGGCAAGGTCGCCGCCACCCTCTGGGCGCCCATCTTTCCCAAATACGTCCTGCTGGAAACAGGCGATGCGTTGCGTGGCTTTTTTGCGGTCATGATCATTTGTGCGCTGGCCAGCACGCTCGCCATCCGTGTGGCGTTGCGCGTCGATCCGGCTGCGGCGATTGGATAAGGATGCCAATGAACCCCCACGCTCGTCATATTTGTTCGCGGCCCTCCGAGGGGGCGCGGACCTCCTGTGAGACGGCGCGGCAGGAGTCCCCATGAGTGAACTCGGTATCCGCATTGAAGGTTTGAGCAAGCGCTATGGCGAAGGCGATGCCGCGGTGGATGCGCTCAAGGACGTGAACATGAGCGTCGCTCCGGGTGAGGTGGTCGGCCTGATTGGCCCTTCGGGTTCGGGCAAGAGTACGCTGCTCAAATGCCTGGGCGCCGTGATCGAGCCCACGTCGGGCCGCATGACGCTGGGCAGCGAGTCGATCTACGACAACGGCTGGAAAATTGCCGACCTGCGCGCTCTGCGGCGCGACAGCATTGGTTTTGTGTTCCAGGCGCCCTATCTGATTCCGTTTTTGGACGTGACCGACAACGTGGCGCTGCTGCCCATGCTGGCGGGTCAGCCCAATGCGAAGGCACGTGCGCGCGCTCGCGAACTGCTCGACGCCCTCGATGTAGGCCACCGCGCGAAGGCTGAGCCCGCGCAGCTCTCCGGCGGCGAACAGCAGCGCGTGGCGATTGCACGGGCGCTGGCCAACCAGCCCCCCGTGATCCTGGCTGACGAGCCCACGGCCCCGCTGGACAGCGAACGCGCGCTTGGCGTGATGCGCATCCTCAACCAGATGGCGCAGCAGTACCGCACGGCTATCATCGTGGTCACGCACGACGAAAAAATCATCCCGACCTTCAAGCGCATTTATCACATCCGCGACGGGCGCACCGTCGAAGAAGCCGGCCAGGGCCTGAGCCTGTAGCCATTCTCAAAGCCCTGACCGTGGTGGCCTGCATTCGCGGAAACTGATAAGAGTATTCTTTCGCCCTTAAGATCGTCGCCATGGACTGGCTTCGAAAACTACCCGGATTCCAGCAGACGCCATATGGGTTTGAGTGGCGATTGCTGCGCCTGATGCCGACAGTATGGGTAGCAGGTACGCTGTTGCCTGGCCTGATGTCAGTTGCCGCCCGTTTTTTGATCACTGCGGGCAGCGCTGCTGAGGTGGCGCGGCATATTCAACTGTTTGATTTTGTGATGATTGGCTTGGTGGTTTTCACCTGGACGCTGGTGGTGACGGTGAGCATTGGTTGTGTCATCGTGTGGCTCATGAAAGGCCCGGCCTACGTGGCCGACGGCTTTGACGTGTCGCACAGCGATGCGCCACGACCTTGATCCGGTCGTTGCCGGGTTTTCTGACCGACCTGGCGCCATGGCCCATGCTGGTGCTGGTTGTTGTCCTGCCCGGCAAAGAGCATGGACAGCTCATCGATCTGTGGCACCACGACCACAGGCGAGAAACCGCCGCCCGGTGTGCGAAAGTTGGTGGTCTGGCCCCGGTAGGTGCGAGCCGCCAGAAGTTGCACCTGGCCCGCGCAGGTGTAGGCGCGGATATCGAACTTCAGATCCGTCTGTACTCCGTTCACGATCACCATGCGCCAGCCGGTCGGCACCAGCGCCTGGGCGATGAACTCGCCGGCCAGGATTTCGTCCCATACCCGGCGTGTCAGTTTGTCTCCGCGGTAAACCGCCTTGGCGCCGTAGCCGGCGACCGGCTTGAAGAAGAGCTGGCGGCGCTGTGCCCGCAGGGCGCGTATGCGCGGGTGGGGTGTCACGAAATTGCCATGAAGATGCCATTGCATCGTCATGAAAGGTGCGCAGGATTCGGGGTGCAACAAAAGGAGAAAGAAATGAAAGAGCTGCCAAACCCTACCTTCCCCTTGTCTCCGGTGTCCTTGCCCCGGGGGTTACTTCATCGATTTCATTTGCCGCGCCGGGGCTCGAATCCGGCACCCGCTGCGCAGCCCGAGCGCAACAGTCTTGTGGTTTCGTGGGCCAAACACAGTGACGAAGTCCGACAGGCGCAGCGCCTGAGGTTCAACGTTTTTGCGAAAGAGATGGGTGCCCGGCTGGATACGACCTCACCCGGGCATGACGTTGACTTGTTCGACAGCTATTGCGAGCATCTTCTGGTTCGTGACCAGGTCACCCAGGAGGTGGTGGGGACGTACCGGCTTCTCACGCCGGCACAAGCCAGGCGCGTCGGAAGCACCTACAGCGATCTCGAATTTGATCTCACCCGTTTGCGCAGTCTGCGTGAGCGCATGGTGGAGCTGGGACGCAGCTGTGTGCATGCTGACTACCGCCATGGCGGGGTCATCATGGCCTTGTGGGGTGCGCTGGCCGAGTTCATGGTTCGCAACAAACTCGACACCATGATCGGCTGTGCAAGCATACCCATGCTGCACAACGGCATTGTCAGCGGTGACGTGGCGGCCAGCATCTGGCACCAGCTCAAGGCCAGTCACCTCGCACCCATCGAACACCATGTGCATCCGCGTCTGCCGCTGCCCGTGGAGCAACTGGACCAGCATTTGCCGGTGGATCCTCCAGCGTTAATTAAAGGCTATCTGCGGCTGGGCGCCAAGATCCTCGGTGCGCCCGCCTGGGACCCGGACTTCAATACCGCCGATCTTCCCATGCTGATGCGCATCAACGATTTGTCGCCCCGTTACCGCAAACATTTTCTGGGCGTGTGATGCGGCCGCTTGGGTGAGCGGGGCGGGTTTTTTGCAGGCAGGGGTACAGTAGCCACCCCTTCAATCATCCAATCGTCACAAAACTGACATCGAGTGCGTCAACAATCGGTCACTTTGTTGTAATAATTTGACGCAGGCTTCATGTCTTCTTTCTTTCGGCAGCCGAACTTGACACCATCCCTTCCCAACGTAGCGCTTCTCGATCGTGACCACAGCATCCTTGCGTTTAACGAGCGGGTGCTGGATTGGGCTTACCGCAAGGACGTGCCCTTGCTGGAGCGCTTGCGCTACCTGTGCATCGTGTCTTCCAATCTGGATGAGTTTTTTGAGGTGCGAGCGGAGCCCCATCTGGTGGCGAACCAGCGCACCGACGAGAAAGGGGTCTTCACGGTTGCCTCATTTGAACGGCTGGCACATGCCGCACATACTCTGGTGGCGCGCCAGTATGCGCTGTACAACGATGACTTGTTACCGGCACTGGAACGGCAGGGCATCAGAATAGTCGCCCATGGCGAGCGCGACCCGGTGCAGCGGCGTTGGGTCAGACAGTATTTCGAGCGGGAGGTTCGTCCCTTGTTGATTCCGGTGGGGCTGGATCCCTCGCATCCGTTCCCGCAAGTGGCCAACAAGTCGCTCAATTTCATTGTTCGCCTCGGCGGCTGCGATGCGTTCGGGCGCGAAAACGACATTGCCATCGTGAAGGTGCCGCGCGTCTTGCCGCGCATGATCCGCATGCCGAACACGGTGGCGGGTGCTGGCAACTGTTGCGTCTCGTTGTCCAGTGTGATTCGTGCGCACCTGGCCGAGTTGTTTCCGGGCCGCGAAGTCGGACAATTTTCACAGTTCCGGGTGACCCGGCACTCAGACCTGGCGGTGGACGAAGACGACGTCAAGAATTTGCGCACCGCGCTGCGCCACGGTTTGCAGCACCGTCATTTCGGGCAGGCGGTGCGGCTGGAGGTATCGGCTGGGTGCTCCGAGTATCTCGCGGCTTTTCTGCTCAAGCAGTTCGAGCTGCCGGAGCAGGCCTTGTACCGCGTTCCAGGCCCGGTCAACCTGGCTCGCCTGACGCAACTGGTGGACCTGGTGCATGAGCCGCAACTGTGCTTTCCTTCCTATAAAGCTTGTTATCCAACGCAGTTGACGCCCGGTGTCTCATTCTTTGAGCAACTGAAAGTCGGTGATGTCCTGATTCACCAGCCCTTTGAGAGTTTCGGCGGGGTGTTGGCATTTTTGCGTGAAGCGGTGAATGACCCGCAGGTGCTGGCGATCAAGCAGACCATCTACCGCACTGGCAGTGATTCCGAACTCATGGACCTGCTGCGCGAGGCGGTGCGGCGCGGCAAGGAAGTGACCGTGGTGGTGGAATTGAAGGCGCGGTTCGATGAAGAGGCCAACATCAACTGGGCCGAGATGCTGGAGTCCATTGGCGCGCAGGTGCTGTACGGCGTGGTGGGGCTCAAAACCCACGCCAAAATGATGCTCATCACACGTCGGGAAGGCCGCCAGCTCAAGCGTTATGCCCATTTGTCCACCGGCAACTACAACCCCCGCACCGCGCGCCTGTACACCGACTGGAGCCACCTGACAGCCGACGCGGCGCTCACCGCCGATCTGGAAAATGTGTTTTTTCACCTGGCCAGTCAGAGCCGTTTGCCCAGGCTCAGGCGGGTGCTGCTGGCACCGTTTTATCTGCATCAAAAGCTGATTGGAAAAATCAATGACCTGGCCGCTGCCGCGACGGCGGGCGGGGAAGGCCGGATCGTGGCCAAGATGAATGCGTTAACGGACGAAGCGCTCATTCATGCGCTGATCCGCGCCGGTCGGAGCGGCGTCAAAATCGACCTGATCGTGCGCGGTGCCTGCATGTTGCCGGCCCAGGTGCCAGGGATGACAGACAACATTCGCGTGCGTTCGGTGATCGGCCGTTTTCTGGAACACTCGCGGGTTTTTTATTTTCGGCGTGACGAGGCGGAGGAGCTTTACCTGTCGAGTGCGGACTGGATGAACCGCAACATGATGCGCCGGGTCGAACTGGCCTGGCCGGTGACGGATCCGCTGCAACGCCAGCGCATTGTGGACGAAGAGCTGGTGGCGTACCTGCATGACGGTGTGGATGCCTGGGATTTGTTAGCGGACGGTACCTATGCCCGTGTCAAGCCCGATGGCCGGCGCATGGCCCACGGTGCACAAGCCGCCCTGATGGCGCGTTATGCCGGAAAAGGCGATGGACGGGGTGACTGAGATGGACCTTGTGTTGTGGCGTCATGCGGAAGCTGAAGAATGGGTCGAAGGCTGCGATGACATGGCGCGTTCGCTGACTGCGCGTGGCGAAAAGCAGGCTGCACGCATGGCGACCTGGCTGGACCGGCAGTTGCCTGAGCGTGCGCGCATTCTGGTGAGCCCGGCGCGCCGGACGGAACAGACGGCGATGGCGCTGGGCCGAAAATACAAGATCAGGTCCGAGCTGTCGCCCGCAGGTGGCGCTGCCGGGCTGCTTGAACTGGTGCAGTGGCCGGCTGCGAAAGGGTGTGTGCTGGTGGTCGGTCATCAACCCACGCTGGGGCAGACCATCGCCCAGTTGCTGGGTTTGAGCGCCAGCGAATGCGCGGTGAAAAAAGGCGCCGTCTGGTGGCTGCGCCATCGGGAGCGCGATGTGCACTCGCAAACCGTGGTTGTGACGGTGCAGTCGCCGGAAGTCTTATGAAACCCGCGGCCCGGGCGCTTCGGAGCGCCTCTGGTGCATGTTCATCGGGCCTGGTTCTTTGCCGGACGGCCCGTCTTGATGGTTGGTACAGCGTTCAATGCAGCCAGCAATCCAAGGTCGGACAGGGCGGCCAGCGCCTTGATGCCGGCCCGGAGCAATTCGCTTTTTTTGACTGAAATCTCCAATTTTCCCGCGCGCTGCTTGAGTTCATCGAGAACGATGTACTCGGTCTTTGGAATGGTGAAGCTGTCGCGCACCAGCTTTGGTTTTTTCGCCTTGGCAGGTTTGTCGGCCTTCGCCAGGGCCGGTGACTTGACCGGCGGCTTGCTTGCCACCCTGGCAAGGGGTGCCGACCGTTTGGCAACGGGTCTCGCGGGTGTTTTGGCAACGGTCTTTGCGAGGGGGGCCGATGCGACCTTTGGCGCAACGGATGGGGGTGCAGCTGTTTTCACGGAGGCGTCGGTTGCGCTGGTCTTTTTGGTGGTGGCCATGGTGGATTTTCCTTGAAGATTAAACGATTTATACAGTTTATACGGTTTTTGAAAAAGCTGTCAAGGCCAGGGCCATGAGGCTGGCTGGCCAACGGGGCGTACCGGGTGGAATGGAGGGCAGTCCGCTGCTATACCTTTGTCATGATTTTGTCATGACGGTGTCACGCAACGGACCCAGACTGGACAAAATTTTCTCTTTGTCGTTGGTGATTGATGAATAAAGTTGATTTGGCTGTTCAGGTCATGACGCCGGAGATGGCGTGTTATCACGCTGATCTGGTGCAGCGAAATGAGGTTAGCGCGCGCTCGATGCCTGTGGTCATGCGCTCCACCGCAGTGCGGCGCGGGCGCGGGCCGTTGGCGGGTCTGATGCGCAACAAAGCGCTTTGCCCCGTGTTTCAGCCCATCGCTTCGTTGCGGGATGGCGCCATTTATTCCCATGAGGCCCTGATCCGGGGGCCGCAAGGTACAGCCTTTTATGCGCCAGACGCGCTGTTGGCGGCAGCCGCATGGGAGCGGCTGAACTTTGAATTTGAAAGCCTGTGCGTCATGACGGCATTTGAGTGCTGGGGTGAGCTGGGTGAGACCGG
Organism: Rhodoferax sp. UBA6134; assembly: GCA_002422455.1. Lineage (GTDB taxonomy): Bacteria > Pseudomonadota > Gammaproteobacteria > Burkholderiales > Burkholderiaceae_C > Rhodoferax. The sequence continues at coordinate 22,217 of DIVK01000081.1, forward strand.
ACGCTTGTTTGTGAACGTCAGTGCGCAGGTGCTGGTGCAGATTTTGAAACAGTGCGGCCGCGATGCCCTGATGGAACTGGTGAGCAGCTTTGGTGTGTTGCCGCGCAGGCTGGTGCTGGAGATTACCGAATATGAGCGGGTCAGCGACATGGATGAACTGGCAAGGGTCGTTCGTGAAATACGCTCTGCCGGGGTGTCACTTGCATTGGACGATTTTGGCGACGGTCGGTCAAGCCTTCGACTGTGGTCGCAGCTCAGACCGGAGATCGTGAAGATCGACAAGTATTTCACCAAAGACATCAGCCAGCACGCCGACAAGCTCAAAACAATTCAGGCCCTGCAGCAAATTGCCGCTATTTTTGATACCGCGCTGGTCGCGGAAGGCATTGAGACGGAGGACGACTTGCGTGTTTTGCGTGATCTCGGCATCGCGTACGGGCAGGGCTACCTTCTGGGGCGACCGGCATCGTCGCCGCGTGAGCAGATTGAGCCGCGGGCGCTGGACGTGATGCAGGACCGAAGGGTGGCTGTGTTTCCCGAGTTGCGCCGGGCGTCCCATACGGGCTATTCCAGCCGCCTTGCGGTCATTGAGGCGCCGGCGATCGGCCTGAGTACCACCAACGATGAATTGGCAACCCTGTTTGCGGCCCATGCAGATCTTCATGCGGTGGCCATTGTTGATAGTGCGCGGCCGGTTGGCATCGTCAACCGCGCACGCTTCATGAATGAATACGGCAAGCTGTATTACCGGGAGGTGTCGGGACGCAAGCCGTGTATCGTGCACGCCAACCTTGAGCCCCGGCTGATCGAGCGTGAGCACAATGTTGACGAGTTGATCGGCATCCTCACGTCGGACGACCAGCGTTACCTGAGTGATGGCTTCATTGTGACGGACAACGGGCGCTATGAGGGCCTGGGGACGGGAGAGCAATTGGTCCGATCGGTCACGGAAACGCGGATCGAGGCGGCCCGGCATGCCAATCCCTTGACCTTTTTGCCGGGCAACATTCCCATCAGCCAACACGTTGAGCGGCTGCTGCGCAGCGGTGTCGAATTCGTGGCCTGCTATGCCGACTTGAACAATTTCAAACCCTTCAACGACCGCTATGGCTATTGGCGAGGCGACGAAATGATTCGCCTGGTGGCCAGCATTGCCCAGGCGCATTGCGATCCCCAGTGTGATTTTTTGGGGCACGTGGGCGGCGATGACTTCATCATCCTGTACCAGAGCGCAAACTGGCAACTGCAATGTCAGCAGATCGTGGCCGAATTCGCGAAACGTGCGGTGGAGTTGTTTGACATGCCGGCCCGCCAGGCCGGCGGCATCCAGGCGGAAGATCGGCACGGGATATCAAGATTTTTTCCCTTGACAACCATATCGATCGGCGCGGTCAAGATTTATCGCGATGAATACGTCAACGCCGAGCAGGTGGCGTCCGTCGCCGCGCGCGCCAAGCACGACGCCAAGACGCATGGCGAGGGCTTGCTGGTACGGGACGCGCTGGACTTCAGCCTTCGGTAAAGCTCAGCGAGCAGGGTGTTTTCTGCCACGCCAGCACCTCTTCCCGCAGGAGATGGGCCGATTGGGGGTAGGCCTGCACCCACCCTGCGCGGCAGCCGAGGACAAAACGGTTGGCATATTCCACTTCACGCGTCAAGGCCAGGCCATCCAGGTCCGGGTCGCGCCGGGCGTGGCACAAAATGACGGCCAGACGCAGCGCCAGCAATTGCTGCACGAACATATCGTCTTCAAAATCCACGTCCAGTTTGCGCAGCTTGCCCCGGTGTCCCAGTACCAGCAGGCTGAGCTTGTGCAGTTCGGACAAGGCGAAGCCCATGGCATCGGAATTGTCCAGAATGTAGGCGCCGTGCTTGTGGTAGTCACTGTGCGAGATCCGGCTGCCAATTTCATGCAATTGGGCGGCCCAGTCCAGTTTTTGGCTCGGGCGGCGCTCGTCCACCGGGCTTATGGCCGGGTTGCCCGGTGTCAGGGCCCGGTCTTGAAGTTGTCCAAACAAATGGGTGGCGACCTTGCCGACGCGCTGGCCATGCACCGTGTCGGCGCCAAATTTGGCGGCCAGCCGCTGGACCGATCTGGCACGCACGTCGGTCTGATCTTCCGTGCGGCCCATCAGGTCATGCAACAGTCCGTGGCGCAGGCCGCCGTTGGTCTGTTGCATTTGGTCGATCTGCAACAAGTCGAAAACGGCCCGCAAAATACTCAGGCCGCCGCCGATGATTGCGCGCCGGTCGTCCTTCATGCCCGCCAGCCGGAGCCGGTCCGCGCTTTGCGCGCTGAGCAGCTTGTCCAGCAGCCAGTCCAGCCCCTGTCGGCTGATGCAGCCCGCGGGCCAGCCCGCCGCGATCAGGACATCACCGACCGCACCCACGGTGCCCGCCGAGCCGTAGGCAACGTCCCAGGTGTCGCGCCGGTAAGCGTTCAGGGCCTCGTCCAGCACCGCCTTGGCCGCAATTTCGGCCATTTGAAAAGCGTGTGCGGTGAACTGCCGGTCCGGAAAATACCGGGTTGACCAGGCAATGCTGCCGACCCGGTAGGATTCCATCAGTGTGGGCTCGAAGCCCTGACCCAAAATGAGTTCGGTGGAGCGCCCGCCGATGTCGATGACCAAACGGCGCTCGTTGTCCTGGGGCAAGGCGTGGGCAACGCCCTGGTAGATCAGGCGCGCTTCCTCGCGCCCGGAGATGACGTCAATGGGAAAGCCCAGCAGCTCATTGGCCCGTGCCAGAAACTCATCCCGGTTGCGCGCTTCACGCAGGGTCTGCGTCGCCACGGCGCGCACTTCTTCGTTGCTGAAGCCGGCCAGCCGCTCGCCAAAACGGGCCAGACAGTCCCAGCCGCGCTCCATGGCCGCCGGCGTCAGGTTGCGCTCGTCGTCGAGGCCGTTGCCCTGACGCACGGTTTCCTTCAGATACTCGGTACGGTAAAACTGGCCATGCTCAATGCGACCAATTTCAAGGCGAAAGCTGTTTGAGCCCAAATCGACGGCCGCCAGACGAGTTATGTTTTGCATCGGCCTGATTTTCCCATATTGCCGTGCCCGCAGGGCGCATGGACGCGACCCGTGTCGGGTGATTTTCCCGTCAATGCCGGTTGTCTTATTCCCGAAAAATCAGTTGTCCTCGAAGTTCGCCGTCGGGGTGGGCTGCCGTGTGAAGGGTGACGTACCATTTCCCGGCCAGCAGGGCGCTGGCCTGCGCCGGGGTCAGCGTGGCCCGGCCTTCCATCGGGCTCTTGAGCGCACCCTTGAAGGGCAGGGCGATGTTGGCATTGGCGCCAATGGCGGCCGGGCCATGAAAGTGGCCGGCTGTGGCCGGCCCGCTCAGACCCCTGAATGACAGTTTCCAGCGCAGCAGCCCGGTATTTTTGTTCAGCAACGCGTACAACCGGCCGGTGGCCGGCGTGGCCACGGGCGGCACCAGGTTCAGGCCCGTCATCTGGGTGCTGAACGCCGCCAGGTGCGCGTCGGGCTGCAACACGCTGCAACCGGCCACGGCCACGGCGGTGACAAGGGTGACGAACGCGCTGCGGGCGGTAAGACAGAAACGCATGCGGGACATCTCCTGATGGCGGTGGGTGATGGGGCGTGATGGGGGGAGTGATGGAAATTCGGCCCGAGTGTAGGGGCCGCATCCCCCGTGCGCGCGCTTTGCTCTGGATTATGTGTAACAAAATAGACTGACTTTGCCGTCGGCATTGGCTCTCAAGCTATTGTTTCAATAGCTGATGGTGAGCCGCATGAAGTCTGCAAGCCGATGTCGTGCGCAGCCCGGTGCAAGTGCGGTGTAATGGCGTTTGCGTCAATCCAACCATCCAACCATCCAACCAGCACCGTGGGTATTTTTCTTGAGTTCTGATGCCCTGGCCAGCCTGTCGCTGGCGGCCTTTGACCGGGTGGTGAGTGCTACGCCGGGCTTTCGTTCACGCCCGGGCCAGCGCGAGATGGCGCAACGCATTGCCAGCAGCCTGTCGGGCGTGACGTTGGGCGAGCACCCGCAGCCAGGCAAGGCCATTACCGTCATCCAGGCCGGTACCGGTGTGGGCAAGTCGGCGGCTTATCTGTCGACCACCGTGGCCATGGCGCTGGCACTCAAGACCCGGGTGCTCATCTCCACCGCCACCGTTGCCCTGCAGGAGCAACTGATGAGCAAGGACCTGCCGGCCCTGGCCGCGGTGCTGGATACACCGTTTGTCTACGCGCTGGCCAAGGGCCGGGGCCGCTACGTGTGCAAGCTCAAGCTGGAGCGGCTGGTGGGTCTGGGCGGGGATGATGTCGATGCCGACTTGTTCGAGGCGGATGCCGGTGCGCCGCCGCGCACGGCATTTGTCAGACCACCGCAGGGCGAAGACCCGCAAGAACGTCGCAGCAAGCTGTACGAGTCGTTGGCAATTGCGCTGGCCGGTGGCAAATGGGATGGCGACCGCGACACCCTGGCCGAGCAGCCCGAGCCGCGCGACTGGTCTGCCGTGGCGGCTGAGCGCCATACCTGCACGGCCCGGCATTGCCCGCGTTTTCGCGAGTGCAGCTACTACAACGCCCGCATCACGCTGGCCGAGGCGAACGTGATCGTCGCCAACCACGACCTGGTGCTGGCCTCCTTGGGCCGCAAGGCGTTGCCCGAACTGGACAACTGCCTGCTGGTGTTTGACGAAGGGCATCACCTGCCGGCCGTGGCGCTGGACCAGTTCGCCAGCGCCATGGACTTGTCCAACCTGCGCTGGCTCGACAAGTTGCCCAAAACCCTGTACGAGGTAAGCGAAAAATTGCAGTTCGTGCTGGTGCAGGACGTCGCCACGCTGGCACAGCAGCTCAAGGTGGCCCTGCATGACGTGGGCCGCATCCTGATGGACCTGCTCAAGGTCAATACGGCCGGTTACGACACGGTGCATCGCTTCCCAAACGGGGTCTTGCCGGACGATTTGCGCGACCCCATGACTCTGATTCAGGGTCACGCCACGGGGTTGTCCAGAGTCCTGGAAGCCCTGGGTGCCGAAGTGAAACTGCGCGCCAGGGAAGACCCGGCGCAGGCGGCGAGCTGCTCGTTGCTGTACGCCAGGCTGGGGCAACTGGCGCCAAAGCTGGGCAGCGTGGTGCAAACCAGCGGCCTGCTGCTGGAGCACGGCCCGCAACCCCTGGCCAAGTGGCTCAAGTCTGATACCAGTTCGGGCCTGGTGATGCTGACGGCCCATGCCTGCCCGATCGTGCCGGGCGATTTGTTGCGCCAGTGCCTGTGGAGCCAGGTGCGCGGTGCGGTCATCACCTCGGCTTCGCTCACCACTTGCGGCAGTTTCGATTATTTTCTGCAAGAGGCCGGTCTGCTCAACAACCCCGCCGTCTCGGCACTGGAAGTCGCCAGTCCCTTCAACTACCGCACCCAGGGCGAGCTGATCGTGGTGGAAACCGCAGCCGATCCGAAGAACGTCGGGGCCTACACCGGGGAGATGGTGGCCGAGTTGCTGGCGGACCTGGGCCAGATCGAGCACGGGGCGCTGGTCCTGTTCACCTCGCGCGTGCAGATGAAGGCGGCGGTTGATGCGCTGGACACCGCGTTGCGGCAGGTGGTGCTGGTGCAGGGTCAGATGGCGCGGGGCCGGCTGCTGGCGGCGCACCAGGCGCGGGTCGAAGCCGGGCTGCCCGCGGTCATTTTCGGCTTGCAGTCGTTTGGTGAAGGTCTGGACCTGCCCGGCCAACTGTGCGAAACGGTGTTCATCGCGAAGTTGCCCTTCAGCCCACCGTCCGACCCGGTGGAGGAGGCGCGCGCGGAGTGGCTCAAGAGCGTCGGGCGCGATCCTTTTTCCGAGCTGGTGGTGCCGGCTACGGGCATCAGGCTGCTGCAGTGGACGGGGCGCGCCATCCGCACCGAGGACGACCATGCGACCGTGATTTGTTACGACCGGCGTTTGCTGCGGCTGGCGTTTGGGCGGCGCCTGCTGCAGGGCCTGCCGCCGTATGCCGTGTCGCGCCGGGTTGGCGGCGTGACGCTGGCGGCATAAAGGCGCCTGCTTGAGGGGTGGCGATCAAGCGTTCGCCGCCACCAGAAATTCGCGGCTGATATGCCCCCCCAGGTTGTTCACCCGGTCCAGAAATTGGGTCAGGTAGGCGTGCAGCCCGGTCGCCAGAATTTCATCAATGCGTCCGTACTGCAATTCGGCGCGCAGACGGCCGGCCCGGCGCAGGGTTTCGCTGCTCGTGTCGCTGGCCACCAGTGAGAGGTTGT
>DIVK01000081.1:28527-29641 GCA_002422455.1 Rhodoferax sp. UBA6134
TTCTTTTCGCTGGCCGCCCCGAAAAAGTCGTTTTGCACGGCGTGAAATTTCACGTCCACCAGGCGCGCCGTGTTGTCGGCCCGCTCCAGAAAGGTGCCCAGGCGCATGAAATGCAGCGCCTCGTCAATCAGCATGGTGCCCACGGTCACGCCGCGCGAGAGGTGCGAGCGGAACTTGACCCATTCAAAAAACTGGGCCGGGTCGCGCTCGAACTCGCCGTCCTTGACCATGCGCCTGACTTCCAGCCAGGTCTGGTTTTGCGTCTCCCACACCTCGGTGGTCAGGGTGCCGCGCACGGCACGTGCATTCTCGCGCGCCGCACCCAGACAGGACAGGATGGAAGAGGGGTTGCTTTCGTCTTTCACCATGAAATCCATCACGTTGCGGGCCTCCATGGCGCTGTGGCGTTCGCTGTAGGCCGGCAGCAGTTCGCTGATGCTCAGCAAACCCTGCCAGCCGACCTGCGCGACCGCGTCCGACTGGGGCAGCAGCGCGGTCTGGTAGTTCACGTCCAGCATGCGTGCAGTGTTCTCTGCCCGCTCGGTATAGCGAGACATCCAGAAAAGGTGATCGGCGGTTCTTGAAAGCATGTCAGGTCTCCGGTCTGTCTGTTGCTGTCATCCCGGATTCGGTCCGGGATCCATGGATTGCGGGGCAGGCCTGCAGTGACAAAATGAACGTGAATTTCCGTGATTGCGAAGCTTCACACTTCCAATATCCACGTGTCCTTGGTGCCGCCCCCTTGCGATGAATTCACCACCAGCGAGCCGTCCTTGAGGGCCACGCGGGTCAGGCCGCCGGGCACCATCTGCACCGTTTTGCCGCTGAGTACATAGGGGCGAAGGTCAACGTGACGCGGTGCAATACCGCTTTGCACAAAGGTGGGGCAGCTCGACAGGCTCAGTGTGGGTTGGGCGATGTAGCCTGCCGGGTTGGCCACAATGGCCTTGCGGAAGTCTTCAATCTCCGCTGCCGTGGCCGCCGGCCCCACCAGCATGCCGTAGCCGCCGGCTCCGTGCACTTCCTTCACCACCAGGTCTTTCAGGTTGGAGAGCGTGTAGGCCAGATCATCCTGGTTGCGGCACATGTAGGTGGGCACGTTGTTGAGGAGGGG
>DIVK01000001.1 GCA_002422455.1 Rhodoferax sp. UBA6134
CTTCCAGCCCGGTCAATCGGTCAAAAATCTCCAGCGGCGTGCCCGCAATGTTTTGCAGTGCCTCGGCCGCCTCCCGGGTGTGTTCGCCCACGCCCAAGGTCAGGGCCGAGGCTCCGGCGGCCCGGATTTGTTCCAGCGTGGTGCCGCCCAGGGTCGTGCCACGCCAGTCGTGTGCAATGTGACCGTCGAGCGAACCTGAAATGTCAGGCAGGACGATGACCGAGAGGCCAAAGGCTTCGATGATCTCGCGCAGCTCATCAATGTCGGCGGGCGCCAGGTGGCTACCGGGCAGCAGGGTCACCTGATGGACGTTGACCGGCAAGGGCTTGACCAGTGTCTTGACGATGGCGGTCACCGCGTGTTTGTAGCCATCCTCAAAACCACCCACGTAGTCAGGGGTGGAGACGTAGATGATCTCGGTGTCATCAAGCTCCGGCTTGCGTTTGCGCACGGTGACGATGTAGCCGTCCACATCATCGCCTTTGGTTTCGGTCAGACCGGTGGAGCAGATGGCAATCACGCGGGGCGCGGCGCGCTTGCGGATGTTCAGCAAGGCCGCTTCGATGTTGTCGTACCCGCCCAGAATGGAGGTCACCTCGTTCATCGCCGTGGTTTGCAGCGGGATCGCTTCCTTGAAGTGGCGCACCAGCAGCACCAGACCAAACGAGGTGCAGCCCTGTGAGCCGTGCATCACCGGCATGCAGGCATCCAGCCCCAGGAAGGCAAAAGTTGCCCCCAGCGGCTGGCTCATCTTGAGCGGGTTCACCGCACAGGCTTTTTTGAATTCAACAACGCTGGCCATGGTGGATTGCTCGGGTTAGGTGTTAGGGTCAGCTCGGCACTTCTTCGGGCGCCAGCCCCATGGACTTGGCGGCCACTTCCGTCAGGTAAGCCATGGGTTGCGCGCGGGGCAACACCGCGCCCAGGGTTTCGCCGTCATCACCCCAGGGCGCCGGTATGCGCACCTGCTGCCAGACCGGGTTGTGAATGGCGCGGTCTATCTCGCGCACCAGTTCCACCATGCCTTCATAACCGCCGTAGGGGTGGTGGCGTTCCTGGTTGATNNGCCAGGGCATGCGCGCCTTGAGCGCGACAAACTGCGAGCGCCCGCCGGACAGCATGATGTCGGCCCGCGCCTCGCGCAGCATGTTGTACATCTCGCGCGGGGTCATGTCGTCGATCATGTGGGCGTCGTCGCCCATGATCTCCTTGATTTTTTCCTTGTCTTCCTTGGTGGACTTTTTCACGCTGGTGCCCACAATCTCCATGCCACCTTCCTGCAGCGCAGCGACCACCGACCAGGACTTGACGCCGCCGGTGATCAGCAGCACCCGCTTGCCAGTGAGGCGCTGCTTGTATTCGGCAATGCGCTGCCAGGCGCGTGCCTCTTCAACTTCGATCAGCCGCTCGGTGCGGTCGAGCAAGTCATCCGGCGCACCCTGCTGCACCAGCAGTTTGGCGATCTGGCGCAAGGTGTCGCTCATGTCGCCAATGCCGTAAAACGAGCCTTCAAAATAGGGGATGCCCCAGCGCTGCTGCATTTTGGTGGCGATGTTGATCATCGACTTGGAGCACACCATCATGTTCACCTTGGCGCGGTGCGCGCTGGCCACCTCCTTGTAACGCCCGTCGCCCGAGATACACGACAGGATGCGGATGCCCAGCGCATCCAGCAGCGGCTTGACCTGCCACAGCTCGCCGACCAGGTTGTATTCGCCAATGATGTTGATGTCATACGGCGTGGTGAATTCAGGCTCCACCGTGCCAATCACGTAATCCAGCAAGGCCTCGGCGCCGAGCTTGTTACCCAGGTTTTTCGGGCCGGCAAAGCCGGGCGCATTGACCGGGATGATGGGCTTGCCAAATTTCTCGGTGGCACGCTGGCACACGGCCTCGATGTCGTCGCCCACCAGCGCGGTCACGCAGGTCTGGTAGACAAAGACCGCAGGGGGGTCGTATTTTTCAAGAATCTCGCGGATCGACTTGAACAGGCGTTTTTCACCGCCATAGATCACATCCAGCTCATTGATGTCGGTGGTAAAGCCGGTACGGTAAATCTGCGGGCCGGACGAGGCGCTGTGCCGGTTGTCCCAGGAATTGCCCTCGCAGGCAATCGGCCCGTGCACCAGGTGCGCCACATCGGCAATCGGTTGCAGCGCAATCTTGGCGCCGTCAAAGGCGCAGCCACCCGCAGCGGCACCGGGTGAGAGCTGCTTGGTGCAGCCCTTCTTGCGATCTTTTTCGCTTTTGCCCTGGTTCTTGTCGCAACCAGGTTCTTCGAACACTTCGGCAATTTTGGCCTTGAGCGCAACTGACATGGAAGACTCCTGATGGGATGGTTAGTCTTCTCATTGCAATTTGGGTGCCAGGGCAAAAACCGGCTTTTTCCGCGCTTTTTGGCCGTTCAGGGCTGCAGCCGATGCGGCGTTTTAGCCGGTTTGTAGGGATTGCGACAGACGGTTTGCGACAGAACGGCGGCTGCGCCGGCTTGTCAATGGCGCCATGACGCACCGGAGGCCATCCAAAAATTACACACAGATGAACAGGAGAGAGCGAGAGCTTGACACCGAGGGCATGG
>DIVK01000080.1 GCA_002422455.1 Rhodoferax sp. UBA6134
TGGCACCGCGATTGGCGACAAGTACTTTTTTGAACATGGTCAGATCAGATCAAGGGGCGGGTCGTCCAGCCGGGCATGAACACAGGCCCGGTCGTCCGGCCTGCGAATTTGCGTGTCAGGCCGGGTTCCACACCAGGCAGCGCACCGGGGTCGGGTTGTAGGCGTTGCACGGGTTGTTGAGTTGCGGGCAATTGGAGATCAGCACCACCACATCCATCTCGGCGCGCATCTCGACATATTTGCCGGGCGCCGACACGCCGTCCTCAAACGTCAACCCGCCTTCTGGCGTGACCGGCACGTTCATGAAGAAGTTGATGTTGGAGGCGATGTCGCGCTTGTGCAGGCCATAGGGGCTGTTGGCAATGGCCGCCATGAAGCTGTCACGGCAACTGTGCATGGCGCGCTTTTCCAGGGCGTAGCGCACCGTGTTGCTTTCGCAGGAACAGGCGCCGCCCAGCGTGTCGTGGCGGCCACAGGTGTCGGCCACGAGGGTCAGCATGGGCCGGCCTGCGCTGGACATCAGCACGCTGCCCAGGCTCAGGTACAAAGCGCCCTGGGCCTGGATGGTGTGCGTGAGGCTGTAATGTTCTTCGGCGTCGTCGGCGTTGAAGAACAGGGTGTCCACAGCCTGGTTGCCCTCACTGTCGACAATGCGAAATAGCTGGCCTTTGGCAATTTTTTGCAGCCAGGGTTCGCCCGCTGGCACGATGGCATCCACAACGGCATGCGCCGGGTCAAGATCACTGAGTTGAAGATTGGCAGACATGGTGATTTCCTTGGAATGAGGGGTCAGACGAATGGGCTGTGTGGGCTGCACGGGTTCACAAGAACCAGCGCTCGGTGTTGATGAAACCGCGGCCGTTTTCCGGGCAGTGCAGGCGGCAGGGGTCGGTGGCGCCGGCCGTGCCCGAGCGCCAGGCGGTCAAGCGCACCGGCCCGGGCGCATAGGCCGGTGCGGGGTCCAGCGGGTGCGGCGCGGCCGACAGCATCACCAGCACATGCATCTCGAAGCGCAGGTCCACATGCTGGCCGGCCCGCCGGTGCGCCGTCTCGAACTGCAGGCGGCCCTGCGCATCGGCAGTCACTTTGCTGAAAAAGTTGACATTGGCGTTGAGGTCGCGGCGGCCCAGACCCCATTTGTTGAGTTCCACCACCAGCCCGTCCTGGCCACTGCGGAACATGCCGTTGCGGTGTTCCTGGTAACGCGCCTGGCCATACTTTTTTTCCACGCCAGCCGCATCCAGCACCCCGGAAAAGGTGTCGTGCCAGCCGCAACTGTCTTCCGAGATGGAACACAGCACCCGCCCCATGTCCGAATAACACACATGGCCCTGCGTCAGGAAAGCCGTGTGCTGCGCCTTGAGCGTGTCGGGCATGTTGTAGCGCTCGGTCTTTTCCTCCTGGTTGAAAAACAGCGCCGACACGTTGGCGTTGCCGTTCAGGTCGGTCAGGCGCAGGGTGTTGCCGCGGCGCAGCAGGCCCGACCAGTGACAGCCCCCCGGTAGCGATTCTTCCCACAGCACCAGTTCGGGCGAAAAACAGGCTGACGTTAAAGGCACCGCAGCGCGTGCCAGGGCAGGTAAATCATCAAAAGCAAGGGGCATGTTGACCTCGTTAAAAAATTGAAAGTAAAAAAGAACGATGCGTTCTGAATAAACCTGCCCCAACAGCGCTGCGGGTGACGTTTAACTGCGTGGGCATATCGAAAGGGCATTTCACGCTAATCAGGTCTCAGACCCCGGCGCTTTGCAGGTTGAGCTGTTCCAGCATGTCGAGGTCGGTGGTGATGCCGGTACTCTCGCGGATGCGCGCCAGAATCTCGGCACGCAAGGCCCGAAACGGCTCGCTGTGCTTCATGTCCTGCGTGCGTCGCGCGGGCAGCGGCACCGGGAAAATGCTGTGGATGCGGCCCGGGCGCGGCTGCATCAGCACCACGCGCTGGCCCAGATAAACCGCCTCTTCGACGTCGTGGGTGACAAACACGATGGTGGTTTTTTCGATGCGGTGGATGTGCAAAATCAGGTCGTGCATGACCTCGCGCGTTTGCGAGTCGAGGGCGCCAAAAGGCTCGTCCATGAGCAAAATCGACGGCCGCCCCATGAGCGCACGGGCAATCGCCACGCGCTGCTGCATGCCGCCCGAAAGCTGGTTCGGGTAAGCGTCACGCACCTTGTTCAGGCCGATCAGATTCAGCAAGGCGTCGGCACGGCCCGAAGCGGCTTCCACGTCGGCCGATGTCAGGTTTTCACGGTTGACCCTGAGCCGGCGGCTGAACTTGATGTTTTCCATCACCGTCAACCAGGGGTACAGGCTGTAATGCTGGAACACCATGGCACGATCAGCCCCGGGTGCAGCAATGTTGCGGCCATCGCAGCGCAGCTCGCCACTGGTGCGGTACTCCAGCCCGGCCAGGATGCGCAACAGCGTGGACTTGCCGCAGCCGGAGGTCCCCACCAGCGTGATGAACTCGTTGTCGTCGATGCTCAGGTTGACGTTTTCCAGCGCCGCAACCGGGCTGGCGGCACGCTCGAACACCTTGCCGACGTTTTGAATGGTGA
>DIVK01000085.1 GCA_002422455.1 Rhodoferax sp. UBA6134
ACGGGGAGACTTGTTCAGCATTGCCGTTTGCGATTTGTCAAGGCCTCGCAGCAGGCCATGGCTACGCTGAACCCATGAGTGGATTGGGACTGCGTACCATGCAAAAAACACGTTTCGATGAAAAAATTTCAGAGCATGTCTGGTCCACCCGGTACCGCTGGGTTGAGGGCGGTCATATGCAGGAACCCTCCATTGAGGCCACCTGGGACCGGGTAGCGCTGGCCGTCTCGGGCGCCGAGGCGCACCGCCATGACGAATGGCGCGAGCGTTTTCGGGCCATTCTGGATGACTTCCGTTTCCTGCCGGGTGGCCGGATACTGGCTGGCGCAGGCACATCGCGCCGCGCCACCTTGTTCAATTGTTTTGTGATGGGTCCGATGAAGGATTCGATGCAGGGCATTTTCAATGCCCTGCGTGAAGCCATGGTGACCCTGCAGGCCGGTGGCGGGGTCGGGCTTGACTTCTCCACCCTGAGACCCGCAGGTTCGCTGGCTGCGGCCAGTGGCGGCGTTGCTTCGGGGCCGGTCTCATTCATGAAGATATGGGAGACGGCAAACACGGTGCTGGAGTCGGGCAACCTGCGCCGGGGTGCCATGATGGCCATACTGCGTTGCGATCATCCCGATGTTGAATCCTTTGTGGACGCAAAAATTGCCTGCGGCGCGTTGCCGCACTTCAGCTTGTCGATTCTGGTGCCTGACGCGTTCATGCGTGCCGTCGAGCAGGACGACCTGTGGCCCCTGGTTTTCCCCCTGGGTGAGCGGGCGATTCCTGCGGGGGGCGAGGTGTGCGAACGGGCGTGGTCCGGCGACAGCGCGCCGCAGCTGTGCCTGGTGCATCGGCGCATCCCGGCGCGTGTCTTGTGGGACAAACTTCTGGCGGCGCAGCATGCCAGCGCGCAACCTGGTGTTCTGTTCATCGACCGGATCAACCGTGCCAACAACCTTTGGTACTGCGAGCAGCTTTCGGGAAGCAGCCCCTGCGGTGAAGTTCCGCTACCGGCCTACGGCGCCTGCAACCTGGGATCGATCAACCTGAGCCGGTTTGTACAGCACCCTTTTGCCGAGCACCCCGGCGTGGACTTCGCGGCCTTGAGGGCCGTTGCCAGTGTCGCGACGCGTTTTCTGGACAATGTCCACGATATCTCCCTGTTTCCGATCAAGGCCCAGGAAAAAGCCGCGCTCGCCAGCCGGCGCATTGGACTGGGGATCACCGGATTGGCCGATATGTTTGCCATGCTGGGTTTGCGTTACGGCTCATCGGCCAGTCTGAACCTGACACGCGAGATCATGAGTGTGTTGCGTGACACAGCCTACCGCACGTCCATCACCCTTGCACAGGAGAAAGGGGTGTTTCCCGCCTTTGACAAGATCAAATATGGCTCAAGTCCTTTTGTGCTGGAGCTTGCGCGCGACATTCAGGATGCGATTGCGCAGCACGGAATTCGCAACAGCCACCTGCTGGCGGTCGCGCCCACCGACTCGATCAGTCTGCTTGCCAACCACGTGTCCAGCGGTATCGAGCCGGTTTTCGCCTTCAGGGCCCGGCGCCGGGTGCGGGGGGCTGATGGTCAGAATGTGACTTTTGAGGTTGAAGACGCTGCATGGCGTCATTACCGGGCGCTGCATGGCCAGCAGGCTGCATTGCCCGCACATTTCGTGCAGGCAGGCGATGTCGGCGTGCAAGAGCAGTTGCACGTAATGGCGACCGTGCAGTCCTGTGTGGACCAGGCGATCTCCAGAAAGGTTCACCTGCCGTCCGGTGCGAACCCGCAGGAGCTGGGCGTCGTTCTGCGGCAGGCCTGGGAACTGGGCCTCAAAGGCTGCGTGGTCTGCAGGGAGGGCAACGCGGGCGCCGAGGCGGTGCTGCTGCCCCAGCGGCGTGAGGAGGGCGACGCTGCCGCGCGCAGCGACCGGCAGCACCGGCTTATCTGAGCGGCGGCACCCCGGCACGGGTGATGGGGGGCGCGTCAGTCGGGCAGCCGCAGGGCATGATCGACGCGCTCTTTCAACTCCGCGCCGCGGTAGCTCGTGAGGTCGCTGGCGACGCTGGTTCGCAGCATGTTAGCGGCGGCGCTGTTCAAACAGGGTTTGAGTTCGCCCAGCATCGGGCTGGAGGCAATCAGCACGAGGTTGTTGCAGTGCCGCCCGGACACCCCCTCGTTGAGGTAAGCGGCAAGCTCTCTGGCAAAGCTGCCACGCTCCTTGGCGCGGGTCTCGGTGTGGGGCTCAAACTGGGTTCCTGCGTGCCCGGTGCGGCCATGCCCCTTGCCCGCCGCGCCAGTCAGGTCGCCGGCATGGGTGGCGTTGGTGAGGTGGGTCAGGGGATGCACAAAATCGGCCAGCTCGGTGAGCGAGTGATCCATGGCATGGCGCTCGAAGCAGCGCGCACGCTCGGCATTGGCGATCAAAATCCAAGTCTTTTCCATTGTGTTCCTTCTGTCTTGTAGCGGTCAAGTCGTTTGGGGTTCATGGTCGGCGTCGAAAAATGCGAACGTCGACCAGCTCACCCGGCATTTTTGGGAAAGCTGCCGATCCTGTCTTTCAGCTTTCCGAGCGATTTTCCGAACGATTCCCTCAACTGGCCCCATGATTCAGCGCTGGCAGACTTGAGTTCCATCAAGCGCTGTTGTGCCTCACCCAACTCGGCCTCCAGCTTCTCAACTTCTTCGCCCAACTGGACTCTGGATTGAAGGTTGGCCGTCTCGGCCCTTGTCCTGAGTCCGGCAACGACTTTGCGCAAGTCGTCGAGATCCTTTTGAGCTGTTTGTGAGAACGCCTCCCGCTCCCCTTGCGGGTTGACTTGGCCCGACGTTGCGGGAGGCTGTTGCAGTTGCGGTTGTGGTGGTTTGACCTTGTCGCACGCCACGCAGGTGGTGGCCAAAACGATGACGGCACCCGCCGTCGGGAAAAAGTGATTCACGGTGTTCCTTTCGCTTCTGCCTCTGCCGCTCACTGACAGAGGCGACTGGATGGGATTTTGCGCCGCACCTGCAGAACAGGCTTGAGGCGCGTCAAACTTTTCCGGGAAAATTTCAAACCCGGTTCGCTACCCGGGGTTTCTCATTGCGAACCTTCGATGGCAACGCGTACCGCCTCCTCAATGTTGTCGAGAAAAACGAATTCGAGTTGTTGTCTGGCCTGCTGCGGCACTTCTTCCAGGTCTTTGCGATTGCGCGCGGGCATCATCACCTGTTTGATCCCGGCGGCCAGGGCCGCCAGCACTTTTTCCTTGATCCCGCCTACCGGCAGCACCAGTCCGCGCAGGCTGATTTCGCCCGTCATGGCCACGTCGTTGCGCACGGGGCTGTCCATGAAAAGGGAGCTCAGTGCAATGAACATGGCCACGCCCGCGCTGGGCCCGTCCTTTGGAATCGCGCCGGCCGGTACGTGAATGTGAACGTCCGTTTTTTCGAATATGGCCGGGTCGAGTTTGAAGCTGGCCGCGCGCGACTTCACCAGCGTCAGCGCGGCCTGCGCCGACTCCTTCATCACGTCCCCGAGCTGGCCGGTCAGGATCAGTCGTCCATTGCCGGCGGTGCGGCTGGCCTCGATGAACAAAATATCGCCGCCCACCGGCGTCCAGGCCAGCCCGGTGGCAACCCCCGGCATTCCGGCCCGCAAGGCAACTTCGTTCTCGAACTTGGCCGGACCGAGAACCCCGGCCATGTCCGGCGCATCCACCCGCACGGTTTGCACCTCCCCCTCGGCGATGCGAACCGCCGCACGGCGGCACACGGCACCGATCTGACGTTCCAGATTGCGCACGCCAGCCTCGCGGGTGTAGTCGCGGATGAGGGTGGCAATGGCGTTGTCCGTGATCTCCAGTTGCCCGGGCTGGAGGCCGCTGGCCTCCAGCTGGCGCGCCACCAGGTAGCGACGGGCGATTTCGCGTTTTTCTTCCTGCGTGTAGCCCGCAAGGTGCAAGACCTCCATGCGGTCGCGCAAGGGACCGGCAATGGGGTCAAGCATGTTGGCGGTGGCAATGAACAAAACCTGCGACAGGTCGTAGGGGACGGCCAGGTAGTTGTCGCGGAAGGTGTGGTTTTGCTCCGGGTCGAGCACCTCCAGCAGCGCGGCCGCCGGGTCGCCATGGAGGCCGGCGCCCAGCTTGTCGATTTCATCGAGCATCATCACGCAACCGCGGGTACCGGCTTTTTTCAGCGCCTGGATGATGTTGCCGGGCAGCGCACCGATGTAGGTGCGCCGGTGACCACGGATTTCTGCCTCGTCATGCACGCCGCCCAGTGAAACCCGCACGAACTTACGACCCAGGGCTCGGGCGATCGACTGACCAAGTGAAGTTTTCCCTACCCCGGGCGGACCCACCAGGCAAAGAATGGGGCCGTGGCCGCCGGGTTTGAGCTTGCGCACGGCCAAAAATTCGAGGATGCGTTTTTTCACCTGGTCGAGTCCGAAGTGGTCGGCGTCCAGCGCGTGCCGGGCTTGCGCCACGTCGATGGCATCCGGCTCGGGTGCCTTCCATGGCAACTCGACCAGCCAGTCGAGGTAGGTGCGCACCATTGAGTATTCAGCGGAGCCGTCGGTCATGCGCTCCAGCCGCTTGAGTTCCCTGGCCGCTTGCGTGGCCACCTCCTCGGGCATGTCCGCCGCGGCGATCATCCGGCGCAACTCATCGACTTCAGCGGCATTGCCGCCGCCTTCTTCCCCGAGTTCCTTTTGAATCGACCTCAGCTTTTCGCGCAGCAAAAATTCACGTTCACGCTGCTC
Source organism: Rhodoferax sp. UBA6134 (assembly GCA_002422455.1). Classification (GTDB taxonomy): domain Bacteria; phylum Pseudomonadota; class Gammaproteobacteria; order Burkholderiales; family Burkholderiaceae_C; genus Rhodoferax. The sequence goes on from DIVK01000085.1 coordinate 4,731, forward strand.
CAGGCTGCCCCGGGTGCGTTTGTCGATGTCGCGCGAGAGTTCCAGAACCTCAATGCGATGCACCAGCATGTCGAGCACGCGGTCCAGTCGCCGACGCAGGTCCACCTCTTCGAGCAGCTCCTGTTTTTCGGCCGGCTTGATGTCCACATAACCGGCGATCAGGTCGGCCAGCGTGCCGGGCGTGTCGATGCTTTGTACCGCACGGACCATCTCCTGCGGCACTTGTGGCAGCAGTTGCATGACCTCGGCGGCGCGTTCCTTGAGTTGCAGGTGGCGGGCCTCGATCTCCCGGTCATCATGAACGGCGGGTTCAATGATCCGTTCGATCCGGGCCACGGTGAACGGAAACCCCTCCAGATAGTCGATGACACGAAAGCGCTGCTGGCCCTGGCAAATGACGTGGTGGGTGCCATCGGGCGTGGTGACGTAGCGCAGGATGGTGGCGACGGTGCCAACGCGTGCCAGGTCGTCGCCGGCCGGCGCCTCCGCCTCGGGGTTGCGCTGCATCAGGATGCCGAGCGGACGCTCCGCCTTGACCGCGTACTGGGCTGCCGCCACCGAACTTTCGCGACCGATGGCAATCGGCACGATCATGCCGGGAAACAGCACCATGTTGCGCACCGGCACGATGACCAAGGCATCGTCCGGAATGTCTTGACTCGCCGCCGGATCGACCGGGCTCGTGCCGGGGGCCGCTCCCTGGTTTCCCGGCAGAACAATGGCCTGATTCATAAGAGCTTCTCAAGGTGCAGTTTCACGCAGCCGTGCTCCAGCTGCATGTCGACCAGCCGGTAGTCGCCGCCGGGCAGGCCGATGCGGCGTTCGAATCGGCCATAGGGAATTTCCAGCCGCAGAACGGCCCCCGGGCTGAGGCGCGCGTCATGGGCGCGCTCGCCCCGCACCACAATCGCCCCCGGCTCAAGAGTGACCGTCAACCGTTCCGGCGCGACGCCTGGCAGTGCCACGAGCAGGCGCAGCTCATGCTCGCTTTCGTAGACGTCGACCGGCGGCTCCCAGCACGGCAATTCACCGGGTCGGCCGATCTGGAAAAACTGGCGATGAAGCCGATCCGCGCTTTGAAGCAGTTCCACGGCTTCGGCCAGCATCCAGGCGTGCGGGCTGCGAAGTTGCATTTGTTCTTCCTTCTTCGTTCGGCTGGTCTTGTTCTGAAGCGGCAGAGCCAAACTCCAAGCGAGTCACCGGTGCCGCTCTGACCGCTTGAATCCGGGGTCTCGACGGTGAGGTAAGGGTAGGTGCCCCAGCGCGGCGCGCGCTTGAGAAATCGCAACAAGCCAGACAATCTGGCTGCCACAACGGCTGACCGCATTGACTGCGTTGCGGGCCGGTCATGTTGGGCGTATCGTTCGGGGTATGAATAAACAAAGGTTCTGGAATGTCGATCTGATCGAGTTGCTCAAACTCTGGCTCAGCGATATCTCGATATTTTTAATGACAAGCCTGATGTTCATGCTTCTGTCGCTGCCGGTGCTGATCCCGGCGCTGATCATGTGGTATCTGATGTCACACAACTGGAGCGTCAGCCCGTAGACCGGGTGCGGTGAGATCCGGATTTTCATGTTGGAGCAGGGCGGCCTTGCGTCCCAGTCCCGCTGCGTAACCGGTGAGCGCGCCATGGGCACCCAGCGCGCGGTGGCAGGGCACGATGACGCTGACCGGGTTGCGTCCCACGGCGGCACCCACGGCGCGCACCGCAGCAGGTTTGCCGATGCGCGCGGCCAACTCGCCATAACTGCAGTGACTGCCGTGCGGAATTTGCAGCAGGGCGCGCCAGACCGCTTGCTGAAAAGGGGTGCCGCTGCCCAACTGCAGTGGTAAATCAAAGGAGGTGCGACGCTTGGCAAAGTAGTCGCTCAATTGCTGCCTGGCCTGCTGTAATACCGGGTGATCGGGCGCTACGGGCCAGCTCGATGGATCGGGCTGGTGGCGTTGACCCGCAAACCACGCACCTGTCAGTTGCTCGTTCGTTGCCGCCAGGATGATGGGGCCAAGCGGACTCTCGTAACTCGTCTGAACGGTGGCGCTTGCCAATCTCATGTCAATTCACCCTGCATGTAAGGTCACCGGCGTTGCCCGCCGGAGGCTTGTACCGGACGTCATGCCAGCCATGATACGCGCGCACCGGCTGCGGCGCCGACTGCGCCGCAGCTGGTTTTGGACATATTCCGGCAATGGTGGGCCGCCTACAATCCGGTGCGCGGATCGGTGGCGCAGATTTTCAAGGGGACTCGACGATGCAATTATCAGCTTCCATTTTCAAGGCCTACGACATACGCGGCATCGTGCCGGCCACCATCGACGAGGCAGTGGCCGAGGCCCTGGGCCGGGCTTTTGGCACGGTGGCGCGCAGCCAGGGTGAAACCTGCGTGGCCGTGGGGCGCGACGGCCGCCTCAGTGGCGCCACCCTGAGTGCGGCGCTGGTGCGCGGCCTGGTCGCGGCGGGAGTGGACGTGATTGATGTGGGCAGGGTGACGACACCCATGTTGTACTTTGCCGCCAGCACGCTGTGCCGCAGCGGCATTCAGGTCACCGGCAGCCACAACCCCCGCGACTACAACGGCTTCAAGATGGTGATGGCCGGGCGGGCTATTTATGGCGAGGAGATTCAGGCCTTGCGCCGCATGATGGAAGCGCAGAGCTGGTCGCTGCAAGCCGGCGGGCAGGTTCGGGCGATTGACGTGTTCGAGGCCTACCGGGATCGCATCGTGGGCGACATCAAATTGGCGCGCCCCATGAAAATCGTGGTGGATTCTGGCAATGGCATTGCGGGCGCGTCGGCCCCGGCGATTTTGCGGGCGATCGGCTGCGAGGTGAGCGAGCTGTACAGCGAAGTGGATGGCAATTTCCCCAACCACCATCCCGACCCGAGCAAGCCCGAGAATCTGCGCGACCTGATTGCGGCGCTGCGGGCGGGCGATGCCGAGCTGGGGCTGGCCTTCGACGGCGATGGCGACCGCCTGGGCATCATCACCCGCGAAGGCAACAATATCTATCCCGACCGGCAGATGATGCTGTTCGCACACGACGTTCTCGCGCGCGCGCCGGGGGGCACCATCCTGTTTGACGTGAAATGCTCGCAGCGGCTGGCGCCCGCGATTGTTGCCGCAGGCGGCCAGCCGTTGATGTACAAGACCGGCCACTCGCTGATCAAGGCCAAGATGAAGGAAGTCAACTCGCCGCTGGGCGGCGAGATGAGCGGCCATATCTTCTTCAAGGAGCGCTGGTTTGGTTTTGACGATGGCACCTATGCGGGGTGCCGCCTGCTTGAAATCCTGAGCCGCTCGCCCGATGGCAGTGCCGTGCTCAATGCCTTGCCGACCAGTTTTTCAACGCCGGAGTTGAATGTGAATTGCGCCGAGGGCGAGCCGCACCGTCTGGTTGAAGAGCTTGTGGCGCGTGCCAAATTTTCCGCGCCTGCGCAAGTCAATACGATCGATGGCGTGCGCGTGGACTGGCCCGACGGTTTCGGCCTGATCCGCGCTTCCAACACCACGCCGGTGCTGGTGCTGCGCTTCGAAGGTCACACGGCCGAGGCGCTGCAGCGCATTGAGGGCGAGATGCTGGCGCTGTTGCGTACCGTCAAGCCCGACGCCGTGGTGAATGAAGCCGCGCACTGAAGCCGATGCTGCCTGTCATGCCGTGCCGGGGTGACTGGCCATGAGGATTCTGATCGTCAAGCTGTCTTCGCTGGGCGACGTGGTGCATGCCATGCCGGCATTGCAGGACATCCGGCAAACCTGCCCCCGGGCGCAGATTGACTGGGTTGTGGAGCGTGGCTTTGCGCCATTGGTGCGCCGCTGTGCCGGGGTGGATCGCGTTATCGAGTGCGAACTGCGGCGCTGGCGCAAGTCGCCCTTGTCGGCGCCGACCCGCCAGGCTTGGAGCGCCTTCAGGGCCGAGTTGCAGCGTGAGCGCTATGACGCGGTGATTGATCTGCAAGGGCTGAGCAAATCCGCGCTTGTTTCATGGCTGGCACGGCTGGCGCCGCGGGGCCGGCGTTATGGCCTGGCCAACCAGACCGAGGGCTCCAGTTTTGAAGCGCCCACGCGCTGGGTGGCTGATGTTGCGGTGCCGTTGCCGCCGCACATTCATGCCGTGGCCCGTTCGCGCGAACTGTGCGCCCGGGCCCTCGGGTACGAGGTGCCAGATACCGAGTCTTATGGACTTTTGGCCAATGCGGATAAAACACAGTTTGCTATTAAAAAAGAAGAACTTGACGTGGCCAGGCCGAACGGTGTCGTGGCGCTGGTGCATGGCACCTCGCGTGCCGACAAGCAGTGGCCGCTGGCGCACTGGCGTGCGCTGGGCGAACGCCTCAACGCCAACGGTTATGCCGTGGCGCTGCCACATGGCAATGATGAGGAGCAGCGCACGGCGCAGGATATTGCCAGCGGCCTGGCCTGCGCCAGTGTCTGGCCGCGCCTGGGGCTGGACGCCCTGACCGATGCGCTGGCCGCCTGCGTCGGCGTCGTGGGGGTGGACAGCGGCCTGAGCCACATCGCCGTGGCGCTGGACTTGCCCCACGTGCAAATTTACAACTTTGACACCGCCTGGCGCACCGGGCCACGACCTGCTCGTCCTGAGCTTGTCGAAGGACGTCAGCGCAGCGTGTTTGCAACCCCCGCGCCGTCGGTTGACGCGGTCTGGCAGGCCTGGCTGGCGGTGTCGGCCCCGGAACGGACGGCGGCATGACGCGTTGGCTGTATTCCTGGCTCATATGGTTGGTGCAGCCGTTGGTGCGCCGCAAGCTGGCGCGGCGAGGCATACAGGAGCCGGGTTATCTTGAGGCGGTGGAAGAGCGCTTCGGGCACTATACGAGCAGCCCCGGCGCGCGGGACGGCAACACGATCTGGGTGCATGCCGTGTCGCTCGGTGAAACACGCGCCGCAGCGGTGCTGGTGGCGCGGCTGCGCCAACACCTGCCCGGCATGCGCTTGCTGCTTACGCACGGCACGGCCACGGGCCGCGCCGAAGGGGCGCGCTTGCTGCAAACAGGCGATATCCAGGCCTGGCAGCCGTGGGACACGCCGGTGGCGGTGCGGCGTTTTCTGGAGCATTTCAGGCCCCGCCTGGGCATCCTGATGGAAACTGAAATCTGGCCCAATCTGGTGGTGGCCTGCGCGCAGCGGCGTGTACCGCTGGTGCTGGCCAATGCGCGTCTGAGTGAAAAGTCATTGCGCAAGGCCCAGCGTCTGGCCTGGCTCTCCCTGCCGGCCTACCGCAGCCTGGCTGCCGTGTGGGCGCAAACTGAAGGCGACGCCGCGCGTTTGCGCGAGCTCGGCGCGCCGGTACGGGGTGTGTTCGGCAACCTCAAGTTCGATGCTGCGCCCAACAGCGATCAGTTGGCACAGGGACGCGCCTGGCGCGCGGCGCTGGGGCGGCCGGTCATCATGTTTGCCAGTTCGCGCGAGGGGGAGGAGGCCGAACTGCTGTTGCTGCTGAAGTCACTGCGGGCGCAGCCTGGCGGCGGCGTCGAATGCGCTGCCGTCCAGTGGCTGATCGTGCCGCGCCATCCGCAACGCTTTGATGAAGTGGCCGATCTGGTGCGGGCCCAGGGTTTCACGCTGTCGCGCCGTAGCGACTGGCAGTCACGGCCCGCTGCGGCGGATGTCTGGCTGGGTGATTCGCTGGGGGAGATGGCGCTGTACTATGGCCTGAGCGACGCAGCCTTGCTGGGCGGCAGCTTTGCGCCGCTCGGCGGCCAGAACCTGATCGAAGCGGCGGCCTGCGGCTGTCCTGTGCTGATGGGGCCGCACACCTTCAACTTCGAGGAAGCGGCCAGTCTGGCCGAAGAGGCCGGGGCGGCCCTGCGGCAGGAGAACCTGGCGCAGGCCGTGACAGCGGTGCTGACGCTGGCCGCCGACCCGGCGCATCAGGCGACGCTGGCACAAGCCGCCAACGACTTCGCCCAGGCCCATCGCGGCGCAGCCGACAAGACCACAGCCGCCGTGCTGGTCTTACTTGCCCAGCAGGGCGTTGACGCCCTGTAGGTCGTCGGCCTTGAGCGTGCCGTTGGCCTGGCGCAGTTTCAGGCCGCCTACCAGAACGTCATAGCGTGCCTTGGCCAGCCTGGCCTTGGTATCGAACAACTGGCTTTGGGCATTGAGCACGTCGATGTTGATGCGCACGCCCACCTGGTAGCCCAGTTTGTTGGCGTCCAGTGCGCTCTGGCTGGAGGCCTCGGCCGCTTCCAGTGCCCTGACCTGGCTCTGGCCCGACAGTACGCCAAAGAAGGCGGTGCGGGTGCCCAGCGCGACCGCGCGTTTGGCGCCTTCGAGGTCATTGCGCGCTTTTTCTTCCAGTGCCAGCGTCTCTTTGATGCGGTTCTGGGTGGAAAAACCGGCGAACAGCGGCAGGTTGAACGACAGGCCGACCGTGCCGGCATTGACGCGGGAACCCACGGGGGTGATGCTGGTGCCATCCAGGTTTTTGATGGCGCTGTAGCTGGCGGTCAGGTCCAGGGTGGGCTTGTGGCCTGCTTCTGCCTTCCGGGTCTCAAGCTGTGCGACATCCAGCGCAATCTGCGACTGTTTGATGCCGGGGTGGCTGGTTTCCGACTGCTGCACCCAGGCGTTGACGTCGGCCGGCAGCAGGGCCGGCAGTGCCAGTGGCTGCGCCAGCGGCTGCGGCCTGGCGTCGCTCAGGCCGACCAGTTGATCGAGTGCCATCTGCCGGACGCGCAAGTCGTTCTCGGCGGCAATTTCCTGGGCTGTGACCAGGTCAAACCGGGCCTGTGCCTCACGGGTGTCGGTGATGGTGGATGTGCCCACCTCAAAGTTGCGTTTGGCCGATGCCAGTTGCTCCGCCACCGCCGCTTTCTGGGCTTTTACAAACGTCAGGTTGTCTTGCGCGGCCAGCACGTCGAAATAGGCCTGGCTGACGCGTACGACCAGATCCTGATCGGCGCTGGTCAGTTGGGCCTGGGCGAGGTCCAGCTGTTTGAGACCCTGCTGGTAGCCGGCCCAGTTGCCGGGGCGGTACAGCGGCTGCGATGCGCTGATCGTTGCGTTTTCGGTCCCATAGGAGCGGTCGGTTTTGGGACCGATGTCGGGCGTGATCTCCTGTGTCGAGCGAGAAACCCCGAGTGCCAGATTGGCGGTGGGCAAAACGGCCGCCCGGGCCTGGTTTGCCTTCGCCAGAGTGGCGTCGTACTGGGATCTGGCAGACAGGTAGGCCGCATCAAATTTTCGTGCTGATTCGTACAGGTCCACCAGACTTTGCGCACGCGCAGGCGAGGCCAGTGCGGCACTGACGGCGACAAGCAGGGGCAGCAAACGGAACGTTTTCATGGTGGACCTCAAAGTCATCCGGAATGACGGGTTATGTCAGCAGGTGGGGAATGGACTGCGCCAGCTCAATAGCGTGGAACAGCCGGGTCAAGCTCGGCAGACCAGGCGTTGATGCCGCCGGTAATGTTGGCAACGTGGGTAAACCCCCTGGCCTGTAAAAACGCGGCCACCTGCATGCTGCGCACGCCGTGATGGCACAGGCAGGCAACCGGCTGCGCGGGGTTGAGTTCGCTCAGGCGGGGTGGAATCATCCCCATGGGAATGCTCATCAAGGTGAATCCGTCGGCCCTGACACTGGCCAGTCGCACCTCGGCAGGGTCGCGCACGTCCAGCACGACGGGCGTGCCATGGGGGCGTGCTGTTTCCAGCCATGCGGACAACTGTGAGGGGCGAACCTGGGCAATCATGCGGTCAAAACCGGAAATGTGAAGGTTCCGGGAAATTGAGCAGGCGCGGTGCGATGGTGTCCCATGGCTGGCTGCTTGTGAAACCGGTTTCGCTGCTGCGGGTGATGAGGGTGGCGCGCATGATGGGCTCATCGCCCACGATGCCCAGCAGCCGTCCGCCCACCTTGAGCTGGGCCAGCAGGGTTGGTGGAACCTCGGCTACCGAGCCGCTCAACATGATGACATCGAACGGACCGTCTTCCACCGGGGTCGCTTTGGCGCCGTCCAGTTGTCTTACCTCGGCATTGTGGATGCCGGCTTTTTGCAGGTTGCTGCGGGCCAGTTGGGCCAGCTCCGGATCGATTTCCAGCGAAATCACGCGCTGGGCCCGGTGCGCCAGCAGAGCCGCCATGTAGCCGGAGCCGGCGCCGATTTCCAGCACCTTTTCGTGTTTGTGAACCGCCGCGTCCTGCAGCATGCGGGCTTCGACGCGGGGTGCGAGCATGCACTGGCCGTGACCCAGGGGGATTTCCATGTCGACGAAGGTCTGAGCGCGGTAGGCCGGGGGGACAAAGTCTTCACGCTTGACCACCGACAGCAGGTGCAGCACGCTGGCGTCCAGTACGTTCCACGGGCGAATCTGCTGTTCGACCATGTTGAAGCGGGCTTGTTCCAAATTCATTCAGGTACTCCTGGGGGTATGTTAACCGATTCTGCGAAATTTTAACCGGCAGCGTTTTCGGCTGTGCCCCAGTGGCGGCGCAGCCACTGCGCCAGATCATCCAGATAGCAGTACACCACGGGAACCACTACCAGCGTCAGCAAGGAAGACGTGATCACGCCGCCGATCACCGCCTGGCCCATGGGGGCGCGCTGCTCCGAACCCTCCGTCAGTGCCAGGGCCAGTGGCAGCATGCCGAAAATCATGGCCAGCGTGGTCATCAGAATCGGGCGCAGCCGGACCCTGGCCGCCATCAGCAGTGCCGCGTGGCGCTCCAGGCCATCGACGCGGCGGCCATGCGCATCGACGCCGGGTTCGCGCGCGCGAATGGCAAAGTCCACCAGCAAAATGGCGTTTTTTGTCACCAGGCCCATCAGCATCACGACCCCGATCACCGAGAACATGGACAGCGTCGAGCGGAATATCAGCAGCGCCAGCACCACGCCGATCAGGGTCAGCGGCAGTGCCGTCATCAGTGCCAGGGGCTGAAAAAAACTCTTGAACTGGCTGGCCAGAATCATGTAGATGAAAACGATGGCCAGCACCAGGGCCGAGATCGCGTAGCTGAAGGATTCCGCCATGTTTTTGGTGGAGCCGCCAAACTGGTAGCGGTAGCCGGGCGGAAAACTGATGCTGTCGAGCGCGCGCCTGATGTCGTTGGACACGTCACCCGTGGAGCGCTGGTAGACATTGGCATTGATGGCCACTTCGCGCGTCATGTCGCGCCGGTTGATCTGGTTGCGCCCGGTCGAGTCCCGGACAGTGGCGAACTGGTTGAGCCGCACGACGCGGGGGCTGCCATCCGCCTGGCTGCCAAGCGTGAACGGCAGGCGCTGCAGGTCGCCCGGGTTGTTGCGCGCCTCAGGGGCCAGGCGCACGTTGACGTCGTAGGTCTGGTCATCGGGCGCGCGCCAGTTGCCCACCGTCTGACCCGCCACCAGGGTGCGCAGGGCGCTGCCGATCTGTTCAATGTTCAGCCCGAGGTCGGAGGCCGCGTCATGCCTGACGGCAATATCCAGCGTCGGCTTGTCGGGCTTGACGCTGGAGTCCAGGTCCACCAGGCCGGGAATCGGAGCGATTTTTTCCATGACCAGCCGGCCGATGCGTTCCAGTTCCGCCAGGTCCGGTCCTTGCAAGGAAAACTCCACCTGTTTTTGTCCGCTCACCGGATCGAGCAGGCCGACGTGGGTGACGGTGATGCCGGGCACCTGTTTCAGGCGCTCGCGAAACAGGGCCGACAACTCGTCCACGTTGCGGTTGCGCTCCTTGCGGTCCACCAGCCGGACATAAAGACTGGCGTAGTTCTTGCCCGTTGCATTGCCGGTGTTGATGCTTGTCACTGTGTAGCGGACCTCGGGGAACTCGCGCACGATGCTTTCGGCCTGGCGCGCCCTGGCTTCGGTGGCTTCCAGCGAGGAGCCCATGGGGGTGTGGAAGTTGAGCGAAGTTTCGGAGAAGTCGGCCTTGGGCACGAACTCGGTGCCCAGCAGCGGCACCATGAAGATGCTGGCGACGAAGATGACGATCGCCATGGACACGGTGGTGAGCTTGTGCATGAGGGCCCAGCGCAGGATGCCCTGGTAGGCCTCGATCAGCGCTCCGGTGGCCTGTTCAAACCGGCCGGTGACGCGGCCAATGGTCCGGTCGTACAGGGATATCCCGTTCGCACTGAGCTTGGTCGGTCCTGAGCTTGCCGAAGGGTCGAAGTGCTGCCCGGCTTCGCCAGGCCCGGCCCGAACGGACGGTTTGATGCTGGGGTCGTGCCAGATCGAGGACATCATCGGGTCCAGTGTGAAGCTGACGAACATCGAGATCAGCACCGCGGCCACGATGGTGATGCCGAACTCGTGGAAAAACTTGCCGATGATGCCGCCCATGAAACCGATGGGCAGGAACACGGCCACGATGGACAGGGTGGTGGCCAGCACCGCCAGACCAATTTCCTGGGTGCCGTCCAACGCCGCCTGAAACGGTTTCTTGCCCATCTGGACGTGGCGTACGATGTTTTCCCGTACCACGATGGCGTCGTCAATCAGCAGGCCCACGCACAGGCTCAGGGCCATGAGCGTGATCATGTTGATGGTGAATCCGAACAGGTTCATGAACAGGAAGGTGCCGATCAGCGCGATGGGCAGCGTCAAGCCGGTAATGACGGTAGAGCGCCAGGAATTCAGGAATAAAAACACGATCAGGATGGTGAGCAGGGCGCCTTCAACCAGGGTGCGGCGCACGTTCTCCACTGCTACCCGGATTTGTCGGGAGCCATCGGTCACCGGCTCCAGCCGCACGCCGGGCGGCAATTGTGTTTTCATCTGCGCAACCGTTTCCAGCAGGCCGTCGATGACGGCGATGGTGTTTTCATCCTGCGCTTTCTGGACGCTGAGCAGGAGCGTGCGCTCGCCGTTGTACAGCGCCAACGTGTCGATTTCCTGGGCACCGTCTACGATCCGGGCGAGCTGCTCCACGCGCACCGGGGCCCCGTTTTTGCGCGCCACGATGATCCGGCCAAAATCCTCCGGCCGCTGCATGCGGGCTTCGATCTGCACCACGCGCTCCTGCTCGCGCGAGCGGATCGCACCGACCGGCAAGTCCTGGTTTTCATTGCGCACGGCGGCGGCCACCTGCCCGGGCGTGACGCCAAAAGCTTCCAGTGCCTGGGGATTGAGGTAGATGTTGATTTCGCGCTTGGTGCCGCCCACCACGGTCACCGCCCCCACGCCGCGCACGTTTTCCAGGCGCTTTCTGAGTGTCTGGTCGGCCCAGTTGGTCAGCTCGACGGCAGAAACCGTTCGGGCTGAGCTTGTCGCAGCCTGTCCTTCGACCAGCTCAGGACGAACGGAGGGTAGTACCGCCAGCGACCACACGGCGCGGCTGCTGGGGTCAAAGCGCAAGACCCGCGGCTCCTTGACTTCGGTGCGCAGGCTGGAGCGGATGAGCGCCACTTTTTCCCGCGCGTCGTCAGCGCCCTTGCGGCCGTTGATGTGCAACTGGAATTCGATAATGACAATGGACAGGCCTTCGTAGCTGCGCGAGGTCAGGGCGTTGATACCGGCAATCGAGTTGACGCCTTCCTCGATCTTTTTCGTGACTTCACTCTCGACGATTTCGGGCGAGGCGCCCGGGTACTCCGTGGTGATCACCACCACCGGGAAATCGATGTTGGGAAACTGGTCCACCTGCAGCCGCTGGAAGGAAAACAGCCCCAGCACCACGATGGCCAGCATGGCCATGGTGGCAAAGACGGGGTTGTGCAGGCTGACGCGGGTGAACCACATCGCTTACCGGCCGTCCGTCGTGAATTTGACGGCAATGCCCGCGCGCAGCGGGCCTACCGTGCCGGCGACCACGGTGGCACCCTCGGGAACGCCGTGGAGGGCGACCATGGTTTGTCCGCCTACCTCGCCGCGCGCGCCCAATTCAACATTCTGGTGCCGCACCTGGTTGTGGCTGATGAGCTGCACATAAGGCTGTGGTTTGTCGGTGCGCACCGCAGTCAGCGGCACGGCCAGCGCCTGCAGGCGGCCGGTGCCGAGCGTGCCCTGGGCAAACAGGCCCTGGCGCAGGCCGGCGGCGGCATCCACGGCCAGGTAGATCAGCACGGCGCGGCTGCCGGCCACCGCGCTGGGGTTGACCCGAACCACCGTCGCGTTGACAGGCATGGCTGCTCCTTCAATCTGGAGCACGGCGCGTTGACCGGGCCGCACCGCCAGCGATTCTCTGGCGCTCAGGCTGGCCTCCAGTTCGAGTTTGCCGAGGTCGACAATTTCCACGATGCGCGTGTCAACGCTCACCCGTTCACCGGGTTGCGTCAGCCGTTGCGAAACCAGGCCGGTGATCGGCGCACGCAGCACCGTATCAATCAACGATTTTCCGGCCACTTCGGCGCCCGAGCGGGCGGCGCGGTAGGTGGCCTCGGCGGCGGCCAGACTGGCGGCGGAGGATGCCAGCGCGGTTTGGGAAATAAAGCCTTGCTCCACCAGCGCGCGGTTGTTGTCAAAAGTGCGCCGGGCAATGTCCGTCTGGGCTTTGGCGGACTCGGCCTGCTGCTGTGCCTGCTGCGCGCGCGCCCGGTATTCGGTGGCCTCGATCCGGGCGATCACTTGCCCGGCTTTGACGGCATCGCCTTCGCGCACGCTCAGGTCTTGCAATTCACCCGCCACCCGCGCCTTGACGATGGCTGTGTTGACTGCCTTGAGCGCGCCCGAGATGGCCAGCCCCTGCGTCAACTCGTGGCGTTTGACTTGCACCACGTCGGCCGGGCCCAGCACCACCACGGTCTGGCCGTACCGGGCCGCTTGTGCGGCTGCGGCTTGCTGCTGCGCCTTGCGCTCGGACAGGGCGCGCCATACACTGGCTGCAAGCAAGGCGATGAGCAGGGCGGCAAGTGCCCATTTCAACCCGCGTTTCATGGCGTGCGGGGTCCTTTGTCTGTCGGAAAAGGGGGGGGGCGCACGCGCAGACCATCAAGCATGGCCTGCACCTGTGCCTCAAGGAACTCCTCGGGCCGTGGCGGAGCTGTTTTTGCATCGTCCACGCAGGCAATGCTGGAGTGCCGCAAAAGCTGCAAAAACAGCAAGGGCGCCAGGACTGTATAGACGCCGTATTTCATGTCCAGGGGTGCGAACTCGCCCCGGTCGACGCCGCGCTGCAGGACGCGCCGGATCAGCTCATGCGCCGGCTGGATGACCTCATGCTGGTAGAACGCGGCCAACTCCGGAAAGTTGTCGGCCTCGCTGAGCATGAGTTTGGTGATGCCTGACGCCTTGGCGCAGCCCAGGCGAGCCCACCATGCTGCCACGAAAAAACGCAGCATCTCGGCCGTGCTGCCTTCAAAAGCTTCGAATTCGGCATTCCACTCCGGGAAACGGCCCGAAATGTTTTGCCGTACCACCGCCTTGAACAGTTCTTCCTTGCTTGCAAAATACAGGAACAGCGTGCCTTTTGAGACGCCGGCACGGCGCGCCACTTCCTCGGTCCGGGTCGCGGCAAAGCCTTTTTCGACAAACAGGTCCAGTGCGGCGGCCAACAGCTCACCCGGACGCGCATCCTTGCGGCGCGCGTGCTTGGGAGGGGGCGCGGGCCGGGTGCTGCAGATTCGCTCGGAAGGGGACATGAAGTTAATGACCTATTGGTTATTAATGTAAGTCCGGAGGCGCTGGATTGTCAAACCGGCGGCGCGTAAGATGCGCGGGGCCGGTACGATCCACCGTTTCGAGAGGAAATTTTCCATGTCAGATTCCCTGCAGAGTATCACGCTGGGCGGTGGTTGCTTCTGGTGTACTGAAGCGGTTTTTGTGCGCGTCAAGGGCATTGAAGACGTGGAAAGCGGTTACAGCAACGGGCAAGCCGTCCGTCCCGGTTACGAGCAGGTCTGTACTGGCACCACTGGCCACAACGAAGTGGTCAAACTTGCATTCGACCCGGCTCAGATTACCCTGCGCGAAATTCTGGAAATTTTCTTTCTGATCCACGACCCCACCACCCTGAACCGTCAGGGTAACGACATTGGTACCCAGTACCGCAGCGGCATTTATTTCTCGAACGCGGAGCAAGAAGCGGTGGCCCGGGACCTCATTCGCGAGATGGGTCGCAGCGGCATCTACAGTCGGCCCATCGTCACCGAGGTGCTGCCAGTGCGCAACTACGGGCCGGCCGAGGACTATCACCAGGATTTTTTCGAAAAGAATCCGGGCCAGGGCTACTGCGTGGCCGTGGCGGCGCCGAAAGTGGCCAGGTTTCGTCAGACTTTTGCGCGTCTGGTAAAACCTTGATTGCATCGCACACACTCCGGTATCGGTACCCTTCGGGGTTGCCGCTGGTCTTTCCCGACTTGTTTGTGCCGCAAGGTGGGGCGCTGCTGCTGCGCGAGGCGCTGTGGTTGGCGCTGCTGGTGTCCGTTCTGGGGTTGCTGGGCACTCACCTCTTGACAGGTCTGGTAGGCTGGATGCTGCAGGCTGAGCGGTCGCTGCCGGTGACTGGCTGGCTGCCAGTCCTTGGCGCTTACCGGGTCGATGCCGGTCAACTTTTGAATTCAAGGTGAAATCATGAACAAAATGCTTGCAGCCCTCGTTGCCATGGCATTGATGGCGACAACTGGCATGGCCGCCGAAACGCATGGCGAGAAGGAAAGCAAAACCGACATTGCCCGTCACCGCGCCATGTCGGCGGCGCACGAGGCGGCGGCCAGGTGTTTGGAATCCGGCAAAAAGGAAGACGTGTGCAGCAAGGAACTCCAGGCGGCCTGCAAAGGTCTGGCCATCGGAAAATATTGTGGAATGAAGCATGAGCATTAAATTTCTGACCGCTTGGCCGCTGTCTTTGGCGCTGGGCGCCCGGACGCAGCTGAGCCCCGGCATTCCGGCCGGCGGTGGCGCGGGCATGCACAGCCCCAGCAGCCCGTTCGTACCCTTGCCGGAGCGTGCTGACGTGCTGCCCGAAGAGCATGGTGGAAGTCAAACGAAAACCCCGGTCAAATATTCGCTGGAGCCCGTCACGGCGGAAGGCGAGTTCGCCGTTCTGGACGACGACCCCTATGGCCTGTACTACCGCGTCACCGATGCGCCTGGCGTGAAGTAGCCGGGTTTTTGCCTTGACGCTACGACGACGTCTGCTGCGGCACGGGGCGCTGGCCCCGGTGGTTGCGCTCGCGCTCGTTGTGCTGCTGAGTCAGACGCTCGGGCTGCTGCACGGCATTGTGCATGTGCCGTCCCTCATCGCCGGATCTGCCGCGCACGCGGTTCCGGTACCGGAGACGGCCGTCGTGGCAGCCGAGTTCGATCACGCTGCGAACAGTTTCTCAAGCCGTCTGTTCAGTGGACATGGCAGTAGTGACGGCGATCCTGCATGCCGTCTGTACGATCAGTCCAGCCATTTTGATGTCATGCCGGGCGTGCCGGTGCTGGCCTTGCCACTGGTTCTGCAGCCTTCTGTTTGTTCTGTTCTCGCGGGCCTGGCCATGGCCCGCTGGCACGCGCTGTTCCAGGCGCGCGGCCCTCCCCGGGTTTGCTGAATCCCCCGTGCAAGTCACTGCACGCCGGCCTGGCTGTCGGCGTGCGGTCGTGTCTTTTCGATTCAACGAACCCCTTTCATGAAAAACCTCTCACTCTCTCTCGTGTCGCTGGGCGCCATGGCTGCTGCAACCACGTTCGCCCAGACGCCATCGGCGGCCACGCTGGCGCCCGTCACCGTCACCGGCAATCCGCTGGGCACTGCTGATCTGGTCGCTCCTGCTGCCCAGATATTTGGGTCCGAGTTGCTGTTTCGCAGCAAAACCACGCTGGGCGAAACGCTCGATGGCATGCCCGGCATCAGCAGCAGCTACTTCGGCCCCAATGCCAGCCGCCCCATCATCCGCGGCCTGGATGGAGACCGCATCCGTATTTTGAACAACGGCGCTGCCGTGGTGGATGCCTCCAGCCTGAGTTACGACCATGCCGTCACCGCCGATCCGTTGAGCATCGAGCGCATTGAGGTGCTGCGTGGCCCCGCGGCCCTGCAGTATGGCGGTAGTGCCGTGGGCGGCGTGGTCAACGTGATTGACAATCGCATTCCACGCCAAGCCCTGTTTGACGCCCAGGGCGGCGTCACCGGCAAGGCGGATCTCGGCCTGGCCAGTGGCAATGCCGAGCAAAGTGGCGGTTTGTTGCTGGAGGGTGGCAATGACCGTTATGCCCTGCATGCCGACGTGTTCAATCGCACCACCGGTGATGTGGCGGTACCCGTCGCCCTGTCCTGTGCCAAGCCTGGTGCACCGGTACTGGCCCATAAAATCTGCAACTCGGCCAGCGATACCCGGGGCGGAGCCGTGGGCGGTTCGATGTTTTTCAGCCAGGGCTATGTGGGCGCGTCAGTCAGTGGCTTTCGCAGTGACTACGGTACGGTTGCCGAAGATGCGGTGACGATCGGCATGAAGTCGGATCGTTACGCGCTGGAAGGTGAATGGCGCGGCTTGAGCGGCTTGTTTCAGAGCGTCAAGGGGCAGCTTGGCCACAGTGTCTACGAACACACCGAATATGACGGTGCCAGCGTCGGTACGGTATTCAAAAGCAGCGGTACCGAGCTGCGGCTGCAGGCGCGCCACGCCCCGCTGGGAGCCCTCGACGGTGTGATGGGCCTGCAGGCCGACACGTCGCGTTTTTCCGCCGATGGCGAGGAGGCTTTCGCACCTTACAGTCAGACCCGCCAGGCGGCGTTGTTCGCCTATGAAGAGCTTGCCACCGGCTGGGGCCGGCTGAACGCGGGGGTGCGTATGGAATCGGTCAAGGTGGCGTCTTTGGGCAACCCGCTGCTCGCCCGGTTTGTCCCGGCCAGCCGCAGCTTCACCCCGGTCAGCTATGCGCTGGGTGCCACGTGGCAAGTGGCGCCGGGCTGGCAGCTCACCTCCAGCCTGGCGTATACGCAACGCGCGCCCAAAGACTATGAGCTGTTTGCCGACGGCCCGCACCTTGCCACCCATACTTACGAGACCGGCAACGCCGGTCTGGCGCTGGAGCAGTCCACCAACCTGGACCTGGGCCTGAACTGGAAGCGCGGTGCCCACCGGCTGCGGGTCGATGTTTTTGTGAATCATTTCAACAACTACATTGCGCAGGAAGCCACTGGCGCCGTTCGCGATACCTTGCCTGAATATGGTTACGCCCCGGTGCAGGCCCGCTTCACCGGGCTGGAGGCCAGCGGCAATGCGCGCCTGCTGGACGGTGCCCACACCGTCGATCTGGAACTGCGCGGCGACTTGGTGCGCGCCGTGAACACCGGCACCGGTCAGCCGCTGCCGCGCATCGCGCCCGTGCGCCTGGGGGCTACGCTGCTGTGGGCACAAGGTCCCTGGAGCGCGCGCCTTGGCGCCAGCCATGCGGCGGCGCAAACCGACGTGCCCAGCGGCCAGCTGAGCACGGGTGCCTACACCCTGTGGAATGCCTCGCTGGGCTACCGCATGCAGGCCGGCGCGGCCAGCCTGCTGTGGTTTGCCAGGCTCGACAACCTGGGCGATGTGCAAGCTTATTCCGCCAGTTCCATCCTGACCCAAACAGCGCCGGGCCGGGCGCCGTTGCCAGGGCGCAGTCTGAAAGTGGGCCTGCAGTTGGGTTTTTAGTCGATCTGTCCCGCAGGGTGCGGCAGAATGCGCGGAATGAGACATATTGAAAAACACAGAACCCACCGCATTGGCTGGCTGCGTGCCGCGGTGCTGGGCGCCAACGACGGAATCGTTTCCACCGCCAGCCTGATCCTGGGGGTGGCGGCGGCGGGCGCGAGTTCGCAGAGCATTTTGATCGCGGGCATTGCCGGGCTGGTGGCGGGCGCCATGTCGATGGCGGCGGGTGAGTATGTTTCGGTGAGTTCGCAAGCCGACACCGAGCGCGCCGACCTGGAGCGGGAACGCGGGGAGCTGGCGGCGGATCCCGAGCACGAGCACGAGGAGCTGGCCGCCATCTACGTCGGGCGCGGGCTGGACGCGGGGTTGGCCTGCACCGTCGCGGCCCAGTTGATGGCGCATGATGCACTGGGCGCGCATGCGCGTGACGAGTTGGGGATATCCGGGCGCCTGAGCGCACGACCGCTCCAGGCCGCTTTGGCATCGGCCGGTACGTTTTCAGTGGGCGCGGTGCTGCCGCTGCTGGTGGTTCTGCTGGTGCCGGTGTCCGCACTGGTGTGGGCGGTTGCCGGCAGCGCGCTCCTGTTTCTCGCGCTGCTGGGTTCCCTGTCGGGCGGCGCGGGCGGCGCTTCGGTGGTGAGGGCTGCCGTGCGGGTGACTTTTTGGGGCGCCCTGGCCATGGCCCTGACCGCGGGCGTCGGGGCTTTGTTCGGGGTTGCGGCGTGAGCGTCTGACGGCTGATTCCGGGCGGACGGCGCTCAGGGCGCCAGGCGCTCCCGAAACCACTGTGGTTCGCCCCCTGGCGCGGCACCTGCCGGGCTCAAGGTGTAACGCAGCCGGTCATGCAGACGGCTCTTGCGGCCTTGCCAGAATTGCCAGTGGTCGGGCTTGAGGCGGTAGCCGCCCCAGTGCGGTGGCCGTGGCGGGCGCAGCAGAAATTGCGCCGCATACTTGGCGACGTTGGCGACCAGCACACCGCGCCCCGGAATGACCTGGCTTTGCGGCGAGGCCCAGGCGCCGATGCGTGAGTCGAGCGGGCGGCTGTGAAAGTACGCGTCACTCTCCTCGCTGCTGACTTTCTCCACCAGGCCTTCGATGCGAACCACCCGTTCCAGTTCGACCCAGTGGAACTGCAGGGCCGCAAACGGGTTGCCGGCCAGTTCCTGTCCCTTGCGGCTGTCGTAGTTGGTGAACCAGGTGATGCCGTGCGCGTCGTAGCCTTTGATCAGCACCACCCGCGTGCTGGGACGCAGGTTGCCGGCCACGGTGGCCACGGTCATGGCGTTGGGCTCGGGCACCTCGGCGGCAATGGCCTCCTGCAGCCATTGCGCAAACTGCAGGAGCGGGTCGGCGTGCGACGCGTCCTCACTGAGTTCGGCGCGTTCGTAGCTTTTGCGAAGGTCGGCAAGGGAAGTCATGCCGGCAGTATAGACATGCCACCGGCCGGACAGCCCCAGCGGCACGTCCGAACGGCAGACCCGCTTCAGACTTTGCCGATGACGCCGCAGGCCAGGCGGGGCCCCGAGTTGCCGGTCGGCTGGGTTTTGTAGTCGTCCGGATCGCGGTGGACGATCAGACCGCGCCCCAGCACGTCGGCACGGCCCGCGCCCACCGACAGGGTGGTGGATTCAAAACTGAAACGGGCAGTACCGGTGGCGTCGGCCTTCAGGCTGGGCAAGTCCCCGGCATGGTGTTCGACCTGGTCGAACGCTCCGTGTGCCTTGCCGTCGGGGTTGAAATGTCCGCCCGCGCTCATGCCGTCGCCGCTGGAGCAGTCGCCTTTGTCATGCATGTGAAAGCCATGCTCGGTATCGGGCTTGAGACCGCGGACCTCGCCGCTGACCAGCACTTTGTCGCCCTGCTGGGTGATCTGAATCTGGCCGGTGACGCCATTGCCTTTGGTGGGCATCAGCTGGGCCGAGGCGGACGGCCCGGAGGCTGGAGTGGCGCAGGCCGTCACGAAGAAGGCGGCAGCAACGGGTGCAATAAGTCGAATCATCTGGATTTCCCCTGGGTGATGTGTGAGCTGCGAATATAGGAGAACGCGGGGCTCCGCGCAAGCTGAGGCCTGTGCTTTGGGTAAGCAGAATCCGCCTGTTTGTCGTGGTTCCGGAGTACCATGGCGCTTGTAATCTTGTTACCCCCATGCCATGAAACTCCATCCCACTGTTGCAGCGGTCACGGCCCGTGTTCGCGGGCGTAGCCAGGTGACGCGCAGCGCTTACCTTGAACGCCTGACGCTGGCCGCCCAGCGCAAGCCGGGGGTGGAGCGGCTGGGCTGCGCCAACGTGGCGCACGCCTTTGCCGCGCTGCCCGCCAACGACAAATTTCGGGTTGTGAGCGGGCGCGCACCCAACATCGGCATCGTGACCGCGTACAACGACATGCTGTCGGCCCACGCGCCGCTGCAACAGTACCCCGAGGTTATCCGGCTGGAGGCGCGCCGCCTGGGCGCCACGGCGCAGGTGGCCGGCGGTGTACCTGCCATGTGCGATGGCGTCACCCAGGGTACGCCCGGCATGGAGCTCAGTCTGTTCTCGCGCGACGTGATTGCCATGGCCACCGCCGTTGCCCTGAGCCATGACGTGTTTGATGGCGCATTGATGCTTGGTGTGTGTGACAAGATCGTGCCGGGCCTGCTGATCGGCGCGTTGCATTTTGGCCATTTGCCGACGGTGTTCGTACCGGCCGGCCCCATGACTTCGGGCCTGTCGAATGACGAAAAGTCAAAGGTGCGCGAGCAAGCAGCGCAAGGCCTGGTGGGGCGGGTGGAATTGCTGCAGGCCGAGTCCCGGGCCTATCACGGGCCGGGTACCTGCACTTTTTACGGCACGGCCAACAGCAACCAGATGCTGCTTGAAGCCATGGGCCTGCACGTGCCGGGTACGGCCTTCATCAACCCCGGGGCCGCCTTGCGGGAGGAGCTGACGCGTGAAGCTGTACGCACGGTGCTCGGCAGCGGGCACCCGGGCGCCGCCGGGGCAGGGGGGGCGTGTCCGCCCATTGGCCACGTGGTGGATGAGCGAAGCATGGTCAATGCCATGGTGGCCCTGCTGGCTACCGGGGGTTCGACCAACCACCTGATTCACTGGGTGGCGGTGGCCCGCGCGGCGGGCCTCGTCATTGATTGGGATGATTTTTCGGAATTGTCGGGCGTGGTGCCCCTGCTGACCCGTGTTTATCCCAACGGCAGTGCGGACGTCAACCAGTTTCAGGCTGCGGGTGGGCCCGGCTTTGTCATTCGTGAGTTGCTGGATGCCGGCTTCATGCATGTCGACGTGCTGACCGTGCGTGCCGGGGGGCTGCGGGACTACACGAAAGTGCCGGCGCGATCAGAAGACCCAAAGGGATTCCTGACGTGGCATGCCGTTGGTGCCAGCCAGGACGACACAGTGGTGCGACCTGTCTGCGCGCCCTTCAGCAACCATGGGGGGCTTTTGCTGCTGACAGGCAATCTGGGACGTAGCGTGATCAAGGTTTCCGCCGTGCCGGACGATCGGCATGTGATCGAGGCACCGTGCCGGGTATTTGATTCGCAGGAGGCACTGCAGCAAGCGTTTACTGCCGATGAACTCAATCTGGACATCGTTTGCGTCGTGCGCTGGCAGGGGCCGCAAGCCAACGGCATGCCCGAGTTGCACAAGCTCACCCCTCCGCTGGCCGTGCTGCAGGGCAAGGGATTCAAGGTGGCGTTGGTTACTGATGGTCGCATGAGCGGTGCTTCGGGCAAGGTGCCGGCGGCCATCCATGTCTCGCCCGAAGCGGCGGCTGGCGGTCCGTTGGCCCGGCTGCGCGACGGGGACCGCATTCGCCTGGACGCCCTTGCCGGCACGCTGGAGGTGTTGGTGTGCGCTGAGGTGTGGGCGGCGCGCGAGCCGATCACGATGCCCGAGGCACTGCGCGTCGCCAACGGCCTTGGCATGGGCCGCGAGTTGTTTGCCAGCATGCGCCGCAATGCACTGGCCGCCGAAGAAGGCGCCTGCAGCTGGCTGTGAGTTGGCCCCAGCACCATTTAGCCGGAATACCTCATGCTCTTCAGCCCGAAACTGTCCGCCCTGCAAATCATGCAGGATGCTCCCGTCATTCCGGTCATCGTGTTGAGCGATGTTGCCCATGCGGTGCCGATGGCGCGCGCTTTGCTGGCCGGTGGCATCCGTGTGCTGGAGGTGACCTTGCGCACGCCCCAGGCGCTGGCCTGCATCGAAGCCATTGCCAGGGAGGTGCCGCAGGCGGTGGTGGGTGCTGGCACGGTGCGCACCCGGGCGGACGCGCAGGCGGCCGCCATGGCGGGAGCCCGGTTCGCGGTCAGCCCCGGCTACACCCCGGCGGTGGCGCAGGCCTGTCGGGACGTGGGGTTGGCGCTGTTGCCCGGTGTGGCCACGGGTACCGAGATCATGCAGGCGCAGGAGGAAGGTTTGACCGAGCTGAAGTTTTTTCCGGCCATGCAAGCTGGTGGCCCGGCCATGCTCAAAGCCTGGAGTGGCCCATTCTTTGACGTGAAATTTTGCCCCACCGGCGGTGTGACCCCGCACAATGCGCCTGATTTTCTGGCGTTGCCCAATGTGGTGTGCGTGGGCGGCTCCTGGCTGGTGCCTGCTCAGGCCCTGGCATCGGGCGACTGGGCGTGTTTGACCCGGCTGGCCCGTGATACCCAAAATTTGAGGAAGTAGGGGCTGCCCACGCGGAAACCGAGGCATGTCCTCCGGATTCCGATTCGGGGGACTCCCGGGCCGGGGGGCGAGCCCGCAATGATATTCAGCCGGCGCGCTGAATCATGTTGTCGCCGACCGAAAACTGACCCACTTATAGAGGTTATGCCGACCCAAAATTGACCCAGGTGTTTTACTGGCTCTGCCTTATTTTTAGGCAGGCGCAAAAAAGGTGATCACCATGGAAATGTTGGGAAAAATCAGGCGAATGCACCTGCGCGACAAGATGTCGCTGCATGCCATCGCCAAGCAGACAGGCT
>DIVK01000091.1:0-6594 GCA_002422455.1 Rhodoferax sp. UBA6134
ATACGCCGTTCTTTCACGTTAAAACGCAGGTCCGCGCAACATTTTCTGTAACACGGGCGAACTACCATGCCTCGAGCCGCGCCACGCCCTTGCGCTGTCCGGGCTGCAAGCACGGCTTCAGCCCTCGTTCACCCCTTGCTTCAATCCCTGCTGTCCGCCACCAAGAGTCACCGCCATGAAAATCACATCGCTTGTCAAAAAATCCATCGCCCTGGCCGTGTTGGCCGCCGCAACGCTCGGCGCCAACGCAGCCAGCAGCAAGATCACCTACCTGGGGGCGGCCAGCGTCGGCACCCCCCTGTCCTTCAACTCGGGCGCCGTGCCTGTAGGCGAGTTCAGCGACTACTTCACCTTCACCCTGCCGGCCAACCATGGTTCCGGTTACAGCGTGATCAACTTTGAAGTCTCGGAGTTGTTCAACACCCTGCTCGCCACGGTCAGCCTGTATTCAAATGCCGATGGCACCCTGTTCAATACCGACGACACCCTGTTGTCGTCGGCGCCCGTCAGTTCAGGCAATCAACTGGCTTTGACATTTGGCCCCAGCGCGGCGAGTTCCTACTACCTCAACGTCACAGGCACAGCCAATGGCACGCAGGGTGGCTTGTACAACGGCGCCATCAGCGTCACCGCCGTGCCAGAACCAGAGACCTCTGCCCTGCTGCTGGCCGGCCTGGGCTTGCTGGGCGCCCTTGCCCGCCGCCGCAAGTCAGTCTGACAACCCCCCCAACTTGTCAAATCAGGAGTACGCACATGAGCAGCACACTGCACCCCGACAGCAGGCACAACCCCAGCCAGCACGTCAGCAACGATTCCGGTAACGGCGACATCCACACTCTTATCGAGCAGCGCCAGATGGGCCGCCGCGGCTTTTTGAAAACCTCGTTCGGCACGACCGCCGGCCTGGGCGTCATGACCGCGATGGGTGGCGCCGTACTGGGCAGCGCCGTGGTGGACGGCCTCACCAACTTTGCGCAGGCCGCCGTGCCCGCGCCGTCTGCCGGCATCGGCTTCACGCCGGTTGCGGCCAACCTCGTGCCGATGACCGACGCGGTCACGGTGCCCCAGGGCTACATGGCCCGCGTGCTGGTCGCCTGGGGCGACCCGCTGACCGACGCGCCCGCCTGGGATGTCACCCAGCCGATGGACGAAGCGACCCAGATGCGCTCCTACGGCGCGCACACCGACGGCATGCACTACTTCCCCTTCCCGGTTGCCGGCGCATCGCATTTGCCCAACGAGCGCGGCCTGCTCGTCACCAACAGCGAGTACGTCGACCCCGCGCTGGTCAACGGCATCACGCCGTTTTCCGCTTATGCCACCACCCCGCTCACGCTTGACATGGTGCGCGCGCAGCAGGCCGCGCATGGCGTGAACGTGGTCGAAGTGCGCAAGGACAAAAAAGATGGCAACTGGAGCGTGCGGCGTCCTTCCGACTTCAGTCGCCGCATCACCGGCAACACCCCGTGCCGCGTCAGCGGCCCTGCCGCCGGCCATCCCCTGCTGCAAACCGCCGCCGACGCCGACGGCATGAACGTGCTCGGCACGCTCAACAACTGCGCCCACGGCCACACCCCCTGGGGCACCTACCTGACCTGCGAGGAAAACTTCAACGGCTACTTCGGCTCGACCGCCGCCGCCATCACTGCCGCACCGCTCACTTTGCACGAGCGCCGTTACGGCGTCAGCCGAACCGGATTCGGCTACCGTTGGCATGAGGCCGACCCGCGTTTCGACATCCGCCAAAACCCGAACGAACCCAACCGCTTCGGCTGGGTGGTCGAGATCGATCCCCACAACCCCGACAGCACGCCGGTCAAGCGCACCGCGCTGGGCCGCTTCAAGCATGAAGGCGCCTGGGTGGTGACGGGCGCGGACAATACCGTGGTGGTCTACATGGGCGACGACGAGCGCAACGAATACGTCTACAAGTTCGTCTGCGCCAACAAGTACAACCCGGCCAACCGCGCCGCCAACCGCAGCCTGCTCGATTCCGGCACGCTCTACGTCGCCCGGTTCAACGCCGACGGCTCGGGCGCCTGGCTGCCGCTGGTATGGGGCCAGAACGGCCTCACCCCGGAGAACGGCTTTGCCGACCAGGGTGAAGTGGCGGTCAAGTGCCGCCAGGCCGCCGACCGCATGGGCGCCACCATGATGGACCGCCCCGAGTGGAGCGCGGTGCATCCGGCCACGCGCGAGGTCTACCTGACCCTCACCAACAACAGCCGCCGTGGCAACACGCCCGCCTCCAGCAACAAGACCGACGGCACCAGCACCGCCGCCAGCGCCAACCCGCCGGTGGACGCCGCCAACCCCCGCCCCGACAACGACTACGGCCACATCATCCGCTGGCGCGAAGCCGCGGGCAACGTCGCTGCCACGACCTTCGAGTGGGACATCTTCGCGCAATGCGGCGACAAGGCCACCACCAAGACCCTGGGCGCCAGCTACACGCCGGGCGAATTCGGTGGCCAGAGCGTCGGCTACGCTGGCAACGTCAACGGTAACGACTACGGCGCGCCGGATGGCCTGTGGTTCGACAAGGACGGCCGCCTGTGGATCCAGACCGACCAGCAGGGCGACGCCAAGGGCGACTGGGCCAACATCGGCGGCAACGCCATGCTGTGCGCCGACCCGGTGAGCGGTGAAACCCGCCGCTTCCTCACCAGCCCGCCCAACTGCGAAGTAACCGGCGTGGTCACCACGCCGGACGGCAAGACCATGTTCGTGGGCATTCAGCACCCGGGCGAGGACTGGACCGTCAACTTCACCGACAACTCGTCCTGGCCAGACAGTGGCGCCAACGGCCCGACCACCTTCAGCGGCCTGCCCGCCGCGGTCAAGCCGCGTTCCGGCGTGATGGTCATCACCAAAAACGACGGCGGCGTGATCGGCACCGGCAGTATCGGCCTCGATTAGGTTTTAGGCTACGCTGAACAAGTCCGTTCACGTTGAGCCTGTCGNNGGGGAGACTTGTTCAGCATTGCCTTTACACACAGCCCAGCTACCGGCGCTGCCATCAACGGCGCAGCCGCCAGCGCCGGTAGCAACGTCCGGCCATCAGCTGCGCTGACAGGTAGGGAATCGTCTCTCAAGGCCATTGCTGCGAGCTGTGCAGTAGCCGAATGATCTCTATTTGCCTGGCTTTGACACGGTTTGGCCCAACTCTTGTTGGCATCCTCATTCGAAACCCATTGGGCAGCGGGGTCGTCGGCCTCCTTGATTCCCTCTGCCACCTCGGCCCGAAACCACTTGTCGTAAGCTGCCGCCGCGTGGGTCGGGCGCATGCGCTCGGAGGCATCGTTGCGGGATTTGTCCAGCAGATCGATATCACTGTGATGTTGCCGGCGAAACTTTGACCCAAGCGGCCGATGAGGGTCATCAGAAATTGGCAGCCAGGGTCAGCTTGGCGTCGGTGGCTTGTCAGGCGCGCCAGACCTGGCACCCCTATCCGTTTCATGTAACGCAAGCAGCCAGCGCAGGGGAGCGCTCTGCGTACGCCAAACGGACTACTAAAACGCAGGTCCGCGCAACATTTTCTGTAACACGGGCGAACTACCATGCCTCGAGCCGCGCCACGCCCTTGCGCTGTCCGGGCTGCAAGCACGGCTTCAGCCCTCGTTCACCCCTTGCTTCAATCCCTGCTGTCCGCCACCAAGAGTCACCGCCATGAAAATCACATCGCTTGTCAGAAAAGCCATCGCCCTGGCCGTGCTGGCCGCCGCAACGCTCGGCGCCAACGCAGCCGTCAGCACCACCACCACCGACCTCGGTGCCGTCAGCGTTGGCAGCCCCCTGTCTTTCAGCGTAGGCACAAGAACCGGCAAGTTCGAGGATTTCTTCACCTTCCTGTTGCCAGCCACTGCCAGCTCGTTTTACAGCGCCATCAAGTTCGCAGCCAGCAACAACGTCCTCTACAGCGTCAGCCTGTTTTCGAATCCCGATGCAGTCCTGTTCACTACCGACGACACCAAATTGCAGTCGGTCAGCAGCGAATCCAACTCTGGCAGCGATCAACTGGCTTTGTTGTCCGGCCCTCGTGCCGCGGGCCCCTATTACCTCCAGATCGCTGGCAACACCGAAGGCAACACGGGGGGGTACACCGGTTCCATCTTCATCACCGCCGTGCCGGAGCCCGAAACCTCTGCCCTGCTGCTGGCCGGCCTGGGCTTGCTGGGCGCCCTTGCCCGCCGCCGCAAGCAAGCCGGTTCGTCTGCCGCAATGTCAAGAGGTGCCCATTTCGGCATCTGAACGGACTAGAAAATCGTCTTCAAGTTCCCTACGGCCTGTAACTTTCGCGAATTAAATTAGTTCCCACGCAAGCAAATCATTTTTTGTTGGCGTACCCCAAAAGCTTCGCCTCCTTGTTCAACCAACTTTAGAGAGTAAACCCATGAAACTGAAATTCAAACACATCGCACTGGCCGCCGCGCTGGTGGCCACCGGCGCCGCCCAGGCCGCCATCGACACCGGCAGCACCTCCGGCGACGGCAGCCTGCTGCTGAACCTGAAGTGGAAAGACACCCTTACCACCGACGCCAACGGCAACACCAGCGCTTCCGCAGCCTTCGACCTGGGCATCACCATGAACGACGCGGTGGCCTGGAACGGCATTTCCGGCTTCAAGAGCACGTGGAACCTGAGCTCCGGCCTCATGCAGACGTGGTCGGGCAACACCATGATGTCGTCCACCACCATCGGCAGCTACGGCACGGCATTCAACACGTTCCTGAACACCACCGACATGGTGCTGGGCAACGCTGAAATGAACGTGTTCGCGCTGGACAACGCGAAAGCAGACGGCACCCTCGCCTCCGAGCCCGGCGACTCCCGCCTCCTCTCCACCACCAGCGGTATCAATGCGACCGGTACCGGGCTGAGCCTGGCATCGATCCCGACAAACAACAATTACAACCAGATTTTTGGCAATACCACGGTCGTCAACTTCCTGTCGGCGCTGAACAACTCGGCCGGCCACAACACCGCCAGCAACGGCGCCAGCAATGCCGACGCTTCCAGTGGTTTCGCCTGGTTCGACAACGGTTCCGGCATGGACAAGTTCGCCAACCTGTCCGGCTTCGACAGCACCAACAAGTTCGCCGGCACCTACGCCGCCGGCACCGGCGTCCTGTCTGGCCAGGCCAAGGCGCTGCCGTTCTACATGCTGGTCGCCAGCAGCAACGACCCCTTCGCCAAGGCAAGCATGACACCGTTCGGCGTTGACCTGGACGGCGACGGCCTGATCAAGTTCAGCAACGCCAATGGCCAGAACGAATTCGGCTTGTGGACCCTGCAGGGCGACACGCTGAGCTACATCAATCCCGTTCCGGAAGCCGAAACCTACGCCATGATGTTGGCCGGTCTGGGCCTGATGGGCACCATCATTCGCCGCCGCCGCAAATCGGCCTGATTTTTCTCCGAGCAAACAAGCAAGCAATCATTCCCACTCCCACCCGGAGTGGGGTTTCAACCTGAAGGAATTTTGTCATGAAACTTACTCAAATCACCCTGGCCGTCGTCGCCGCCTGCGCCGCCGCCCCCTCGTTCGCCCTCACCCCCGCCCAGATCGACGGCACCACCGTGCAGTTGTGGATTTCCGGCGCCACCGCGCCCACCGCCTCGGTGTACAAAGCCGTCCGCTCCCTGTGCGCGGACCTCGACGGCGATGGCACCCCGGCGGATGACCTGCACACCTATGTCTCCAGCAACACCAGCGGCTCCAATGCCGTTCCCGGCAAGTCCGCCGCCGGCAAGTTCGCCGCTTACGCCTGCACCATGGGCCCGCTCGCCGGTTCGCTCGACGGCGTGAAGACCATTGTCTACCACACTTTCGACGCCGGTTCGTTCGAAGCCTACACCCCGCACCTGTACCTGGCCGGTGAAGTCAACCCGCTGGTGCCGTCCACGCTCAAGCGCATGAAGGACCTCACCGCATCCGGCAGCACCTGTACCCTCCTCACCGGCACGAGCGACCCGGCCAACACCTACGTCAACTGCGGCGTTGACACCGTGACCCTGGCCCCCAACGCCAGCCCGAACAGCCTGCCCACCCTGCCGCAGGGCGGCTTCTCCGACACCGAGTACACGCTGAACCAGCTCAACCTCGGCATCTCGAAGAGCATTGACGACATCGGCTCGGAAGCCCCGACCAACGTCGGCCAGGGCTTTGGCCTGGCGGTGAGCCATGCGCTCTACGCCCAGTTGCAGAAGGCCCAGGGCATCATCACCACCGTCGGTGGTACTGATGATGCCTGCGACGGCAACTACGCCGCCGGCGTCTGCCAGCCCACCATCAACCGCCAGAAGTACTCCTCTCTGGTGGCGGCGGGTGGCGTGACCAACAAGGACGGCAGCCTGTTCGGCGCCGCCGCCGGCAGCGTCGTCAAGGTCGAGCGCCGCGTCGGCACTTCGGGCACGCAGTCGTCGTCCAACGCCTTCTTCCTGAATACACCTTGCGCGACCGGCTTGCCCAGCGGCGGCCTGACCCCGGCCGGCAGCAACACCGCCGGCACGACGTCCTACAACGGCGGCAAGGTTCTGGTGCGTTCGAACAACGGTTCGGGCGACGTCAAAACTCAGTTGACCGCTGCATCC
>DIVK01000091.1:6733-13309 GCA_002422455.1 Rhodoferax sp. UBA6134
GGAAAACGGGCGGTGTGATGCTGCCCGTGACGCTGTATTCGGGACAGTCCTTCGGGGCTGTCCCCTTTTGCATTTTTGATGAGGCGGTCTGCGCCAAGTCCGTGGTGCGGGCTTGGCGCAGATTGGCTTGACGTGGTTGAACGATGAATAAAACGCTGTGGACACTGTGGATGGTGCTGGCCGGCATGGGCCTGGGCGGCTGGGGTGCGGCCCATGCGCAGGAGGCCGCTTTTGACGTATTCGAATACCGGGTCGAGGGCAGCACGCTGTTGCCCGTGACCGTGGTCGAGCAGGCGGTGTACCCGCACCTGGGCGAGAAGAAAACGCTGGCAGACGTGGAGGCGGCGCGTGAAGAGCTGGAGAAGGCCTACCACGGTGCGGGCTACCTCACCGTGCTGGTGAGCATTCCGCAGCAAAAGGTGGACGGCGGCGTGGTCAGGCTGGCCGTGACCGAGGCGCCGGTGGACCGGCTGCGCGTGGTGGAGTCGCGCTATTTCAGCCTGGGCGCCATCAAGGCCGGCGCGCCGGAGCTGGCCGAGGGCAATGTGCCGCATTTTCCGCAAATGCAGGAAGAGCTGGCGGCGCTGAACCGTTCACCGGACCGCCGCATCACCCCGGTCATGCGCCCCGGCAAGACGCCGGGCACGGTGGAGGTGGACTTGAAGGTGCAGGACGCACTGCCGCTGCACGGCGGCATCGAGGTCAACAACCGCTACAGCCAGGACACCACGCCGACCCGCCTGACGGCCAGCCTGCGCTATGACAACCTGTGGAACAGGCAGCATGGCCTGGGGCTGACGGTGCAGACCGTGCCGGAGAACCCCGACGAGAGCCGCGTGTTTTCCGCCAGCTACACCTGGCCGCTGGCATCGGGCAACTTTCTGGCCTTTTACGGCGTCAAGTCGGACTCCGACGTGGCGGCGGTCGGCACGCTCAACGTGGTGGGCAAGGGCGTGATTCTGGGCGCGCGCTACATCCTGCCGCTGCGCGGGAGCGAGGATTTCTTCCACACCGCCACGCTGGGGGTGGACCACAAGGACTTTGACCAGGCGGTGCGGCTGATCGGCAGCGGCGGCTTCAACACGCCCATTACCTACATGCCGTTCACCCTGGGCTGGGACGGCACCTGGCTGGGCCAGGGCCGCAGCAGCAAGCTGGGCGTGGCGTTCAACTTTCACCTGCGCGGGCTGGTGGGGGACGAGCAGGAGTTTGCCGACAAGCGCTTCAAGGGGCGCCCGGGCTATGCCTACTTGCGCGGCACTGTGTCGCACAGCGAAACGGGGCGCGGTGGCTGGGGGGCCAGTGCGCGCGCCAGTTGGCAGCTTGCCGGGCAGCCCCTGATTTCGAACGAGCAGTTCGCCATCGGGGGGGCGGAAACGGTGCGTGGCTACCTGGAGTCGGCCGCGATGGGCGACAAGGGCATCGCGCTCAGCCTGGAGGCGTCCACGCCCAATTTTGCAAAACGTTTGAGCGACGCGCTGGACGATGCGCATGCGCTGACTTTCTTTGACGGCGGCACGGTAAAGGTGATCGACCCGATCACCGCCGACGACCATTACACACTGGCCGGCGCCGGGCTGGGGCTGCGCATGAAAGGCTGGCGCGGCGCCACGGTGGCGCTGGACTGGGCGGTGGCGCTGAAAGACCTGGGCAACACCCGGCGCGGTGACCGCCGCGTGTATTTCAAGTTGGGTTACGAGTGGTGAATGCGGCAGGGGGAACAACATGAATCGCAACCGTTATCGACTGGTATTTAACGCCACCGTGGGCATGATGGTGCCCCTGGCGGAGACCGCGCGTGGCCGGGGCAAGTCCGCCAGCGGCGTGAGTCTGGCCGGCGTGCTGCTGGCCGCCGTGGCGTTGTCGCCCCCCGCGCAAGCCGAGTTGCCGGTGGCCAGCACCGGCGGGGCCATTCCGAATTTCGTGAGCGCCGGGCAGGCCGGCTACCAGGTCAACGGCAACCAGGCGTTTGTCAACCAGGTCGGCAACAAGGCCATCCTGAACTGGCAAAGCTTCAACGTCAGCGCCGGCAGCAACGTGCAATTCCGCCAGGTGGACAGTCTGGCCGGCAACAACCTGGTGCCGGGCGCCAGCTTTACCTCGCTCAACCGCATCTGGGACAACAATCCCAGCGTGATCGCGGGCAGCCTGTCGCAAGGGGCGGGTCAAAAAGGCAATGTGATCCTGGTCAACAGCAATGGCATCGCGTTCATGGGCGGCTCGCAGGTGAACCTGAACAGCTTCACGGCGAGCACGCTGAATATCGCCGACAGCTTCATTCTCGATACCTTGTTGACCACCAACGGCCAGCCGCAATTCGAGAAGGCACTGGATGGCGGCGAGGGCCGCGGCTTCGTCAAGGTGTTCGAAAACGCAAAAATCAGCGCAGGCAGCCAGGGCCGGGTGATGCTCATCGCGCCGACGGTGATCAATAAAGGCAAGGTCGAGGCACCGGACGGACAAGTGGTGATGGCGGCGGGCACCAAGGTTTTTTTGCGGACTGCCTCGGCGTTTGGCGATAACAATGTGCGCGGCCTGCTGGTGGAGGTGGACAGCCCGGCGGGGTTGGCTGATTTTGACACCGCCAATGCCGACGTGAAAAACGGTGTGCTCGATGGCCGGTCCGTGACGCTGACCGATGCTGCTGCCGACAAGCTGGGTCACGCGACCAATTGGGGTGAGCTCACCTCGCCACGCGGCAATGTCACCATGGTGGGCTACGCGGTCAACCAGATGGGCATTGCGCGTGCGACGACGTCGGTGGTGGCGAACGGTTCTGTGTACTTGCTGGCCAAGGACCGTACGATTGTTCCGAGTTCGGTTCCCGAGCAAAAGTTGCCCGGCAGTCGTTCGCAACGCGCAGGGCGCGTGGTCCTGGGTGCCGGCAGCCTGACCGAGGTATTGCCGGACGTGGCTGACGCGACCGCCGCGCTGGATGGGTCAACCGGACAAGGCTTGCCGAGCCAGTCGAAGGTGCAGGTGCTGGGGCAGGACATTCGCATGGAGGGTGGCGCGGTCATTGACGTGCCCGCCGGCGAAGTGAGTATGGTCGCCATGGACCGGCCCGCGGATGCCAGCACCGATGCGAGCAACCCTTTCAAGCAGATTGGTTTCACTTCGGCCAATGCGCGTATCCACATTGCCGATGGCGCGCGCATCAGTGTTGCGGGGCTGGAAGATGTGCGGGTTTCAGCCGCGCGCAACAGCGTGGAGGTCGAGTTGCGCGGGGACGAGTTGAAGGACTCCCCGGTCAATCAGCAGGGTTCGCTGCGCGGGCAGACGGCCTATGTTGACATCAACCGTGCCCTGGCCAACGCCAATGCCGGCAAGTCCACGCTGATTGCCAAGGACAGCTTGGAGAGTTACCAGGCGAAGCTGGAGCGTACCGTGGCCGAGCGTTCGACGGCGGGCGGCGTGGTGAGGTTGCAGTCGCAGGGTGAGGCCATTCTGGAAAGCGGCGCGATCGTCGATCTGTCCGGCGGTAGCGTTCGGTACACTGCCGCCAACGTGAAAACCACCTTGCTGAGTTCGAATGGCAAGTTGACCGATTTGGCGGACGCCAGTGCCGAGACGCGCTACGACGGGATTGCCACCCGTTACGTCATTGATTACGGGCGGTGGAATCGCAAGGAGGTGATCGATCTCGGCCAGAGCTACCGCTTCGATCCGGGTTATGTCGAGGGCAAGGATGCGGGCATGCTTGAGGTGATCGGCATGGGTGCGACGGTCATGCAGGCCGACGTGGTGGGGCGTACCCTCTCTGGCGAACTGCAGCGTGACACCGGCCAGACCCCCGCGGGCGCCCGCTTGCGCCTGGGCAGCGACGCTGTGGCGGGTGATTACAAGTTCAATCAACGTTTCGAAGTCGGTAGCGCGGCTGCAAGTTTGTCCAAAGGCTTTGGCTTTGGCGACAATCTGCCGGCCGACCTGAAATCCGTTTTGGGGTTCAATCCATCGAGCATGGGGGAGGGCAGGATTGCGCAGTTGGAAGTGTTCAGCAACCAGGCCGCCGAGATTCGTGAGGCCTTGCGCACGCCGCAAGGCGGCAGCGTGCGGATTACGGCCCGAAGCGTGGATGTTGCGGCCGATGTCAGCGCGCAGGGGGGAAATATTGCGTTCAATGCGCGTGCCAATCAGGCGAGCGGGACCATTGCGCCGAGCACACTGAACGTTACGGTCAGGGACGGCGTAAACGTGTCGGCACGTGGCGAGTGGATCAATCAGTTGGCCGCGGCCGGTGATGTTGCGTCAACCGGCGCCAGCATCAACGGCGGCGGCATCACGCTGTCGGCGTTGAACAATGTTGATCTCGAATCGAGCTCGCATATCGATGTCACGGGCGGCGGGCGCGTCAAACCGGACGGAAAAATTGCGGGAGGCAAGGGCGGGGCGATCACGATCGAGGCCAATGCCGGCGTTGGCGCATCCAACCTGCAAACTGGCGGCGTCAAGTTGGCCGGCGAGTTGAGCGGCCATGGCATCGCTCAAGGTGGCAGCCTGAAAATTTCTTCTGGCAAGGTCCAGATCGGCGGGTCGGAGGACATGACGCCGGGCGCGCTCAATCTGGACAGCGATTTCATCAATCGCGGCGGTTTCTCCGACATTGTGCTGACTGGACGCGATGGCGTGACGGTGGCTGATGGTGTTGCGCTGGCGCCAGTTCTTCAAACAATGGAGCTGGAACCCGGTTATGTGCTGCAGCCCAGCGGCGGCCAGCTAGAGCGCTTCAGCAGGCGCGTTGCGCTGGAGCCCCACTTGCGCAAACCGGTGAATCTGACCCTGTCGGCCGACACGGTTACGCGTGGAGACGTGCGAATTGGCGAAGGGGCCCAGATCGATCTGGGCGCCGCGGCAAAGTTTGCGATCAATGCGGCGCATCGCATCGAGATCGGGGGACGGGTGCGTTCGAACGGGGGGGATATTTCTGTACAGCTCGATCGCAGCACGGATCTGGAGTTCGATCCGGTCAGTACCATTTGGCTGGGTAAGCAGGCTGTACTGGATGCATCGGGTGTCGCGCGCACTTACCCGGACAGCCAAGGGCTGATTCAAGGCGATGTGCTGGCCGGCGGCAAGGTGGCGCTCAACGCCAAAGTGGGCTACGTGGTGACCGAATCCGGCTCGAAAATAGACGTGTCGGGGACGGCGCCGGTGCGCCTGGACGTGCCGAACGAGGCGGGCGGCCTGGGGCGCGATGCAGGTAGCGATGCAGGTGCCATTGCCATCGTCGCGCGTGAAGGCGCCTTGCTGGATGGCGCCCTGGTGGCGCGGGCGGGCGGCGCTGCCAATCGGGGCGGGTCGTTCAGCCTGACGCTGGGTGATAACGCAACGCCCTCGGGACCAGGGCATCCGACGGGGCAACGTGTGCTCAGTCTGGCGGATGCGGTGCCGGCGCAGGCCGCGGGTCTTGTGGCCGGCGGGATGGTGCCCGCCTCGGTGGATGGTCAGGCAAAACTCGGCGCGACGGCGCTGGAAGCCGCCGGTTTTGATCGGATCGCGCTCAAGAGCCGCGACGCGATCCGCCTTGGAAATGGCTTGCACCTGGGCGCCGATCGTGCCACTGCCTTGCGTGAGGTGACATTGGACAGCCCGCGCATCGAGACTGAGGGCGGGGATGCCTCGCTGCGCGCAGATGTCCTGCGCGTGGGCAATTACGACAGCGGCAGTCAGGCTGTGGTCAACACCGCGGTGGCAGGCAGTGGTACCTTGAAGGCGGATGCCCGCTTGCTGGAATTGGCGGGCAACCAGACGTTTACCGGCATGGCGCGCGTTGAACTCGGCGGCGAGCAGGAGATCCGGCTGGCCGGGGTCAGCGTCAATCAAACGCGCCCTGTGAGTACTCTCAAGAGCGCGGCTGACATGCTCTTTCACGGTGCGGTGGTGACGCCCGCGACCTATGTGCAGCACACCATTTCGGCGCCTGGACGCCGTGTCGAATTTACGCGCAACACGGATAGCCCGGTTCAGCCGCTGTCCGCGTTTGGCAGCGTCAAGGTCGAGGCAGGAGATATCGTGCAGGGCGGCAATCTGTGGGCGCCGTTCGGGCAGACCGAATTCAAGGCGACCGGATTGGTTGCATTCAGAGATGGCAGTCTGACTTCGGTGGCAGCCAGCCCCGGCAGCCTGACGCCTTTTGGCCGATTGGTGAACGGTCAGGACTGGGTTTACGCGATCGGATCGAGATTGTTCGAGCAAAAGACGCTTGCCGGCAAGTCGATCCGCATCGACGGCGCGACGGTGGACATGCAGCCCGGCGCCAAAATGAACCTGGCCGGTGGCGGCGATCTGCAGGGCTACGAATTTACTGTCGGCCCCGGCGGCTCGCGCGACATCCTCGCCAGCTTCGTCACCGTCGACGAAAAACCGGTCCCCACAAATACCTACGCCGTTCTGCCCGGGTACCAGGGCGGCTTCGCCCCGGTCGACCCGCAGGAAGGCTTTGATCGCGCCAGCGGCGAAGCGGTATTCCTCTCCGGGGTGCCGGGATTGAAGGATGGCGTCTATACCCTGCTGCCGCCGCATTACGCGCTGTTGCCAGGCGCCTACGCAGTCAAGCTCGACACCGGCATCAAGGAC
>DIVK01000099.1:0-2746 GCA_002422455.1 Rhodoferax sp. UBA6134
GCTTGATGCGGGCGCGGATGCGACCGGCGTAGCTGGCCGACGGTCCGGACGATTGCAGGGCCGTGCCGCTGGCACCCGGCGCGCCGGCGGCACCGGCCAGCCCGGTCATGCGCCTGATGTTTTCCTGACGCCGGGCTTCCTGTTGTTTGGCCTCCTGCTGGGTCTGGCGTGTTTCTTTTTGTTTGCGGTCCTGCTCTGATTTTCGTTTCTCTTCGGTCGCCTTTTTGTCCTGCAGGCGCTTTTTCTCAAGCAGCAGTTTTTCCTGCTTCAACTGGTTCAGACGTTCTTGTTCGAGACGCTGTTTTTCCAGCTCCTGCTGTTGTTTGAGCCGCTGCTTCGCGCGTGCCAGGGCGATGTCGGCGCTGGCCAGTTGGGGCGGAGCGGGCGCGGGCGCCGCGGCGGCAGGGCGGGCCGGCGCCGGTTCGGGTGGCACTTCGATCAGTCTGGGGGCGGCCTGTTGCGGCACGGCAGACCACAACTCGGCCTCGGCGGTGAGCGTCACCGCCTCGCGCTTCCAATGTACGCCCCAGGTCAGGGCGGCCAGCAAGGCGGCGTGGGCCAGCACTGCCAGCCCCAGCGCCCGCAGCAGGCCCGGCGTGGGCGGTGGCGCGAATTCAAGGCGGTCGGGCGCGGCCTGCATGCGGCCGTCCCTAATTGGCAAGCTGCACGGACAAGCCCACGCGCTGCACGCCCGCGCGCTGCAGGGTGTCCATGACCCTGACCACTGTCTCGTACTTGATGTTTTTGTCGGCGCTGATGACCACGGCGGAATTGCCGGTCCCGCTCTGGGCCTGTCGGACGGCGCTGGCGAGTTCCCGCAAGCCCAGGGCGGTGGATTTTTCCCGAATTTTCATCGCCAGGGCTTCATCCTTGCCGATGATGACTTGAATGACCTGGTCCGGCTGACGGGCCGCCCTGCCGACACTGGGCAGGTCGATCACGCTGGGCGTGATCAGCGGCGCCGTCACCATGAAGATGATCAGCAGCACCAGCATCACGTCGATGAAAGGCACCATGTTGATCTCGTTGATGGNNGGAACCATGTTGATCTCGTTGATGGTGCGCCGGCCGCGTCCGCGGCTAACCAGGGCGGGCATGCTTACATTCCTTTCACAGGCCGGAGGCGGACTGCGCGCCCACATTGCGCTGCAGGATGTTGGAGAACTCTTCGATGAAGGTTTCCAGCCGGATCGCGACGCGGTCGATGTCGCGCGCAAACCGGTTGTAGGCCACCACCGCGGGTATGGCCGCGAACAGGCCGATGGCGGTGGCGACCAGCGCCTCGGCAATGCCGGGCGCCACCGTGGCCAGCGTGACCTGTTGCAGGGACGCCAGCCCGGTGAAGGCATGCATGATGCCCCACACGGTGCCAAACAGGCCGACGTAGGGCGACACCGAACCGACCGAGGCGAGGAACGACAGGTGGGTCTCCACCACGTCCATTTCGCGCTGGAAGCTGGCCCGCATGGCGCGGCGCGCGCCGTCCATCAGGGTGGCGGAATCCGTGATGCGCTTTTCGCGCAGTTTCTGGTATTCGCGCATGCCGCTGGCGAAAATGCGCGCCATCGGCCCGGCGTCGCGGGTATTTTGGGTGGCGGTGGCAAACAGGTCATTCAGGCGGATGCCCGACCAGAACTCGCGCTCGAACCCGTCGTTGAGCGATTTCACCCGCTTCAGCGAGAACAGTTTGCGAAAAATCGCGGCCCAGCTGGACACGGAGATGAGCACCAGCAGCAGCATCACCAGTTGTACGACCACGCTGGCGTTGAGCACCAGGTGAAGGATCGACAGGTCTTGGTTCATTTCAGGGCGTCCAGAACAGATTGCGGAATTCTTGCAGGCTTCATGCT
The DNA here is from genome assembly GCA_002422455.1 of Rhodoferax sp. UBA6134. Taxonomy (GTDB): domain Bacteria; phylum Pseudomonadota; class Gammaproteobacteria; order Burkholderiales; family Burkholderiaceae_C; genus Rhodoferax. The sequence continues at coordinate 1,851 of DIVK01000099.1, forward strand.
GGCGGCATCGACCCAGCCGATGCGGATGCTGCCTTCGCAGAGCAAGGTGTCTCCCGCCGCCGTCTTGAGCCGCACCTGCTGCTCTATTGTCATGGAGACGCGACCCGTTTCAAGCGGCCGGGCGGTAACAAAAAGTTCGTCATCCAGGCGTGCCGGCTGGTGATAGCGAAGCCGTGCCTCGCTCACCACAAACATGCCGCCGGTGCTTTCGCGCAGCTGGCGCTGTTCCAGCCCCAGCGAGCGCAGCCACTCGGTGCGGCCGCGTTCGAAGAACTTGAGGTAGTTGGCGTAGAACACGATGCCGCCGGCATCGGTGTCTTCCCAGTAGACGCGCACGGGCCAGTCAAACCCCCGTGCGGGCGGCGTCTGAGCTGTTTCGGGCTTGACGATGGGTTGCAACCTGTTCCGGGCAGGGGCCGTGAACGCAGGAGAAACGGTACCTTTCATGCCGGAATTTTCAGGGGCGCGCCTGGCCCCGGTCGGCACCCACTTCGGCCGCGCGCAGGCTCGGGGCCAGTCCGTTGAGCACCGCGTTGACGTACTTGTGGCCGTCGGTGCCGCCAAACTCCTTGGCCAGCTCAATGCATTCATTCAGCACCACGCGCCACGGNNCAGGGGCGTGAGCAGTGCGTCCAGTTCGGCCGCCTCATTGGCGCAGCCGTGCAGCAGCGCATCGAAATGCACGGAGTCGGATTTTGAAAAACCGGCCAGGTCGCGGGTGAAGATGTCAATGTCGGACACTTCGTTTTGCCCCACCAGTTTCTGGTAGAGCGCCTGCAATGCAAACTCGCGCGCCCGCGAACGCGGTGACTTGCTGCCGGCCTTGCGCGCGCCGGTGCTGGTCAGCCCGGTGCGGGACTGGCGGGGCGGGCGGCTGCCCATCGGCTTGGGATGCA
>DIVK01000099.1:2829-5184 GCA_002422455.1 Rhodoferax sp. UBA6134
GCCACCAGGGCGTCGTACTTCAACGTCTTTGCCATGGCCAGCAGGGCCATGGGCACTTCCAGCGCGCCCGGCACCTGCACCAGGTCGATATGGTCTGCCGGCACACCCAGTGCGATCAGCTCGGCCCGGCAGGCCCGGGCCAGCGTGTTGGTGATGGGCTCGTTGAAACGGGCCTGCACGATGCCAATGGTCAAATTTTCGCCGTTCAAACGGCGGTCGGTGGAAGCGAGCGCTCCCTTGTCTGCATCAAGCATGCTTACTCCTTGGGGATATAGCCGGTAATTTCCAGGCCGTAGCCGGTCACGCTCGGCAGGCGGCGCGTGGCGGCCATGAGTTGCATTTTTTGCACGCCCAGGTCATGCAGAATTTTTGCGCCCACCCCATAGGTGCGCAGGTCCACGCGGCCCGGCTCGGCCAGGTGGCGGTTGCCCGCCGTGTTCTGGAATTCGGCGAGCAACTGTTCGGCGGTCTCGCCGCAGTAAAGCAGCACGATGACGCCTTTGCCCTGCTGCTCGATGTAGCGCATGCTGGTGTCCAGGCCCCAGGAATGTCCGGCGTGGTTGACCTCCAGCGTGTCGAGCACCGACAGCGGGGCATGGACACGCACCGGCACGCTCTCGTCGGCCGTCCAACTGCCCTTGACCAGCGCCAGGTGCAGGCCATGACCGGGCTTGTCCTTGAACGCATGGGTGGTGAATTCACCAAAGGCGGTGTTCATGGGCCGCGTGCCGACCTTTTCGATCAGCGATTCGGTACGGCTGCGGTGTTCGATCAGGTCGGCAATGGTGCCGATCTTCAGGCCGTGAATGGCGGCAAACAGTTGCAGGTCCGGCAGGCGGGCCATGGTGCCGTCATCGTTCATGATCTCGCAGATGACAGCGGCGGGCGAGCAGCCGGCCATGGCGGCCAGGTCGCAGCCGGCTTCGGTGTGGCCGGCGCGCATCAGCACGCCGCCATCGACCGCCTGCAGCGGGAAGATGTGGCCGGGTTGCACCAGGTCGCCGGGCCGCGCGTGCCTGGCCACGGCGGCCTGAATGGTGCGTGCGCGGTCCGCGGCAGAGATGCCTGTGGTCACGCCCTCGGCCGCTTCGATCGATACCGTGAAGGCCGTGCCCTTCTTGTCGCCATTGCGCAGGGTCATGGGAGGGAGCTGCAGGCTTTCGCAGCGTTCCCGCGTGAGGGTCAGGCAAATCAGGCCGCGGCCAAAACGCGCCATGAAGTTGATGCCGTCGGCGCTGACATGGTCGGCTGCCAGCACCAGGTCGCCCTCGTTCTCGCGGTCTTCCTCGTCCACCAGAATCACCATGCGCCCGGCACGCATGTCAGCCACGATATCTTCAACCGGAGAAATTGCCACAGGGGAGGGGGCGGTCATGCGAGTGTCTTTCAGAAAGTTTCGGGGGCGGGGTCGGACAGCTCGTCGTCTTCACAGCCCGCCATTGTCCCAGATTGGATTTATATGCGCCAAGTTCGCTTTGATACTGCCCTGCATCTGCATCTGCAGATTCCAGGGAACATCCGCATCAGGCGGTCGTCCGGCTGCTCAGCATCCGCTCGCAATAGCGCGCGATCAGGTCGATCTCCAGGTTCACCCGCGAACCGGCGGCAAGCGTGCCGAGTGCGGTGTTTTGCACCGTGTGGGGAATCAGGTTGATGCTGGCTTCGCAGCCGGCCTCCACGTCCTGAATGCGGTTGACCGTCAGGCTCACGCCATTGACCGTCAGCGACCCCTTGTACGCCAGGTACCTGGCCAGGGCCCTGGGCGCCAGCACGCGCAGCTCCCAGCTTTCGCCTGCCGGCGCAAAATGGGTCACGGTGCCGATGCCATCCACGTGGCCCGAGACAATGTGGCCGCCCAGGCGGTCGTTGGCACGCAGGGCTTTTTCAAGGTTGATGGGGCCGGTCTGGTCCAGTCCGGCGGTCTTGTCCAGCGACTCCGCCGAGATGTCCACGGTGAACTGGCGTTGCGCAGCGTCAAGCGTGGTTACCGTCATGCAGGCGCCATTGAGCGCAATGCTGTCGCCCAGGCCCACGTCGTCAAGGTAGGCGGGCGGGCACTCAATGGTGAGGCGCTTGCCGTGGGTGGGAGAGCTGCCCAGGGCGCTGGCGGCGACGATGCGCCCCATGCCGGTGATGATTCCTGTAAACATGAAGGCATTTTCGCAGGGATTTCACCCGTCGGCCCGCTGGCCGCCGGGACTTGTTGCCTGGAACTGATCCCGCCCCGGAATCCGGGCCACGATGCGCAGGTCCGGCCCCAGCATGTCGGTTGACCTGAACTCCAGCGGCGTAGCCTTCGACAATTCAGTCAAAGGACCAAAACTGGCCATGTCGCAGCCCTGGCCGATCAGCTTG
>DIVK01000012.1:0-403 GCA_002422455.1 Rhodoferax sp. UBA6134
TCCTGGCCACGCTGGTTCAGGATGGTGTCAATTGCAATCGCGGTCTTGCCGGTCTGCCGGTCGCCCAGGATCAGCTCGCGCTGGCCGCGCCCTATCGGAATCAAGGCATCGACCACCTTCAGGCCGGTCTGCAGCGGCACGGTCACGGGTGCGCGGTCCATGATGGGCGCGGCGGGGCGCTCAATAGGCAAGCGTGCGCTGGCGGCCACCGCCCCCTGGCCGTCGAGCGGGCGGCCCAGCGGGTCAATCACCCGGCCCAGCAAGCTGTCCCCCACGATGATGTCCATCACCCGGCCTGTGCGCTCGACTTTGTCGCCCGCCTGCAGACGCGAATAATCTCCCAGCAGCACGACGCCGATCTCGCTCTCGTCCACATTGAAGGCGATGCCAAACACATTTCCGG
>DIVK01000012.1:447-4241 GCA_002422455.1 Rhodoferax sp. UBA6134
GCCCGCAAAGGTGCTGTCCAGGACACTTTTCAGGCTGTCCGGTGGCGCGCTCATGCGGCTTTCTCTGGCGCGGCGGGATGGACTTGCGGTTCGGACTTTTCCTGGATGAGTTCGCCAATGCGCTGCTCCAGTGACGCCAGAAAATCCGCGATATTCCAGGCGACCTTCCATCCGTTGGCGCTCAGTTCGATGCCGCTGATCAAGTCCGGCGTGGTGTCGAACTGAATCTGCACTTCACCCGAGAAAGTTTCATTGAGCGCGCTTTGTATCGCGGCCCGCTGCGCCGCCGGCAACTCGAAGGCGCTGCGCACTTGCACCGTGTTGGACGATGTCTTCAGCGCCTTGGCCAGACCGGCCCTGGCCTCGTCGTCAAGTTCCCGCAGGCGCTGCGTGAACACTTCTCCCATGCGTTCTTCAAGGCTCAAACCAGCCAGATCGGTCAGGACCTTTTGGGCAATGGCAAACACTTCTTCGCGCGAACGACGGGCGATGTCCTGATGCAGGGTTTGCAGTTCGCTGGTCAACGCGTCTTGCTTGCTGGCGCGCAAGGTGTCGGCCACTTGTCGCGCTTCGTCGAGCAGNNNTTTTGCGCGGCGACTTGTTTCAGGGCAGCGTCGGCAAGGGCCAGGGCGATTCGCTTTTCCCGCGCGTCGATGGCGTCGAGGATGGGCTTGTAAAGAAAGCGCTTCATCAGCCACACCAGGACGAGAAAATTGAGCGTCTGCGCGCCAACCGTGAACCAGTCAAAAAGCATGGCTTACTTTCCGGCAGCCAGCGCGATGGCGTGATTCCAGAACGGGTTGGCAAAAATCAGGATCATCGAGACTACGAAGCAGTAGATCGCGGTGGATTCGATCATCGCCAGGCCCACGAACAGGGTGCGGGTGATGGTGGCCGAGGCGTCGGGCTGCTGCGCCAGTGCGGTGAGCGCCGTGGCGACGGCCCTCCCTTCGGCAAAGGCAGGGCCCATGGTGCCAAAACCTGTGGTGATGCCGGCGATGACGATGGAGGCCACCGCGATGATTGTCATGCTGTCCATAACAAATCCTTCCTACTAAAGTTATTGTTCAATTGTGGGCGCCAGCTCAGGCTTGGGCTTGCGCACATGGGTGGCGGCGGCGATGTAAACCGCCGCCAGGATGCTGAAGATGTAGGCCTGCACCATGCCCGTGAGCAACCCCAGCAAGGTCATGACGATGGGAAAGATGAAGGGCGTGATGCTCAGGAGAATGCCGATGATCATGGTCCCGCTCATCATGTTGCCAAACAGGCGCACGGCCAGCGCCAGCGTGCGGGATATCTCGCTGATGATGTTGAACGGCAGCATGACAACGGTCGGCTTCAGGTAGGACTTGAGGTAGCCGGCCAGGCCCTGGTCCTCGATGCCGAACAGCGGCACGGCCACCATCACGCACAGGGCCAGCGCTGCCGTGGTGGACAGCGAGCCGGTGGGCGGCTCGTAGCCGGGAATGACGGTGCACAGGCTGGCCATGGCAACAAACAGAAACAGCGAGCCCAGAAAGCCGATGTATTTTCGTGGATGGTGCAGGCCGACCTCTGCAATTTGCTGCTCGATGCCGGTCACGACGATCTCCAGCAGGTTCTGCCAGCGCGAGCGCTTGTGATCGGTGGAGAGATGACGCGTGATGAGTTTGGCGCCCACCACCAGCACCAGCATCAGGGCCCAGGTGGTCGCAATGGTGGCGTTGAGCTTGAAAAAACCGTATTGCCAGAAAATGATTGCATCGGGGCTAAGGCGCATGGCGGACCTCCGGTGACGGGCGCGTCGGGTCTTTTTCAGGCAAGCGGGTCAGCCGCGTCACGAGCTGGCGCGCCATGACAAAACCGACCAGGCAGCCGAGCAAGCGCTGCCAGTCGCCGCCCGAGACAAAATAAAAACCGCTCATCGTCACGCCCATCCTCAGCAGAAGACTGCCAAACATCCACAGCGCGGGCCTGGTTGAAGCCAGACTCTTGCGAACCGTCCACCAAAGGCCGCCGAAAAAAAATGCACCGAGTGACCCACCCGCGATCCATGCCAGCACCAGGGCCAGTGTTTCATTCATCGTCATTCTCCCGCTCGTCCCGCATGGCCTGGTCTTCCTTGCTCACCCAGTGCCAGGCATTCAAGCAGCCCAGTGTCAGCCCGGCCATCAACAGGGCCAGCGTCCAGGTGCGCCCCCCGGGGTAGCGGCGGTCCAGCCAGAGACCGAGCGCCGCGCCCAGCAGGGTAGGCACCACGACCGACCAGCCGACGACCCCCATCAAGCCCAGACCCGACCACACGCCCGGCGCACGGTTGCGCTGTGCCTTGAGCTTGCGCGCAGCCTTGGCGCCGACCTGTTCGGCCAGGCCCGCATCCTTTTTCAAAATTTTCCCGGGCTTGTCAGTCATGTTGAAACGTCGCAAATCGGCGCAAAAAACCACTCTCCAGTTTCGCCAGCACCGAGCGCACGTTTTGCTCATGCTCGTCCAGCGCCAAAAACTCCTGCTCCACCGCCTGGCGCAATTGGCCGAGGTCCGCGCCGCCCATGGCCCGCCGCACCGAAACCAGCACGTCCGGCCCGGTCTTGACCAGCACACCGCCATCGACGGCCACAAAAACCTCCCCGTCAGTCGCTGTCTCATAGACCAGAATGCCGGGCGCAAGCGCCGCCACGCAATCGCGCCGGTGTGGCAGCAAGCCAAACGAGCCGGCCCGGGTTTCCGAGACAATGCGCGACACGCCTGCTTTTTCGGCAAAGACCTTGAAGGGCAGAAGAATCTTAAGCTTCATGGCTGTCGGCCGTCTCTGTTTGCTTGGCCTTGGCTTCGTCAATCTTCCCGATCATGTACAGCGCACTCTCCGGGACATCTTTGAACTCATCGCGCAGGATGCGTTCACACCCAGTCAGTGCATCCTCAAGACTGACCAGCTTGCCCTGCATGCCGGTGAACTGCTCGGTCGTGAAAAACGGCTGGGTCAAAAACCGCTCNNAGACGGCGCGCCCGTCCCACCACGTTGCGGTCTTCCTGCGACAGCTGCTCCAGCCCAAGCATGGCAATGATGTCCTTGAGTTGGGCATATTGGGCCAGCGTGCGCCGGATTTCCTGCGCCAGCGCGTAATGCCGATCGCCGACGATGCCCGGCGTGGTCATCTTGGAGCTCGATTGCAGCGGGTCGATGGCCGGGTACAGGCCTTCACTGGCCCGTTTGCGCGACAGCACGATGGACGCGGAAAGATGCGAGAAGGTGTGCACGGCCGCCGGATCGGTGAAATCGTCCGCCGGCACATACACCGCCTGAATCGAGGTGATGGCACCGGTGTCGGTGTTGGCAATGCGCTCTTCCAGCCCCGACAATTCGGTGCCCATCGTGGGCTGGTAGCCCAACCGTGACGGCATCTGCCCCATCAGGCCGGAGACTTCCATGCCGGCCTGGATGAAACGGAAAATATTGTCGATGAGTAGCAGCACGTCACGGTGTTCGTCGTCGCGGAAATATTCGGCCATCGTCAGCGCCGCATGGCCCACACGGAATCTGGCACCCGGCGGCTCGTTCATTTGACCGAAGATCATGACCATGTTGGGCAACACGCCCGCTTTTTTCATCTCCCGGTGAAGCTCTTCACCTTCGCGACAACGCTCACCGATGCCGCAAAAAATGCTGACGCCTTCCTGACTCCCGACCATGTTGTGAATCATTTCAGTCAGCAGCACGGTTTTGCCCACGCCCGCGCCGCCAAAAAGTCCCGCTTTGCCACCGCGCTCCAGCGGCAACAGCACATCTATGACCTTGATGCCGGTCTCGAAGA